>JBBSAT010000014.1:0-51316 GCA_038252025.1 Polyangiales bacterium | reverse complement strand
GCCACGGCGACGACCGCCTGACCCGGTCACGTTTTCGGGTACGTTGGCCGCATGCAGGTCGAGAGAAGCGTCCGGACCATCGTCGGGGTCGCCGCGACCGTCGTCGTCGTCGCCGGGCTGAGGGAATCCGGCACCTTCTTCCTGCCGCTCCTCAGCGCGCTGTTCATCACCGTCATCTCGATGCCCGTGATGGGCGGCCTCGCGAAGCTGCGCGCGCCTCGTTGGCTCCAGATCGCGCTGACCGTGCTCCTCGACGTCGCCGTGCTCGCGGCCGTGATCGCGCTCGTCGCGGTCTCTCTCTCGGGGTTCAACGAGGCGATCCCGCGGTACGAAGCCGCCTTCCGGACGCTGCTGGGAGACACCGTCGCCACGCTCAATCACCACGGGATTCCCATCCAGCAACGCGAGATCGAGCGCCTCGGCGACGCCGCGTGGATGATGTCGTTCGTCGCGGACCTCTTCCGCGAGCTCACGACCCTCGTCAGCAACGCGCTGCTCGTGATCCTGCTCGTCGTCTTCATGCTCTTCGAGATCAATCCGCTGATGGAGAAGCTGCGCGTGCTGCTCGGAGGCCCTCACGCGAACCTCGAGCAATTCGCCGACGTGGCCGCGCAGCTCCAGCGCTATCTGGTCGTGAAGACGTACCTCTCGGTCATCACGGGCACGCTCTCGGGCATCTGCCTGGCGATCGTCGGCGTGGACTTCGCGCTGCTCTGGGGCGTGCTGATCTTTCTGCTGAACTACATCCCCTCGATCGGCGCCGCGATCGCGCTCGCACCGCCGGTGCTGGTCGCGCTCTTGACGCTCGGTCCGGGAGCCGCGCTCGCCGCGCTCATCAGCTGCCTCATCGTGAACTTCATCGTGGGAAACGTCTTCGAGCCCCGGCTGATGGGCGTCGCCCTCGGTCTATCCACCGTGGTCGTCGTTCTCTCGATGCTCTTCTGGGGCTGGGTCTGGGGCCCTCTCGGCGCGATCTTCGCGGTGCCGGTGACGATGCTCATCCGCAGCGCGCTCGCAGTAACCGAGGACTCCCGCTGGCTCGCGGTCCTCTTGAGCTCGACCGAGTGGGTCGAAAAGAAGCGGCGAGAGTGGGGATGGACGACCGCCTTCGAGCGCTCGTCCAGCGGGACGCTCGTACCGCCGTCGCTGACGGGCGCTGCGATTCCGAAGACGCACGGCGATCGCCGAATCGCAGAGAGGGCGGAGGAGCTCGAGGCGGAGATCGCCGGCGTGCCGCTGAAGGAGATCAAGGCAGCGCGCTCGAAGCCCGGCACAGCCGAGTAGCCAGGGCCTCCGCCGACGGTCGCCTCAGCCGACGGTCGCCTCGGCCTCTTCCGGTGGGCCCTCGCGACGGAGCGTGACGACGATCGCCGCGCCGCCGAGCGCGGCGTCCTCGATGCCGAGGCTGCCGCCGTGGTCGCTGACGATCCGGTCCACGATGGCCATGCCGAGGCCCGTCCCGTGCGCCTTCGTCGTGTAGTACGGCTCGAGCACGCGACCGCGCTCCTCCTTCGGAATGCCCGGGCCGTTGTCGGAGATCGTCACGCGAACTCCGGCGTTCTCGATCGCATCGAGCGCGACCACGACACGACCTCCGGTCTCGCCGTGCTTCTCGCGGGCGGCGTCGCACGCGTTCTGCACGAGGTTCACGAGCACCTGCGTGAGCTGCTCCTTGTCGGCGCGGACCTCCGGGAACTTCGACTGCCCGAGCGCCAGCTCGACGCGAACGCCCTTGGCCGCTTCCGGGAGCGTCGCGTGCGCCGGATCGAGGTCGTGCATCGCGACGACCTTCTCGACGACCTCGCGCACGTTCAGCGACTCGGGGTTCGGGCGCGGCAAGCGCGCGAAGCGACTGAACTCGGTCACGATGTGCTCGAGCCGGTTGACCTCTTCGAGCACCGTCCGGGTGGACTCGTCGAAGATCTCGTCGAAGTCGGGGTGCTTGCGGGCGTGGGTCTTCCGAGCGGTCTCCATCGCCATCTTGATCGGCGTGAGCGGGTTCTTGATCTCGTGCGCGATGCGCCGCGCGATGTCGCGCCAGGCGGCGATGCGCTCGGCGCGCGCGAGGCGAGTGCGCGCGTCGCGGAGCTCGCGCGTCATCCGGTTGAACGCCGAGACCGTCGCTCCGTGCCCGTCGAGCGTCACGTCGAGGTCGCCCCGACCGATGCGCGCGACGGCGGCCTCGAGCTGCCCGTCGCTGCGTCGGCGCATCGCGAACAGACCCGCGATCGTCAGGAGCGCGATCGCCGAGAGCGCGATCCACTCGAGGGAGCGATCGCGCACCGGCGCCACGCGCAACGCCCACGTGACGAGCTCGCGCGGCTCGGTCTGCCAGCCTTCGATGCGGCGGACGCGGCGCAGAGAAGCCCCGGGAGGGAGGTCGCCTGGCGCGCCTCCGACCGGAGCGAACGCAGTGGGCGCCTGACGATCGAGCGAGAGCCGCGCCGTGTCCCAACCGGCGAGCACCTCCCGCGCGCCGTCCGGCGTCTCCACGGCGCAGCGCGCGACGAGCGCAGGTCCTTCCTCGGTGAAGACCAGCTGCGCCACGCTCGCTCCTCCGGGCTGGGACGGGCGAGCGACCCTGACCACGTCCATCCCGAGCGCGCCGCCGAGACCACGCTGCGCGTCCACGGGCTCGCCTTCCGCGAGCCGCTGGCAGAGAAACGAAGCCATCGCGATCGCGCGTCCCTCTCGCTCGTCGAGAGCCTGCGCGAGGCGCGCCGCTCGCTCGTCCGCCAGCGCTTCCGATCGCTCGTGGGCGCGCTGGTCGTCGACGCCTCGAGCGGAAGCGGCACCGAGCACGATGGCTGTCGCTCCGGCGGCCGCCAACGCGACGAGGAGGATCGCCCGCAGGATCAACGGCTCGCTCCGCCGCCCGCTGCGACGCGACCACTCTCGTAGGTCACGGCAACACGCCCGGGTCCGGCTCCGCGTCGAACTGCTGCATCAGGAACGAGCTCGGATCGAGGACGCCCGCTTCTCGTGCGACCTCGGTCGGCTGCGTTCCCTCGACGAACACTTCGTCGATGGCATCGCTCTGACCCTCGTACGCGAGGAGGCCGGTCCGCGGGTCGATCCGAACGTGCACGACTCCCGACGGCTCGGCGAAGTCGACGACGGGATGGCCCTGCGTCGCGTGCCCCATCAGCTCGATCCAGATGGGCAGCGCCGTGCGCGCGCCGGTCTCGCGCCGGCCGAGCGCGCGATGATCGTCGAAGCCGACCCAGACGACACAGGCGAGGTCGGGCGTGTAGCCGGCGAACCAGGCGTCGCGCGCGTCGTTGCTCGTCCCGGTCTTGCCGGCGATGGGCCGGTGGAGCGAGAGCGCCGCGCGCGCAGTGCCGACGGTCACCACGCTCGTGAGCATGCTCGTGACCACGTAGGCCTCGGCGGGCGTCAGCGGATCGCGCGAAGCCTCGGCGGGCGGGAGCGCGATGTCTCGACCGCTCGCGTCCTCGACGCGCGTGACGATTCGATACGGCACCCACCTGCCGCCGGAAGCGAGCGTCGCATAGACGTTGGTGAGCTCGATGGGCCGCACCTCGCTCGCGCCGAGCGCCAGCGCGAGGGAAGGATCGAGGTCGCTCGTGATGCCCAGGTCGTGCGCGAAGGGGATCACCGCCTCGGGCGTCAGGTCCTCCATCACGCGGACGGCCACTTGGTTGATGGAGCCAGCGAGCGCGTCACGCAGCCGCATCTGTCCCTGGTACTCCCAGGTCTCGAAATTGTGCGGCTGCCATTGGTCGTAGACGCCGGGCGCGTCGATCACGATCGACGCGGGCGTGTAGCGACGCGAGTGGACGCCGAACGCGTAGACGATGGGCTTGAACGTCGAGCCGGGCTGGCGCAGGGCCTGGACGCCGCGGTTGAAGCCCGAGATCGACTCGTAGCCTCCGATCAGCGCGAGCACGTCCCGGCTCCGCGGATCCATCACGACGATCGCGCCTTCGGGCCCGAGCTCGATGTGCGCCCGGATGTGTCCGTCCTCCTCGCCCTCCTCGGGGATCGACTGCACCGAGGCGCGGACGCGCGCTCCTTCCTCGATGAACGCGGTCGGCGGCAGATCGGTCGTGTAGCGACCGAGGTCGCTCATCGAGGCGATCGCGTGGTGCCCGCCGATATCGAGGGTGATCGTGCGGAGCTCGTCGTCTCGCTCGATGACCGACGCGTCGTACGTGCCCCCGACGCGAAGCTCGTCGACGTGCGGCAGCGGTGGGATCGCACGCGCACCGCGCGGCGGCCTGGGCCTCCGGAAGGGCGGCTCGATGTCCTGCCGGCCGTCGTAGGCGCGGAGCCCGGTCCGAAGGGCGGTGCGAGCTTGGAGCTGCAGCTCGTCGTCGATCGAGGTGTGGACCGTGTAGCCACCGGTGTGCGCTGCTTCTTCCCCGACGAGATCGACCAGCGCGCGGCGTGCGATCTCCACGATCTCGGGCGCGGCCTCGCGCGCTTCGGGTACGGGGGCCAGCGCGACGTGCGCCTCGCGCGCTGCTTGGATCTCTTCGAGGCTGAGATCGGGCCAGTACTCCTCGCGCTTCTGCTCGAGCTGGTCGAGCACGAAGCGCTGACGGCGGCGTGCGGCCTCGGGGTGGGTGCGCGGAGAGAGATGGCTCGGCGACTGCGGGATGCCCGCCATCAGGGAAGCCTGCGCGAGCGTCAGCTCGGAGACGTCGCACCCGAAGTAGTACTGCGCGGCCTCCTGCACGCCGTAGCGGCCGTGGCCGAAGTTGATGTGGTTCAGGTAGAGCCCGATGATCTCGTCCTTCGTGAACGACGACTCGAGCTCGCGCGCGAGGATCAGCTCGCGCACCTTGCGCTCGAGGGAGCGCTCGTTGGTCAGGAGCAAGTTCTTCACGACCTGCTGGGTGATGGTGCTCGTCCCGCGGAAGTGACCCCCGTTCACGACGCCCATCACGACGGCGCGAAAGAGCCCGGGATAGTCGAGCCCTTCGTGGCGATAGAAGTCGGCGTCCTCGGCGGCGAGAACGGAGAGCACGAGCACGCGCGGGATCCGATCGAGCGGGACCACGGTACGGCGCTCGGTGAAGACCTCACCGAGCACGTCGCCGTCGCGATCGACCACGCGAGTGATCTGGGGCTCTCGAAGCGTGCGGAGCGAGCTCACGTCCGGCAGATCGCGCCCGTAGTAGGCGAGGAGCCCGGCGACGCCCGCCGCGGCGGTGATCAGCAGCACGACGACGAGCGCCAGCACGCGCAGCATCCACCGCAGCCAGCCGCCGCTGCGTTTCTTCGTGCCGCGCCCGCCCGTTCGTCGTCGCACGTCGATCAAAGACGACCGCGTCGAAAGACCGGACGCGCCGCTCTTTCCGCGCGAAGCCATGACCGGGATGACCTTACGACGCTCGGCGGGTGCCCGCATCTTCCCGACAGACCTTGCGGACCCGCGCCTCCCCCGCTAACGCGCAACGTGACCCTGACCCCGACCCACGGCGCCCGCCTCGAGCTCAGTCTGGAGAGCGGCGGAGAGACCGCGCTGTACCGCGTCGAGGCGCGCACGCCCGAGGCCGCGTTCATCGCGACGGCCCGGCTCGACGCGGCGGGCGTCCACGTCGAGTGGCAGGAGAGCCCGCCGAAGTGGATCGTCGACAGCGCGCTCGGCCTCCTCAGGACGCTGCACAAGAACCACCTCGAAGACCGAAAGTGGCCGAGCCGGCTGCATCGCTGGAGGCAGGAGCGCTAGCCCTCAGCTCGGCCGGCTTCCCAAGGCGAGGGTATGGAGAGGGCGAGCGAAGCGACGCCCTCCTAGAAAACAGCGCGAGCGAAATGGAGCCCCAGGGCAGAAAGCCAGGGCAGAAAGCCAAGAGGCCACCCCATCGCGGCTCATCAGCCGGAAAGGTGGCCTCATGCCAGCCCGCAAGAGGGGCTGGGGCCCCGCGCGCAGCGGCCGCGTTGCGCGGCCGTAGCGGGAGGGGGCCCCCACTTTCGCGGAAGCGAAAGTAGGGGGAGGGGCGGCTTCGCCCCTCCCGACAATCTCAGTGCGGGACGACCTGCGACGCGAACGTGCCGGGCGTCTCGGTGAAGCCGATCGAGTAGGAAGAGAACGTGTCGTCCGAGCCGTAGCCGCCGACGTACACCGCGTAGTCGCCAGGCGCCGCGTTCGGGATCTCGACCGCCGGGTTGAGGCCGTTACCGGGATCGCCCGAGTCGTCGTTGCAGACGTACGCGCCGCTCGGCGTGCGCACGACGAGCGTCGTGTCGGCCGAGGTGCCGGCGTTCACGAGGATGCGGAGCATCGGGATCGCCGCGCCGACGGTCACGGTGTGCTGCGCCGTGAGCGGGACGTTACCGACGCAGCTCGGGTCGAGGAGGCTCGCCTGCTGAACGCCGCCGGCCATGCCGGTCGTCGTCGTCGGATTCGGCGTGAAGCCGGGGCCGGACAGCGTGAGGGGCGCCGAGGCCGCACCACCACCGCCCATGCAGCAGCCCGTAATCGCAAGCGCAAGGCCCGCAAACAGAACGATACCTTTGGTCACTCGATCCTCCGTTATCCCGGTCGCGCACGACGCAGGGTCTCGTCCACCCACGTCTCGAGGCGCATTCCCCGAGACTCCGAGGCCCCAACGGGCGGCTCGACGGGGGCCGTTTTGGCAAAGATCAGGGGCCCTGCGCAAGCCCTTCCGCGAAAAAAGGCGGAACGATGGCGGTACGGTCGAAGATTTCCATGGGGTGCAACCCTGCCCGCGGGAGCCTCAAGAGGCCGGGGAAGCTCAGGAGGGAGGCTTCGCCGCGAGCCCGTTCCGCGCGAGCAGCGCGTCGACCTTGGGGGGGCGGCCCACGAAGTCCACGAAGAGCTTCATCGGATCGTCCGAGTCGCCCCGAGAGAGAAGCAGATCGCGGAACGCACGGCCGACCTCCGGGCTGAGCACGCCCCCCTCGCGGAACCGGGAGAACGCATCCGCGTCGAGCACCTCGGCCCACTTATAAGAGTAGTACCCGGCGGCGTAGCCGACCGAGCTCGAGAACAGGTGCGTGAAGCTCGACACCATCGCGTAGTCGTCCGGCAGAGGCGTGACGGCGTAGGGCATCATCAGGCCGCGCGCATAGGCGAGCAGGTCCCCGTCGTGGCCAGGGTCGTAGTCGCGGTGGAGCGCGAGATCGAGCGCCGCGAACCCCAGCTGCCGCATCTGCATCGTGGCCGCGCGGAACGTCCGCGCCTTGTGCTTCCGGGCGAAGAGCTCGTCGGGGATGCGCTCACCGGACTCGACGTGCCGCGCGAACAGATCGAGGGCAGCGCGCTCCCAGGTCCAGTTCTCCATGATCTGCGACGGCAGCTCCACGAAGTCCCACGCGACGTTGGTCCCCGCGAGGCTCCGCACGTCGACGTTCGAGAGGAGCTGGTGGAGCAGGTGCCCGAACTCGTGGAAGAGCGTCTCCACCTCGTCGTGCGTGAGGAGCGCCTTCTCTCCGTCGATCGGCGGCGTCGCGTTCGAGCAGAAGAGCCCGACGTGCGGCTCGAACCCGGCTGCGGTCGGCCCCCCCATCACGAGGCTGTTCATCCACGCGCCGCCTCGCTTGTTCTCGCGCGGGTAGAGGTCGACGTGGAACAGACCGAGGAGCTCGTCGCCATCACGGATCGTGAAGACCCGCACGCTCTCGTCCCAGCTCGGCGCTTCCGCCGGCGCGAACGTGACTCCGTAGAGCCGGCTCGCGAGCGCGAAGAGCCCGTCCAGCACGCCTTCGGCCGCGAAGTAGGGCCGCAGCGCCTCCTCGTCGAAGTCGAAGCGCTGCGTGCGGAGCTTCTCTGCGTAGTAGCCGACGTCCCAGGGCGCGATCTCCTTCGCTCGCTCGCCCTCGAGCTCCCGTCGAAACGCGGCGAGCTCCTTCTTCTCTCGCTCGAAGCTCTCCCGCGTCGGCTCCTCGAGCTCGTGCACGAAGCGCGCAGCCGCCTCGCCCGTCTTCGCCATCCGGTCTTCGAGGACGAGATCGGCGAAGTCCTTCTTCCCGAGGAGGGTCGCGCGCTCGCGGCGCAGCTCGAGGATGCGGCGCAGGAGCGGCGCGTTGTCGAACGGCGCCACGGTCGCCCGCTGGTTGAACGCGCGCCAGATCGTCTCTCGGATCGACGCGTCGTCGAGGTACGTGAGCACGGGGATCACGCTCGGCGCGTGCAGCGTGAAGCGGTACCCGGACGCGAGGCCCTTCGACGCCGCCGACGCGCGCGCCGCCTGGATCGCGCTCTCGGGCAACCCCGCGAGGCGCTTCTCGTCGTCGATGACCAGGTCGAACGCGTTCGTGGAGTCGAGCACGTTCTGTCCGAACTTCATCGTCAGCTGCGAGAGCTCGACGTCGACGGCCGTGAGCCGCTCCTTGCCGGTCGGATCGAGGTCGGCGCCGCTGCGCCGAAACTCGTCGAGCGTCTTCTCGAGGTGGCGCTTCCGCGCGCCCGTGAGCGCCTTGGCGTCGGCAGTGCCCGAGTAGCGCTTCAGCGTCTGCCAGAGCTCGGGGTCGAGCGCGATCGACGAGTAGAAGGCGCTGAGCAGGGGCTTCACCTCGGTCTCCGCCTCACGCAGCGCAGGCGTGGTGGCGACGCTCTCGAGGTGGCTGACCACACCCGACGCGCGGGAGAGCTGTTCGGTCGCGCGCTCGAGGGCGCCCAGCACGGCGTCGTAGGTCTCGCCCTTCCCTGCCGCGATCGCTCGGATCGACGCGCGGCTCTCGGCGAGGAGCGTGTCGATCGCCGGCCTCACGTGCTCCGGACGGATCTGGTCGAAGGGGAGGCGCGGGCCGGTCGCGCCGAGATCGAGGAGAGGATTCTTCGCGTCGCTCATGGGAGGCCGATCATACGGCGGAGCGCGCGGGTGACCACCCGCGAGACCGGAGAGCCCACGCCCCGAATCGCCACATTGCTCCGCTTCGCCCCGCGAGGATCTCGACGATGAGCGCGCGATCTTCGGGTTTTCTCGGAAGGATGCCGGTGGCACTCCGCCTGCAATGGGTCGGACGCGCTCGAACGGAGCCCGACACCGAAGCTCTCACACGGACTGATGGCCCCAACTCTGTCCGTGACTCCTTGGTCGCATCGGTGTCGGACTCGGCTCGAGCGCTGCGCGTAGGCAGGGGCCGACCCCTGCCTCGCTTGCGTCAGCCTCGCTTGCGTCAGCCTCGCTTGCGTCAGCCTCGTTTGCGTCAGCCTCGCTTGCGTCAGCCTCGCTTGCGTCGGGCTCGCTTGCGTCAGGCTCGCTTGCGTCAGGCGCGCCGCTACTCGGCGCCGACCACGACGCACGCATCGCGAGCCATCAGAGCGAACCCGCCGCGGCCGTCGCGGGCGACCCACCACACGTGCAAGGTCGCTCCACCCGTGGGGATGTCCGTCGCAGCCGGTGGCGTCCAGTCCACGCGTGCGACGCGGTCGTCGGTGCTCGCGCCGTCGAGCGTGCTGACGTTGCGCTCGAAGCTTCCGATCGTGGCGAAGTGGGAGAAGACGAGCGTCTCGCGATCCTCGACCGGTCCGTCGATCGGATCGATGCGCACGTAGGTCTCTCGATCGGCGGCGGACGAGGTGAACGCGAACGTCAGCGCACGCGTGCCCGTCGGTGGCGTCTCGAGGCGCGGGAACGATGGCGTGCCGGTCATCGCCGCGCAGTTCGTCTCCGGGGCCACGCCGGTCGGCGGGTCCCATGCGAGCGGGTCATGCATCGCGAGCTCGACCGAGACCGTCTCGTCGGTGAGGACGGGCTGGCGGTTCGCGGGCTCGGTGGCCTCGGGATCGGCGAGCTGGATCACGAACGTCGAGATCTCCGCTCGACCCGGCATGTCGCCGTCGCAGCTCGCCGTCATCGTCGTCATGTCGATGCGCGGCATGCCGCCGCCCGCGCAGGTGGCGAGCAGCGCGAGCAGCTCATCGGTCTCGCCGAGCACGCTGGCAGGCGGCACGGTCAGATCGAACGAGAGCGGTCCGAGCTCGGCCGGCCCGGGTGGAACGACGGCGAAAGGCGCGCCCGCGCAGAAGCGGAAGCCTCCGACCGAAGGCCCCGCCGGGCAGGCGGTGAAGCCGGCGCTGATCGCCTCGTCCGGGTTCAGCTGCAGCACGAAGTAGGAGAGCGTCATCTCCTCGCCCGGGAGCGGCCATGCGCGCCCCGGATCGGTCGCGATGCTCACCTCGGCGCCGACGATCCGCGTGCGCGTGACGAGCGAAGGCGGCGGCAGCATCTGGCACGCGACCGAGAAGAGCGCGGCGATCCCGGCGACAGCACGGGACGGCTTCACAGCTCACCTCGAATGCCGAGCGCAGGGATGATCGGGATGCCAGCGATGTCCACCGACGACGTGTAGTCGTAGTTGTAGGCGACGCCCTCGCGGTTCGTCGCGTTGTAGACGTTCTGCACGTCGATGTAGAGGAAGAGGCGCGCGTCGCCGATGTCGAAGCGCTTCTGGAGGCGCACGTCGAGCCGATTGAAGAGCGGGTTCCGTGCGCTGTTCGTCTGCCCGTAGATCGGGCGATAGACGCCGGCGCTGAGGTCGTTCACCGCGCCGACCACGGGCGTGTACGGGTTGCCGGACACGAGCCGGAAGGTCGCGCCGAGCTCGAAGCCGAGGCCGATCTCCCAGACGAGCGCCAGCGTGAAGATGTGCGTCTGGTCGAAGTCGAAGAGGCGCCACTCGTCGCCTGGATGGTCTTGCCGCTCGCTGCGCATCAGCGTGTATGAGAGGAAGCCGAAGAGCGGCAGCGGTCCGCCGGGCTCGATGCGCGCAGCGACCTCGAGGCCGTAGATCCGGCCGAGGCCCTCGTTGATGAAGCGCGGGCTCTGGCCGCCGACGGTCGCGACGACGCGATCCTGGATGTGCTTGTAGAAGCCATCCACCTGGAACACGAGGCGGAATTCCGGCACGCGGAAGTCGACGCCGAGCCCGGTGTGCACCGCGTGGATCACGCCGAGCTCCGGGTTGCCGAGGTCGGGCGCGCTCTCGGTGAACTCGGGCGGCTGCGAGAAGATCCCGACGCCGGCGCGAAGCGCCCACTGTGGCGAGAAGCGGACTCGACCGGTGATGCGCGGGTCGGCGCTCGCGCGCTCGATCGAGCCGAAGTAGTCGCCCCGCACGCCGATCGCGAGGTCGACCGTGTCGTCGATCGTGACGTCGCTCTCCACGTAGAGCGCCGGCTGCACGAGCGTGCCGTCCCAGCGCCGTCCGCCTTGCGGTCCGTTGAAGCCGCCGCCGGGAGATCCTTCGGCCTGGCCTGGCGCCGGGCCTGCGTAGGCGATCGTCAGCGGCGTGATCTGGAGATCGAGCCCTGCGATGAGATGAATGTTCTCGGCGACGTCGACGCGGAACTCGTTGCGGATCTGGACGGGCCAGAACTGTCCGTCGAAGCGCACGAGGTTGCCGAAGCCGAACTGCGTGATGTTGAGCCCGAAGCCGACGCTGAGGTCCTGCTGGACGTGCTCGCCGTAGAGGTGGCGCCACGAGAGCTGGAAGCGATGGAATTGCTGCTCGAACCCGAAGCTGCCGCTCGTCGAGCCCACGTCGTCGCTCGCGTCGGACGAGGTGAGGAGCCGGAGCTGGTCCGTGGCGCCGTACACGAGGAAGCGAAAGCGGTTCTCCGCGTCCGGCCGCCACGTCGCGATGGCCTGGTAGTCGTAGTAGACGGGCGCGGTGAGGAAGTTGATGTCCGCCGAGCTCGCGACCGCGCCGAGGACGAGATCGATGAGGCTCCTGCGGAAGGCGATCGCGAACGCGAAGTTGTCGCCGATGGGGCCCTCGAGGCTCAGCGACGCGTCGATGACGCTCACTTCGATGAAGCCGTGATAGCCGTCGGTGCGCGGGTCGCGCGGCTCCACCTCGAGGATGCCGCCGATCTTCCGCCCGTAACGCACCGAGAAATTTCCGGGCACGAAGGTGATCCGGTCGAGCAGCTGCGAGTTGAAGAAGCTCGTCAGACCGCCGAAGTGATAGAGAAGCGGGACGGGGTTTCCGTCGAGGAAGACCTGGCTGTCGCCCGGCGCAGCGCCGCGGACGATGAGGACGCCCTGGCCGAACGCCGGCCGGCCGACGCCCGGCAGGAGCTCCACCGCACGCAGCGCATCGCCGCGCGTGCCCGGGATGCGGCGGAGCACTTCGCTGGTGATCGTGCGGCTGCCGGCATCGCGCGGGGGCGGCTCGACGACACCCTCGGCGGAGAAGGTGGCGACCTCGTCGTCGTCGAGCTCGGTAGGCGGCACGACGGCGACCGCGAGGTCCGGATCATCGCCCTCGCCTTCGCCTTCGCCGTCGTCGGGGTCGCTCTCACCGTCCTGGCCGTCGCCTTCGTCCGCTGGCGCGACCTCCACGATGACCTCGAAGACGTATCGGTAGCGGATCCGCGCCCGCGCGGGCGTCCCGTCGCGCGTCGCCGGCTCGAACACGAACTGGCGCGCGGCGGCGACCGCGGCCTCGTCGAACTCCGCGCCGCCCGTCTCGACCACCTCGACGGACTCGACCGTCCCGTCCGTCGCCACGACGATGGCGAGCAGCACGGCAGCCTCCTCCTCCTCGTGCCCCGGCGGATGCGGGACGTCGACGAAGACCGTCAGGCGCGGCGGGGACGACGTCGGGCCAGCCGACGGCGGCGGCGCCGCGTCCTGCGCAAGAGAGAACGATGGACGTGTGGCGCCGAACGCAAAAAGCGCGAGCGCCATCGCCCCCGGAAGGCCCAGCCGGAGTCGCACGGCGGCCTTTGTAGGGGCGGGTCCGCCGAACGACAAGACCGATTCGTGATTGCGTTCGAGGCTCCCCACTGGAATTCAGCCCCCGCCGCTCCTCGAGACGTCGGTTCGAGCGCTCTCGCCTCCTTCGGGGCCCGGAGAAACTCTGTCGTTGCCGAGGCCGGCTATGTGAGAATGTCCCGGCGAAAGAGAGACCGATGACCTTCGTGAAGTCGCGGTGGCGCAGCGAGCGCATGCAGAGCGAGTCGACGCTCTGCCGTTGGGGACACTTCGGACAGCCCGTTCTGATCTTCCCGACCGCTGGCGGCGACGCGGAGGAGATCGAGCGCTTCCTCATGATCCGCGTCCTCGATCCCCTCATCTCTGCGGGCCGCATCAAGGTGTACTCGTGCGACTCCGTCGCGGGCGGCGCGTGGTTCCGGAAGGACGGCACGCCCGGCCACCGGATGTGGCTCACCAACCAGTTCCACCAGTACGTCAAGCACGAGGTCGTCCCTGCGATACGGAAGGACTGCGGGAACCCCGAGGCGAAGATCTGGACCACCGGCTCGTCGATCGGCGCCTTCCACGCGGTCGCGGTCACGTGCCGCTTTCCCGATCTGTTCAGCCGCGCGCTCGGGATGAGCGGCACCTACAACCTGATGCGCTTCATCGAGACCGATCGGTTCAGCGAGGACTACTTCGTCAGCTCGCCGTTGCAGTTCGTGCCGACGCTGAGCGGGCCACACCTCGATGCCCTGCGGAAGAACTTCATCCTGTTCGCCAGCGGATCTGGCAAGGCGGAGAACATGGGGGAGACGTGGGCGATGGCGAACGTCCTCGGCCAGAAGGGAATCCCGAACCGGGTCGATCCCTGGGGCCCGAACGTGGACCACGACTGGATGACCTGGCGGAAGATGCTCCCGCAATACCTCAACGAGTGGCTCCAGCGCGGCTGAAGGCGGGGATCGATCATGGAAGACACGCGCGACCACAAGAAGGTCGAGGGCGAGCTCGTCGGGGAGGACCGGCGCCGGTTCACCCGCGCCATTCTGGCCGACCTGCGCGCGCTCGAGCGGATGCTCGCCGAGGGGATGCTCGAGACGGGCGTGGGCCGAATCGGGGCCGAGCAGGAGATGTTCCTCGTCGACCGGGGCTTCCAGCCGGCGCACGGCGCCCTCAGGATGATGCAGCGGCTCGAGGATCCGCACTTCACGACGGAGCTGGGCATCTTCCAGCTCGAGATGAACGCGGACCCACAGCCCTTCCACGGAAAGGGCATCTCGCTGCTCGAGACACAGCTGCTCGAGCTCTACGAGAAGGCGAGCGTCGCGGCCGAAGCGGAGGAGATGCACCCCGTGCTCGTCGGCATCCTCCCGACCATCACGAAGAACGACCTCGGCCTCGACAGCATGGTTCCGTCGCCGCGCTACATGGCGCTCAATCGCGCGACGACCGCCCTCCGCGGTGAGCCCTACGACTTCTCCATCAAGGGGATCGACGAGCTCAACGTCCGCCACGACTCGGTCATGGTCGAAGCGTGCAACTGCAGCTTCCAGGTTCACTTGCAGGTCGACCCGTCGTCGTTCGCGCGGATGTACAACATCTCGCAGGCGATCCTCGGGCCTGCGCTCAGCGTCGCGGCCAACTCGGCGGTGCTCTTCGGTAAGCGGCTCTGGGCCGAGACGCGCATCGCGCTCTTCGAGCAGGCCGTCGACACGCGCAAGCCCGGCAACCACCTGCGCGACTCGATCGCGCGCGTGAGCTTCGGCAAGCGCTGGGTTCAGAAGAGCGTGATGGAGATCTACAAGGAAGACGTCGCGCGCTTCCGCTCGCTCGTGGGGACCGATCTCGACGAAGATCCGATGAAGGTGCTCGAGAGCGGGCGCATCCCACAGCTCAAGGCGCTTCGTCTCCACAACGGAACCGTCTATCGCTGGAACCGAGCCTGCTACGGCATCCACGAGGGCAAGCCGCACCTGCGCATCGAGATGCGCGTGATGCCGTCGGGCCCGTCCATCGGTGACGAGATGGCGAACGCCGCGCTCTGGCTCGGCCTGATGAGCGAGCTCGGCGCGACGATGGAAGACGTCACGCAGCGCATGGAGTTCGACAACGCGCAGGCCAACCTCTACGCCGCTGCGCGCGAGGGAATCCTGGCGCGCTTCACGTGGCTCGACGGCGAGGAGATCGACGCGCAGAAGCTCGTCCTCGAGAGGCTGCTCCCGCTCGCCGAGTCGGGCCTGAGGCGGGTCAACATCGACGATGGGGACATCAAGAAATACCTGTCGATCGTCGAGCACCGGGCTCGCACACAGCGCACCGGCTCGCGCTGGATGCTCGGCTCGCTGGCGGGGATGAACAACAAGGGCTCGACCGGCGAGCGGCTCAACGCGCTCGTCGCCGCGACCGTCGCGCGTCAGAAGACGGGACGCCCGGTCGCCGAGTGGGAGCGCGCGCGGCTCGACGAGGTCTCGAGCGCCAAGGCGAGCTACCACAAGGTCGCCCAGTACATGACGACCGACATCTTCTCCGTGCAGCCCGACGACGCAGTCGAGCTCTGCGCGGACCTGATGGGCTGGGAGCGGATCCGGCACGTCCCCGTGGAGGACGGGACCGGCAAGCTCGTGGGGCTCGTCAGCTATCGCGCGGTGCTCCGCTACCTCACCGACGTTCGCAAGGAGGGCAAGGACGGCGCCGAGCCGCACAGCACTCCCGTCTCCGACATCATGCGACGCGACGTGACGACGGTGGGCCCCGAGACACCGACGCTCGACGCCATCGCGCTGATGCGCCGATATCGCATCGGCTGCTTGCCGGTGGTCCAAGACGGCCAGCTCGTCGCGATGATCACGGAGGAAGACTTCATGGGCATCGCCGCAGAGCTGCTGGAGCAGAAGCTCGGGGGTTGAGCTCGCCCGCGAGCTTCGCTTCGGCGGGTGACTTCTGAGCCGTTGGCTTTGCGCGTATCATCGCCGGATGACGCGCGCGGCCCTGGTCGTCTCCGCAAGTCTCCTTCTCTTCTCGGCCTCCTCGTGCACGGTGCGTGCGTGCGCGGGCCGCGGCTACACGGGGGCGGCAGCCTGCGTTGCACGCCGGCGTGCGGCTTCGACACGTCGATGTGCATCTGGAGCCCGACCGGGACGTGGGTCGTCACCCCCGGCGTCAACTGCACGTGAACCGGGACGTTCACCGCGACGTTCACCGGGGGCGGGGGCGCGGGCTGCTCCACCCGGACGTTCAGCGGTCTGAGCGGAACGCGCTGAAGGTCTGACCAAATACTTTGGTCAGATCCCTTCGACTGAGAGAAATTCCCGGCGCTTCACGCTGGGAAAGGACAAGGCGCGACCATTGTTGGTCACGCCTCGAGCGCGCGATGTGATCGCCGTCACGCTCTCGGAGGCCGCGGCGCTGTACACCGTTCGTGCAGGTTCGCGGGGGCGAGATCGGAACGCGCGAGATGGCGACGATGACGGAGCCCGAACGCAGCACGATGAGCTTCGAGCGTGAGCTCGGTCGCGCGCGAGGTGACGCGCCCGGGCCCACGCTGATCGTCATCGCTGGCGTCCACGGAAACGAGCACGGCGGAGCGTTCGCGGTGCGGCGTGTGTTCGATCGGCTCGCGCTCGACCGGACCGAGCTCTCCGGCGAGCTCGTCGCGCTCGTCGGCAACCTGGCCTCGCTCCGGCTGCGCCGACGCTTCGGAAGCAAGGACCTGAACCGGCAATGGACAGAGGAGAAGGTCCGCGATCTGCTGGCGCGCGAGCCATCGCTCGACGACGCCGAGGACCGCGAGCAGCGCGCGCTCATCGGGGAGATCGACCAGGCGCTCGAGCGCGCGCGCGGCCCGGTCTACTTCATCGATCTCCACACCACCAGCGCCGCGGGCTTCCCGTTCGCGCTCTACGGAGACTCGATCGCCCAGAGCCGCTTCGCGAGGCGCTTCCCGCTTCCGATCATCCTCGGTCTCGAAGAGGAGGTGGACGGCGTCCTCTCCACGTACATGTCGCGGCGCGGCTGCGTGTCGCTCGCGGTCGAAGGCGGACAGCACGACGATCCCAGCTCGATCGATCACCTCGAGGCCGTGGTGTGGGTCGGGCTCGCCGCCGCCGGGCTCGCGGATCGAAGCGCGCTGCCGCGCTTTGCGGCCGCACGTGAGCACCTCCATCGCGCGCGCGGCCACATGCCGCGTGTGCTCGAGGTGCTTCGACGTCACGCGATCGCGCCCGGGGATGGCTTCGTGATGGAGCCCGGCTTCTCGAACCTCGCGCGCGTGCGCGCCGGCCAGCTGCTCGCGCGCGATCGGGAAGGCGAGGTGCTTGCGCCGTCGGACGGCTTCGTGATGCTGCCGCTCTATCAGGGCCAGGGCGAGGACGGCTTCTTCTGGGGCTGCGAGGTCAGCCGCGGCAGGCTCGAGGCCTCGGTCGCGCTGCGTCGCGCGGGCGTGGACCGCGTGCTCGCGCTCTTGCCAGGCGTCCGACGGGACAGCGAGGCCCCCGATCGGCTCATCCTCTCGCAGCGAGCCGCACGGCACTATCCGCTCGGTCTCTTCCGCGCCCTCGGGATGCGTCGCGTCCGCGACAGGCACGGGTCGAGGACGATCGCGAAGTAGGGCGAAGCGTCAGCAGGAGTGAACGGCGCACGAGTTGTACGTGCACGTCGTCGGGCTACAGAACTGCCAGCCGCCCGAGCCGCCCGTGGTGCAGCACTGGAAGGCGCGACAGCCGCTGCCCGCCGAGGCGTTGTCGCAGAGACAGCCGCCCGAGACCATCGGGACGCAGCCGCCCCAGGTGCAGCTGCCGCTGCAGCGCTCGACGCCGCAGCGATCTCCGCTCGCACACGCGCGCGTCGCGCCCGGTGCGCACGCGCCGCCACCGCTGCACGCGCCGTACGCGCTCCATGCGCCCCAGGCGCATCCGGCAGCGACGTCGCAGCTTCGCGTGCGGGTCTGCGTGCCGGTGCCGCAGTTGCCGCACGCCTGCATCCCGGTCTCCATCTGGCCCGGCGTACAAGCGCCGCTGCCGCCGCCCATGCACGTTCCCCACGCGCCCCACGCGTCCCACTCGCACGAGGTCGCGCTGCAGGTTCGCGTTCGCGACTGCGTGCCTGTGCCGCACGTCCCGCACGCCTGCATGCTCGTCTCCATCGTGCCGGCGACGCACGAGCCCTCGCCAGTGCAGTCCCACGGGCCCCACGTGCAGTCCGCCATGCACGCGCGCGACAGCGTTCCGCAATTGCCGCAGGCGCCGCCTGACTGGCCCTCACCGAGCGAACAAGGACCGCCGTCGGTGCAGGTCCCGTCGTCGTGCCAGAGCCCGGCATCGCAGACCTGCCGCTGGAGGCCGCAGTGCATGCACGGGATCATCCGCGGCGGCGATCCCGGCGCGCAGTCGCAGGTGGTCGGCGCCGTGCAGTCGGCCCAGACGCCGTCGGTGCAGCGCGACACGCCCGTGCCGCAGCTCGACGTGCAAGAGCGCTCCGACGTGCGCCCCACCGCGAGATCGAGATCATCGCAGTCGACGTCGGCGAGCACGCCGTCACCATCGAGATCGACGCCGGTCTGGCACGAGCCATCGACGCACGACTGCCCGGTCTCGCACGGCGGATCGCAGCTGAGCACGGCGTCGGGGAGCGCGCCGTCGGGAGCGGGCGCGTCGGCTCGACCACCGTCCATCCCGCGCTGGGTGACGGTCTCGCCGCTGGCGCAAGCGCCGAGGCAGACGATCAGAGCGAAGAGGCCGGCTCGATACAACGCCATGGGCTTCGGTCATTGAAACACGGTGGACCGAGGATCGCCAACCCGGAGCGACTCAGGCTCTACCGGGGAGCGTTGCATCGGCGCCGCGTACGTAGGCCGGCTCGAGGCTCGCGAGGTCGTCGGGCCCGCGGATCGCGTGCGCTTCGGCAGCCTCGACGGCGAGGATCGCGGCGCGCGGCTGCTCCCACGCCGGAGGCGCGCCTCTGGCGAGCGGTCCGAGCGCCAGCAGGAAGCCGGGCTGGGTCCGAAGGGCGCTGCCCACCACGACGATCGGCGCCTCGCCCAGCGCGGCACGAAACCGAGCTCCCACCTCGGCCGGCGCGCCGTGCACGTCCTCGATCCGACTCGTCAGCCGACCGTCGGCGCCCGCCTCGAACGCGCTCGCGAACACCTCGTTCTTCTTGGCGTCGGTCGCGACGACGCGGAGGGCGCCGAATGCCGCGCGCGCGATGACCCGACTGCTCCGCACGCCGACGATCGGCCGGCCGAGAGCGATCGCCAGCCCTTTGACCGTCGCGACGCCGATCCGGACGCCCGTGAACGAGCCGGGGCCGAGGCCCACGGCCAGGAGATCGAGGTCGGCCGGCGTGAGGCCTGCGCTGGCGAGCACGCGCTCGACGTGCGGCATCAGCGTCTCACCGTGGAGGGCGGACACGCGCGCGCCGATCTCGGCGAGGACGATCCCGTCCGCGAGGATGGCGACGCTCCCGGTCTCGGTCGCGGTGTCGACGGCGAGGACGCGCATCGGCGGCGATGTCGCACGGACCGGACGCCGTGCAACTGCCCGCCTCGTTGGAGGGTCCGCGCGAGGAAGGGGCAGAGGCGGGGCGCGGCCTGTAGGATACGGCCGTGACTGCGCCGGGCGGCAATACGAAGGATCGAACCCCTTCGGATCTCGTGCTCACGCCCGAGCAAGAGCGGGCCGTCGACGGTGCCGCGCGTTGGATGGGGCGGCTGGGCCGCTTCCAGGTCCTGGCGGGCGGTCTCATCTCGCTGCTCGTCGTCGTCGGCGCCCTCGCCTGGGCGCTCGGCCAGACGCCGAGCACGGAGGTCGAGTCGAGCACGACGCCGCCTCTCGTCCGGCTCGGGGAGGTGTCGACGGAGACGCTCGCGCTCTCCGGCGGGATCGTCCTCGCGTTCGGTCTCCTGCTGCTGCGGGGCGGTGTGTTGCTGATCGACGCTGCCGAAGACCTCGAGAAGCACGCGACCGGTCGCTTCGTCGAGGCCGGGCTGGGTCACCTCGCGGGCTACTTCGTGACCGAGATCGCCCTCGTCGCCGTCGCGATCGCGCTGGTGCTCGGCCTCGGAGCGCTGCCGTGAGCAGCGGAGCCGAGCGGGAGGACCAGACGAACCCTTTCCCGCTGGAACGCGAGAAGGACGACGCGAGCCCGTTCCTCCTCGAGCGTGAGCGGAGCACGCAGCACGTGAGAGCCGACCTCGACGTCGAGGGCACCGTCGAGAGCGAAGGCAAAGGCGAGCTCGAGAGCGAAGGCGAAGGCGGAGGCGAGCTGGAGCTCGACCCGGAGCGTCCCCCCGAGCGTTCCACGATCCGCTTCACGGCCGCGGCGCGCGGCGCTCGGCGAAGCCTGGTCGTCGCGCTCGGAGTCCACTCGCTCGCGCTGCTCGCGTTCGCCTCGCTCTCGCTCGTTCGCTGGGTGAAGGGGCTGGCGTCGCCGCCCGAGCTCGCGCTGACCGTCCTCGCGATCGGCATCGCGCTGGTTCATCTGCGC
This sequence comes from Polyangiales bacterium, assembly GCA_038252025.1. Taxonomy (GTDB): domain Bacteria; phylum Myxococcota_A; class Polyangia; order Polyangiales; family Sandaracinaceae; genus JBBSAT01. The sequence goes on along the minus strand of JBBSAT010000014.1, from coordinate 31,193 downwards.
GCGAGCAGCCGGCTCTCTCGCCTCGGCCGCGACGAGAAGCATGACGGCGCGATCCTCGCGTCCTCGTTCACGAGCCTCCGGGCGGTCCTCGTCCTCAAGGCGCTCGTGCTCTTTGCGAGCCTCGCGCTCAGCTGCTTCGTGCTCTCGATGGTGGTCTCATTGATCGCATCGTTCTGACACCTGCCCCTTTTCATGCGTGAAATCCGGGATGCAGCGCCGAAAGACGTTCACGCGCGCGACGGGCGGTTTTTCCCACGAGAGCAAATTACTGAGGCCTTATGCCGCGACTTTGGTCGATCGATCACGCGAGACTGGACGACCCACGAAGGCCCGAAGCCTGCTTCCCGAGCCGGCACCAATGAAGCCGGTCAGCCAGATTGTGAAGAAGCCTCGAGTCATCGTCGCGGAGGACGACCCCGACTGCCGCGCGATGCTCGTCACGTGCTTGCACCAGGCCAGCTTCGTGGTGACCGAGGCCCACGACGGCCGTGAGCTGCTCGAGCTTCTTCAGGGCGCCGAGCCAGGCTTCTTCCGCCTCGTCGTCACGGATCAGCGGATGCCTCACCTCTCGGGCGTCGAGTGCCTCGCGCTGGCGGGGGCGCGCGCCCCGTTCGTCATCGTGAGCGCGGAGGACGATGCGCAGTTCCTCGACGCGGCAGAACGCTTCGGCGCCAGCCACGTCTTGCGAAAGCCGATCGACCTCGCGAGCTTCCTCGCCATCGTGACCGAGACAGTGGGACGTGGGATCGAGCTCGCGCGCGACGAGCCCATCACGGACGCCGGCTGACGTCGCGCTGCCGATCTCGGCCGTGACCGTCGATCGCGTCGGGGCTAGCGCCGTCGACTGACGGCTCCGCTTCCTGGGGCTCCTCGGGAAGGGGATCGTAGGCCGCGTCCTCGCGCCACACTCCGTAGTAGATGAGGTGCTCCAGCCCGAGCGCCGAGAGCTCGTCGACATGAGTCATGCGGACCTCCGACGCTCTCGTTCGGTGCAGCGTGCGTGCCGTACCACGGGGTCGTGGTAGCAAAGCGGCGATGAGAGTCGCGACGTGGAACGTGAACGGCATTCGCGCCCGGTCCGAGCAGGTGACGGAGTGGCTCGCGCGCGAGTCACCGGACGTGGTGTGCCTGCAGGAGATCAAGGCCTCGCCCGCACAGATCCCGGGCGATCTGTTCGTCGCGTCGACCTATCACGCGCACTGGCATGGACACGGCGGCTACTCGGGAGTCGCGCTCCTGTTGCGGCGCGAGCGCTTCTCGGCGCCCGTCGTGTTCACGCACCCGCCGTTCGATCTCGAGAGCCGCATCGTGACGGCCGAAGTGGGATCGATCGTGTTCGCGTCGGTCTACGTCCCGAACGGTGGCAAGGACTTCGAGGTCAAGATGACGTTCCTTCGCGAGATGGACGCCTGGGCCGCGCGTCTCCGGTCCGAGGGCAAGCACCTCGTGCTCGCCGGGGACTTCAACGTCGCGCGCACCGACATGGATGTGCACCCGACGTTGAGGAAGACCGTCATCGGCCAGCTGCCCGACGAGCGCGCGCTGATCGAGTCGCTCTTCAGCCGCGGTCTCGTGGACGTCGGTCGGCTCGTCGCGCCAGACGACGATGCGCTCTTCACGTGGTGGGCCCCGTGGCGAAAGATGCGCGAGCGGAACAGGGGCTGGCGCCTCGACTACGTGGCCGCCGCCGGAGCGCTCGTCGGAGACGACGTGGCCTGCACCGCATACCGAGACGTCGGTACGAGCGATCACGGCCCCGTGATCGCGACCCTCCGCGACGCGCCGGGAGCGTCCTGAACGAGGCGAAGCCCTATCGGACGGGCACCCGACCTCTGACGGCGCACCCGACTGCGCCCTTGCAGCGCAGCGGCGTTGCCCGCTGAGACCTTCTCGAACAGGACGCCATCGACGACCAGCATGTCGATGCCCGTCGAGAGGAAGCAGTGGATGGTGTCCTCCGGCATCTCGAGGATCGGCTCTCCATCGACGTTGAGGCTGGTGTTGAGGAGAACGGGCACGCCGGTCAGCAGGTCGAACTCCTCGATCACGCCGTGCAAGCTCGGAGTGTCCTCGGACGACACCGTCATCACCCGCGCCGTGCCGTCGGCGTGAGTGACTGCGGCGAGCGTCGCGCGGTGCTCGGGCCGAACCGGCACCGAGAAGAGCATGCGAGGGCTGTCGGGAACTCCCGTCAGATCGAAGAGCTCGTGCGCGCGCTCCACCAGTACGGCCGGCGCGTACGGACGTTCGGCGTGACGCATCTTCACCGAGCGGCTCAGCCGTTCCTTCGTGGTCGCGCTCCGCGGATCCGCGAGGATGCTCCGATGGCCGAGCGCCTCGGTGCCCCACTCACTCCGGCCCTCGCACCACCCGACGATCTTCCCCTGGGCGAGCCCACGAGCGACGATCGACACGAGCTCGGTCGGGCGCGACACGCGGACCCCGCTGGACTGGACGGCGCCTTCGCGCGCGATGGAGACCGGCTCGCGCGTGGGCCCGAGGTAGGGCGTGGGCGCAGGACGCAGGGCGCGGGGTGAAGCGCGGAGGACGTGCTCGACGTAGAACGCCGCGCCCAGCGAGGTGCCCGCGTCGTGCGACGCCGGCGCGACGTGGACCTGATCGAAGAGGCCGCTCCGCGCGATGCGACCATTGACGGCGGGGTTCTGCGCGAGCTCCCCGGCAAGACAGAGGTAGCGCTCTCCGGTGCGCTCGCGGAGGACCTCGAGAGACGAGAGGAGGGAGACCTCGATCGCCTCCTCCAGCGCGGCCGCGATGTCGTGGTGGCGCTGCTCGATGGGCTCCCCGGAGAGCCTCGCCGGGCCGAGCGCGTGAAGGAGCCCGGCGCCCGCGTCCCCGCGTGGCCAGACCAGCCCGCCTCGTGTGAAGAGCGCACGGCCCGCGAGGAGCGAGAGCAGCGCGGGCTCGACCTGCGTGGCGCCGTCGACGCTGGTCTGGACGACCCGCCGGAAGAACCTGTGGAAGCGCGAGCGGTCACCGAGCGCCGCGAGCGGGACGAGCTTCGACTCCTCGCCGGGCTGGAAGCCGAGGAACCTCGCGATCAGCGTGTTGAGCAGCGCGAGGCTGTCGGGCACGAGGCGCTCCTCGACGGCTTCGAAGCGTGCGCTCCGAACGACCGTCGCGACCGCTTTGCCGACGCGCGTCTCCGAAGTGCTCACGAGGCAGAGAGAGCGCTCGAAAGGTGAGGTGAAGAACGCGTTCGCGGTGTGCGCCAGCGCGTGGGGCACACATGCAAACCGCTGGCGCGGGATGCGGCTCCGCAGCATGCGCTCGAGCGCCAGGCGGTGCCCCGCTTCCTCGTAGCCGCCGCGGCGGGACGCCGCGCGCACGACCGCGAGCCCGGCATCGATCACGAGGCTTGCAGCGCTGCGCGCGTGGCCTCCCGCCGCCACCACGTCCGACGCGCTCATGCGGCGACAGGCGTACGCGACGCGATCGACCTGCTCGAGCCCCCGCACGCGCGCTGTGCTCAGACACGCCTCGATCGCGAGCCTCGGAAAGCCCCCGACGTGCCTCTCGCGCGAGAGACGCTCTTCCTCGACGGCCAGCACGACCTCGCCGTCCACCAGGATCGCGGCCGCCGCGTCGCGGCTGGTCGGAACGAAGGGCGGGCGGCCTTCGAGCCCGCCGTTGCAACCGAGAATGATCATGTCACCCACGACCTCGTCGCCGGGCCCAGGCGCTGCGCGCCCAACCAGCCGGAGACTGCTCTCGCCGCGATCCCGCATCGCGAGCGGACCGCGACTTGGAGCAGCGCCCGTGCCACCAGAACGTATGCGAGATCACCGAGGATCCGCTTCACGGCTCGCGGCCGGACGCCACGATCGTTGCGAACTGCCGCGAGTCGAAACGCGCCCTCGGCGTCCGACCCCGCGACCGCTCAGCGAGTCAGATCCGGCTCGCCGCGGAAACCCCGCTCGGGTGCCCCGCGTAGGCTCGACCGGCCGCGCGCGACCGCTGGCGCATCCTCTTCGCGATCATCGCGTCGGCGCTCACGGGTCCGCCTCCGTGCGCCGCGAAGAAGAAGCTCACTCGGCCACTCCAAGGCCAACGTCCGCTCTCGTTCACTGGACCGGCTCTGGCTCCCGCAAGATCGCCCGGGCGCTGCCCGCGCGGCCGAGGTGGGTGCGGACGGCGAGCAGGACCTTCCCATCCAGGACGCCCGCGTACGCCAGGTCGGCGACCCCTTGGCTCACACCCGAGGTGAGCCACGCGCCGAAGATGGTGCCCGCCGCGCCACCGATGATCGCGCCGGCCGCCGCCGCAGCGAGCGGGCCCACGACCGCCAGCCCGATCGCCGCGTGCCCCGAGCCGCCGGAAGCGGCGAGCGCGAACGCGAGCGCCCCGATCATGCTTCCCCACGCGCCGCCGAGGCTCGCTCCCTCCGTCGAAGAGCGCCCCGAGGGCCCGAACTCGCGGACGCGCGACTCCTCGCTGGTCATGAGCGTCGTGTCGTGTAGACCTGCGTCGAGCAGCCGCTCGCGCGCGCGCCTCGCGTCGTCCCGGTCATCGAACGTTGCGACGATCGTCTTCGTCAGCATGAAGCGCCTCTCTGGGTCTGGCGAGCAATAGCGCGATCGACTCGATGGCAGCGCTCCATCCCCGCTCGGTGCGCTCCTCGTGCTCGGCGAACACGCCTTCGTGCCTCAGCGTGACCGCCGTCTCGTTGCCCACGGGCATCAGCTGGATCGTGACGACGCCCGTCTCGAGGGACACGCGGGGGACTCTCCACGTGAAGCTGAGAGCGCGCGGACGGTCGATCTCGAGATACTGCCCGGAGTCCGCGATCGTCTCGCCATCACGGCGCACGACGAACGAGAAGGTGCCACCGACCCGCGCATCGAGCTCGACGCTCACCGCGCCGCCCGCATCAGGCGCGGCCAACCAGGTCCTCACCATCGATGGATCCAGCAGCGCATCGAACACCCGCTCGGGCCGGGCGCCCACGCGACGTTCCACCTCGACCGTCCTGTGCTGCTCGAGGGTGTGCTCCTCGCCCGTCGTTCCGTTCATGAGCCGCCTTCCTTCCGTTGGGTGGTCTCGAGACTCGATGACGGAGAGCAGGGACGATGCCATCCCCGACCGTCCGCGCCCGGGCACGGACGTTGCGTTACGGGGGCGACGAGGAGGATCGATGTCCATGTCGTTCGAGGCCGACGAGCACACTGCGGAGACCTGGCGGGTCATCGACGGGGAGAAGCGCCGACAGCTCCTCGATGTCTGGGTCCGCGGTGACCGCGAGACCGACGCGGCCATAGAGGAGCATCTCGCTCGCGTGGAGCGATACCGCGAGGAGCACAACATGGCGGCCGACGCGCAGGCGCGCCTCACCTCCACCAATCATGCGCTCGGCGCGATCGACGGCGCCATCCGACTCGCGCTGTCGCGACAGAAGTGACGCGTGCGCACCACTGAGGTGGAGCGTCACTGGTGGGGTGCCGCGCCACGTCCATGATGACACGGCCCAGGGCGACATCGTCCCGGGCCCGGCGCGCCTCCCGCGTTTCCCGCGCGCTTCTCGGCGGCACCCCGCGAGCCCGAGATGGCACGTGATCTGCTCGAGCGGCGGGGCCCTGTTCGAAGCGCGAGCGCGCGCGGGGCCCGTGGTCGATCGGTGTTGCGGCGGAGGCGCGCGCGCGGATCGGGACAAACTCAGCCCCGGATCGAGGAGAAGCCATGAGCATCGTACGCTGGGATCCCTTTCGTGAGCTCGAGGACGTGAGTGATCGCCTGAGCCGGATGATCGCGAGACCGCGCAACGGAAACGGCGCCGAGCAAGCGGCGCTCGCAGACTGGATGCCCGCCGTGGACATCGCGGAGACTCCGAGCGAGTACTTGCTCAAGGTGGAGCTCCCCGAGATGAAGAAGGAGGACATCAAGATCCACATCGAGAACAACGTTCTCTCGCTCGAGGGCGAGCGAAAGCTCGAGCGTGAACAGAGCGGGAAGAAATTCCACCGGATGGAACGTTCGTACGGCCGCTTCATGCGCTCGTTCGGTCTCCCCGAGAACGTCGACTCCACCAAGGTGCGCGCGGACTACCAGGAAGGGGTCCTGGCCGTGCACATCGCAAAGACGCCGCTCCCCGGCGCGAAGGCCATCGACATCAAGGTCAGCTGAGCGAGCGAGCGAGCGCACGCTGGCGGCGCTCGCGCCTGAGTCGGTGTCGCACGGCTCAGGAGCGGGCTCCCGCCTCCTGCGGAGGTCCCGCTGTGGCCGTCCGAGGCGATGGGCCTCGATCATGCTCCGCCCGCCACTCGAAGAGCGCGAGGACCACCCGTGCGATCGCGTCGCCGAGGCAGGCGAACAGACACGTCAAGACCAGATACCCAGCCGGCTGGACGAGCCGAGTCCCCGTCGCGCCGAACACCAGCGTCAATCCCTCGAGCCAGAAGCCCGCCGTCGCCAGCAGGCCGACGAGGTGCACGGCGACGCGCGAGGATGCCCGGCTCGCCATCGCGGACCACGTGGGCTCCGCCAGGACGATGAGGGCCACGGCGAGCGCGAGCCCGAGCTGCAAGGCGCTCGGCTCGAGGTCGCGCAGGAGGTCGAGCCCCGTGCTCGCTCGACCGACGATGGGCCCGGAGGTCGTGGGGCCGACGGCCTGACTGCAGCCCTCGATCTGCACGACCCAGGTGAGCGGGAGCACGGCGGCGATGATCGCGGAGAGGCCTGCGCGAGCCCATGGCCAGCGCGCGCTTCGGGGCAACGGATGCTCGATGGAGGATCCCAACGAGCGGGCGAAAAATGTGCGACGGGTGGCCATCTCACATCCCCGTCGGGTAGGTCTCCGGCACGCGCGAGTCGGGACGCTCTGCGTGCAGGGGCGCGAGCGCGTGCGACTCGTCGATGTGGAGCAACGCGTCGTAGCGACAAGGGAGGACGGTCGGAACGTAGTTCCCGAAGCGCTCGTACCGAGGTCGATAGACGACCCCGATCGCGCGGTGCCCGCGAGGCTCCAGGAGCAACGGATGGCTCGCGGGCTCGCCGAAGATCACGAGACAGTCCTCGCCCGAGACACGATGGAGCGTGTCCTCCACGCTGCCTGGCCGCGCCGGCGGCACGACCATCCGCTCCATCGGCGCATCCCACTCCTCGCCTGCGATCACGGTCCCGTGATGGGTCGAGAAGCCGACGAGAACGACGTCGTCCTTCGGATGAGACTCTCGTACGAGCTGTCCGACGTTGTACTCGCCGCGGTTCGTCATGTCCGTGAAGCGCGCGTCACCGATGTGCGTGTTGTGCTCCCACACGATGCACTTGGCGCCGGGTCCGTGGAACTGCATGAGGCGCTCGAGGGTCTCGGCCATGTGGCCATCGCGCACGTTCCAGCTCGCCGCACCGCCGCCGACCATCGAACGGTAATAGAGCTCCGCGTTCTTGGCGACGAGCGCGTTCTGCTCAGCGTCGAACTGAGCCTCTCTTCCGGTGTCCCGAGCGTAGCGCGGCGCCTTCGCCACCAGCGTCGAGAGCACCCGCACCACCTCTTCCTGGCAGCCGTGGGGCACGAGGACGGTGGCTCGCGCATAGGCGCGCTCATCCTCGAAGTACGGGGCGAAGCACTCGTACGCGTGCCGCGCCTCTCGCGCTGCCTCGACGTCGCACTCGTCCAGGTAGCCGATCACGGCGGTCATGGACGACCACAGGCTGTACACGTCGAGCCCATACCATCCGACCTTGTGATCTTCCGGCCGGTCTTCACCGAGCTCCCGGATCCACTCGACCAGGTTCACCACCTCACGATTGGCCCACATCCAGGTCGGCCACCGGGCGAAGCGATCGAGGACCTCACGCGCGCTCCGACGCCCTGGACGTCCCTTGACGTAGCGGTTCAGTCGGTACGCATCGGGCCAGTCGCCCTCGACCGCGATGAACGAGAATCCCTTCTCACGAATGAGACGCTCCGAGATCCGTGCGCGCCACGTGTAGAACTCGCTCGTTCCATGAGAAGCCTCGCCGAGAAGAACGTAGCGCGCGTCGCCGATACGATGCATCAGGGGGTCGAGGTCGCGGTCGCTGACGAGCGGCGACGCCATCCCCTTGAGCACATCGACCACCTGATGGGTCTTGCCGAGCCCCGGCTCTTCGAACCGGGCTCGCTCGAACACGCGGGTCATGCGCTCTCCGTTCTCGCCGTTCTCTCGGCCGGGGTGAGGTACTGAAAGAGCCAAGAGCTCGCGAAGTGCGCGACGCGCGTGAGCGCGCCTGGCTCCTCGAACAGGTGCGTGGCGTTCGGGATGATCTCGAGCTTCACGTTGCCATTCATACGCGCCATCGCTTGTCGATTGAGCTCGAGCACCTCGACGTCGGCACCGCCGACGAGCAAGAGCGTCGGCGCCCGTACGAGCGAGAGCGCGGATCCGGCGAGGTCGGGTCGGCCACCCCTTGACACGATCGCGCGAACTCGGTCGGGCCGTTGGCTCGCTGCGACGATCGCCGCGCCAGCGCCCGTGCTCGCGCCAAAGTACCCGACGGCGAGGTCCGGGAGGGCCTTGGAGAGCCAGTCGGTCGCGTGCACCAAACGCCTCGCGAGCATCCCGATGTCGAAGCGCAGGTGGCGTGTCCGTGAATCGATCGCCTCTTCCTCCTCCGACAGCAGGTCGACGAGGAGCGTGGCGAGACCTGCGCGCTGGAGCTCCGCCGCGACGTACCGATTGCGAGGGCTGTGGCGGCTCGAGCCGCTTCCGTGCGCGAACAAGACCACTCCGATCGCATGATCGGGCACCGAGAGCGTTCCTTCGAGCGTTGCCCCCTCGACCTCGAACGAGATGGTGCCCTCGCGGGACGCGTGGGGTGGAGGCGGACCGCTCTTCGAGGGCGGAGCCGGGTCCGGGCGGACTCCCGACGCCTCGTGCTGTCGGCGCTCGTCCTCCTCGCGCCACGCGCGCCGGAGGAGCGTGATCACCTGATCATCGGTCGTCTGACTGAAGTCGTCGTACCAGATTCCGACGGCATACAGATCGGCCGGCTCCGCCGTGCAAACGACGTCGTCGAAGTCCGACTCGAGGGCGAGCACCGTCTGCGGAGCGCACACGGGCGCTGCGAAGACCACGCACGCTGGGTGTCTCGTGCGCAGGGAGCGAATCGCAGCGCGTGCGGTCACGCCGGTCGCGAGGCCGTCGTCCACCAGGATCACCGTTCGCCCGGTCACGTCGAGAGGCGGGCGGTCTCCACGATAAGCCGCCACCCTGCGAGCGAGCTCCACGAGCTCGGCCGCCGCGATCCTCGAGATCTCCTCCTGCGTCACACCGAGCGTGTTGATGATCCGAGCGTCGAGGAACGATGCGCCGCCGTCGGCCACCGCGCCGATGCCGAGCTCGGGATGCCCCGGCGCGCCGAGCTTCCGCGCGACGAGGACGTCGAGCGGCGCACCGAGAGCCCGAGCGATCTCGTAGCCGATCGGCACCCCCCCTCGAGGGAGAGCGAGCACGACGGGACGCTCGCGACGGAGATGCTCGAGCTTGGCCGCGAGCTGCTTTCCGGCGTCGATGCGATTTCGAAAGAGCATGACGTCATGGAAAGAACGAATCGTGCCAATGGCATTCTGTCATGAGGCGAGGTGGCAGGCCTCGGAGCTGCGTGGGCCTTCGGGGCGCTCGCGGACGGCAGCCACGCTCACCCGGAATCGTGGCGCGGGGATCTCACCTGTGCGGTAGCAGTGGGGCCGAGAACGGACGCTCTGGTACCGACACCGGTGCAGGCTCGGGAGCACGTCCGAAGAGCGGCAGGGCCCGAAGGACGGTGTAGCTCACGATCACACCTGCGACGAGGAACGGCACGCCCGAGAACGGGGTCCATATGCAAGCAAGGAGCCCCTGAGCGAGAGTAGTCACGGCGCCGAAGAGGGCGAAATAGACCAGCAACTCGCGGCGAGCGAACATGGCGAACGCGGCGAACGTCCAGATCACCACGAGCGAAACGTCGATGACGATGTCGGCAGGGTGCTCGAGGCCGCGGTACCGTCCGCCGGTGGCCAGATGAACACCAGCCCATATCGCTTGGCCGGCAAAGAGAGCTCCCGCGAGCGCCGCATATCGGCCCAGTCGAGGGCGTCTCGATGTTTCCGTCGGGCGAACCAGGCTCTGCTCGATTTCCATTCTCGTTCCTCCGGCGTGCTGCGTTCGCGGAGCAAGCGCCGTTCCGCGCGCGCTCGGCTCGGGGCTTGCCGGGTCGCATGTCGAGGACGCCATGACTCAGAAGGAATCGAGAGCGGGCGGAGCGAGACCGTCGAGACGCGGGCAGACACGCGCGACAGCACGGCCGCCCGGCGACGAGGCCGGCCCGTCGCGCGAAGGCAGCGCTCTGGAGGCGCGGGAGGCGGAAGAGAGGCGAGGCCTCGCGTCACACCATCACGATGCGGCCTTTCACCGCGAGAGCGCCGAGCGCAGCGATGAGGACCTCTCCACCGAGCTCCCCGCGTTCGAGCCTGACGATCCGACCGCGCGCGCTGCCATGCGCTTCTGGTCGGGGGCTCGCGACGACGACCCGAGCACCGTGGACTCGCGCGGTGGGCGTCTGGCGAGCCTCGGAGTCGCCGGCGGACGGCGGCCCGAGGAGCCGACTGGACTGGGCTCGATCCACGAGAGTCGCGCGGACCCTGTGGCTCCGGGCCGGGAGGCCGAGGACTGATGGACGCCCACAAGGGCTCGCGGCTGCGGGGCTCTGGAGCTCGTCGTCCTATCGGTCCTAGGCGCGCGCGCCAGTGCGACGAGAGGCGACGACCTCGACGAGACTTTGCCAAGCGGCGCAGGTGCGTAGGTCGATCAGGTCAGCCAACGGGTGACCCCACGGCGGCGACGCCGAACAGGAGCCGAGATGCCGAACAAGACCCTGTACCGCGTATCGACCGAAGGAGATCTGTTCAAGATCGAGCTCGCTGGCGACAGCGAGACCGAGTACGCGCTCACCAAGGCACAGGCCATCGAGCGCGCAAAGGTGCTGGCGCGGCGCGCCCCGATCGGGGGTGTTCAGGTCATCGGTCGAGACGGCCGCATCGAGCAGGAGATCGACGTCGACAGCACCGTCGAGACGAGTCGCTAGGCCGCCGAATCATTTGAGAGCGTCGGGAAATCCAAGCATTTCGCGTTCAGGTCCGAGCGCGCCCGGAGCGCGGAGCGAGGCGTACCAGAGGTACGCCGCAGTGAGCAGCGAGGACGTAAGCCGGAGCTGGCGTGAAAGGCGCCGGATTTCCAAGCGATTCAAATGAATCGGTGCTCTAGACTGGAGGCTTCTGCGTCTAGCTCGACGAGCGGCTGCTGCGCGGAGGACGCACGACGAGGACGGGCACCCTCGACCCTCGAACGACGCGAGAGGTGACGCTCCCGAGGAGCGCTCGCTCGACGCCCGTGTGCCCCGTGGCCCCGAGGACGATGAGATCGGCGGCGAGCTCCTCCGCCGCGGCGAGGATCTCGTCGTAGACGATCCCGCCGCGAAGGTGAGCGACCACCCGATCGCCGTCTGGCGAGAAGTGCTTCACTTCCGTGTCGAGCGCACGCTGGAGATCGTCCGAGACCTCTTTCGCGGCCTCCTCGTCGAACCGCCCGAGGAACGTCGCGGCCTCGAGCGCGTGCACCAGGTGGAGGGTCGGCTCGGCGCTGGGCAAGACGGACAGCGACGAGCGGAGGGCGACGCGCGACCCCTCCGAGAAGTCGGTGCCGCACACGATGGTGCGAAAGGGCCAGCGCTGCGCAGCGCTCGTGGCGCCGCGTGAGTCTCCGTCGTGATCTGCCTGCGGCACCGTGAGGACCGTGACGGGACAGACCTGCACCACGCGCTCTGCAACGCTCCCGAGGAGAGCGTGCGTCAGCCCTTTTCGCCCGTGCGTCCCGAGCACGACGAGGTCCGCGTCGAACTTCCGCGCCGCCCCCGTGAGCACCTCCGCCGCGGCCCCGGGCTCGACGTGAGCGGTGAGCACGACGCCGTTCTCGCGTCGAGCGGCGAGCTCGCGCTCCAGATCGCGCCGTAGCGCGTCGCGAAGGTCCGGGTCGTCGGCGGGCGCGAGCCCGATGTCCGCGAGGGGTGCGATCCCGCTCTCGTCGGCATGGACCGCGTGCACGATCGCGCCGGGGCCGTTGCGCCGCGCGATCGCGACGCAGAGATCCAGCGCAGCCCGAGAGAGCGGAGAGAAGTCGACGCCCGCGACGAGGATCTTCGGTGTGAGACCCTCTGGGATGGGACGGCTCATGACGAAGCGCTCGCGACGTTCATGTCCAGCGCCATTGCAGGACGCACGCCATCGCGCTCACCCCATCACGACTCCGAGCGCGCGCGCGGTCTGAACGAGCTGGTCATCCGGGCGGACGAGCTTCTGGCTCACCACGGCCTCGGCGAGCGGGATGGCCACGACCTGTCCACATCGGAGGGCGACCATCTTGTCGAACTGGTGCGCCGCCACGAGATCGGCGGCGAGGTGCCCGAAGCGCGTCGCCAAGATGCGATCGAAGCTGGTCGGGCTGCCGCCACGCTGGGTGTGCCCGAGGACCGTGACGCGGATCTCGGTGCTCGTTCGCTCCGCCAGCTCGAGCGCGAGCCGATGGGGGGGCCCGGCGTGGCGCGGGATCTCGGCGAGCTTGGCCGCGATGAAAGCTCGACGCGCCGCCCGCCGGCTTGGCCCCTTCGGAGATCACGACGACCGAGTGAACCATCCCGCGGCGCTTCCGTGACTCGATCATCTCGATGAGAGGCTCGATGCGGTAGGGGATCTCCGGGATGAGGATCGCGTCCGCGGCGCTCGCGATGCCCGCGTGGAGCGCGATCCAGCCCGCGTCGCGGCCCATCACCTCGACGATCATCAGGCGATCGTGGCTCGCGGCAGTGTCGCGCACCCGATCGAGCGCCTCCGTCGCGATGCCGACGGCGGTGTCGAAGCCGAAGGTCTGGTCGGTCATGTCGAGGTCGTTGTCGATCGTCTTCGGCACGACGACCAGTGGGATCCCTCGGTCGGAGAACTTCTTCGCGATCCGTGCGCTCCCGTCGCCGCCGATCGAGACCAGCGCGTCGAGGCCGACCTTCTCGAAGTTCCGGATGACCTGCTCGGAGACGTCGGTCTCGACCCGCTCGCCGCGCTCGTTCACCACGACGAAGCGGAACGGATCCGCGTGGTTCGACGTGCCGAGGAGGGTCCCGCCTCGAGGCAGCACCCCACGCACGTCGCGGGCGGTGAGCCAGCGGTTTCCGTCGGGCGAGCGATAGGCGAGATCGATCAGGCCGGCGAAAGAGTCCTCGATCCCGAAGATCTCGAAGCCGTGGCGCTCGATCCCCACGTCGACCACCGCTCGAATGACCGCGTTGAGCCCCGGACAGTCTCCCCCACCCGTCATGATCCCGACTCGCATCGACTCACTCTGCGCCCGGAGGACGCGCGAGGCACGTCGTCGCGAGGCACGTGTCCCGCAGCTTTGATCGGCTCGCGAACGGAGCGCTGCCGCCGCCGGCGACTAGGCGGCTTCGCCCGTCCGTGACCCGCCTCAGATGACGAGGACGCCGCCCTCGGCGGGGATGACGATGTAGACGTTGCGGCGGTCGAGCGCGGTGCTCGTTGCAGCGTCGTAGACCTCGATGTACGCGCGGAAGAGCTGTACGCGCGACATCTCGGGCTGAAAGTCGTTCACGAACGTCACGTCGAACGTGACCTGCGTCCCGCCGGCGACACCGTAGAAGGTCGTCATGTCGAAGCTGGTGGCGCGCGTCGCCCGAAGAGGGGTGATCGCCGTGATGAAGCGCGTCGCGTCGATCGCATCGCTCGTGTCGTCGAGGCTGCGCGCCGAGACGTCCTGCCTCGCGGCGCCGATGAGGTCGACGATTCCGTCGACGACCGAGGTGCTGACGGTGCCGCTCGTCGCCGTGTAGACGGTGAGCGCGCCGGCCGCGCTGCGTGAGCTCGTCGCCGTCGCGAGCGCTTCGAGGTGCGCGCGCGCGGGCACCGGGATCGGGAGCGGGATGGGCGATGGATCGATGGCAACGCCCACGACCTTGATGTTCTGCGCGTTCATGGCGGTGACCATCTCGGTCCACGAGTGCGCGCCGCTCACGCCGGAGTACGGGTTCGCGCCCGACGGGCCGTTGTGGAACTCCGCGTCGGTCACGTGAACGATGATGGGATGGCTCGAGTCGCGGAAGCAGGCCCCGCCGAAGCCCGCGCCGGTCGCGCAGGCTCCCGCCGCGCTGACGAAGAGCCCCTCGACGCTGGCCTCCGGACCGTCGTTGCCGCCGCCCGCGGCGAGCGCGTTCAGAGCCGCCTGCACTCGCGGGATGTCGCTCGTCATCGGCTGACGGATCTGGATCGCCCAGTCCCCCGGGCTGCCGTACGGATCGATCGGGAAGTCACGGAAGTCGCCGACGCCCATGACCGAGTCGACGATGGCGTCCTGGATCGCGGGAACGATGGTCCCCGAGAGCGACGTGCGCACGTTCGTGATCGCGAAGCCCATGCTGCCGGTCGTGTCGACGAGGAAGAAGATGTCGGCGCGGCCGAGGCGAGCGCGGAAGTCGAGCTCGCGGTGCACCTCAGGGTCCTCGTACGGGAGCACGACGTAGAAGTCGGTCGGCGGGATGAAGCTGCTCGTGTCGAGCGGGTCCGTGCCGGCCACGACCTCGACGCCGTCGGGGATGCCGTCCATGTCCGTGTCCGCGTTGTTGGGATCGGTCCCGCGCGCGAGCTCGTCCGCGTCGGGGAGCCCGTCCTCGTCCGCATCGCCGGGAGGCGGCGGACCGGTGTCCGGGATCGGTCCGATGTCCGGGAAGTCGAACCGGCCCGCGTCGATCGGATCGCCTCCGCCGTCGCCGCCGCCCGGGCCGCCGTCTTGTCTGCGTGCCGGGCTCCCTGCCGGGTTACATCCCAGAGAGAGGAGAGAGCACGCGAGCGAGATCGAGAGGACACGACGCATGGGCACCTCCGTGGCGTGGCGAGAGAACGAGTAGACAGGATTCGCGCGCCCAGCGAAACACCGGGGGCGCAGAGACCGCGAGGAAGCGCACGCCGGCTCCGGGCGCCGCCGACCAGACCAGGCGAGCTACGCAACGCCATCCGGGCTAAGGTGGCGGCTCCTGTGAGCGCCTGGACGCCCGCTCCTTCCCCCCGGAAGGTCGGGACCGCGCCTCGCATCACCGCGCAGCACCCGCCGCGCGGAACGAACCGGCGGAGCGCATCTCGCGATGGGAATGCGCAGCGCTCGTTCGACCGAACTTCCGAGGACACTGCGATGAGCGAAAAGAAGAAGTCTCTCGAGATCAGGCCGCTCGAGCGCCCGAACCTCGACGCCCTGGTGACGCTACAGCTTCGCTGTTTTCCACAGATGAAGCCCTGGAGCGCGGAGCAGTTCGAGAGCCAGCTCCTGCACTTTCCGGAGGGACAGATCGGCATCTGGGTCGATGACCGCCTCGTCGCCTCGTCCTCGTCGCTCATCCTCGACTACTCGGACTACGCCGACTGGAGCAACTGGTCCGTTCTGAGCGATCGGGGAACGATCCGGAACCACGATCCGGAAGGGGACACGCTCTACGGGATCGAGCTGATGGTCGATCCGGACTTCCGCGGACGGAAGTTCGCACGTCGCCTCTACGACGCGCGGAAGGTCCTTTGCCGCCGCCTCAACCTCGCGCGGATGATCATCGGCGGGCGCATTCCCGGCTACGCCGCGAAGAAGGACCGGCTCACGGCCTCACAGTACGTCGAGCAGGTGATCGCGAGGACCCACTTCGACGAGGTGCTGACCGCGCAGCTCGCGAACGGGTTCTCGCTGCGAGAGCTCGTGCCCGACTACCTCCCGAGCGACGAGGACAGCGCCGGGTGGGCGACCTGTCTCGAGTGGGTGAACCTCGACCACGTCTCCCAGCGCGGCGAGCCCCATCGCGCGAGGCGCGCGGTCGCTCCGATCCGGATCTCGACGGTGCAGTACCAGATGCGGAAGATCGCTTCGTTCGAGGAGTTCGCGCGTCAGGTCGAATTCTTCGTGGACGTCTCCTCCGACGGCAAGAGCGACTTCGTCGTCTTCCCCGAGCTCTTCACGCTCCAGCTGCTCTCGATCCTTCCTCCGAGCCGACCGGGACAGGCCGCGCGCGCGCTGGCGGGCCTCACCGACCGCTACATCGCCCTCTTCAAGGATCTCGCCGTTCGCTACGACGTGAACATCATCGGCGGCTCGCAGTTCGTCGTGGAGGAGGACCGTCTGACGAACGTGTCGTTCCTCTTTCACCGCGACGGACGGATCGACCGCCAGACGAAGATCCACGCGACGCCGAACGAGCGACGCTGGTGGGGCGTCCAGCAAGGCGACGAGCTCAAGGTGTTCGACACCGACCGTGGTCGGGTCGCGATCCTCATCTGCTACGACGTCGAGTTCCCGGAGCTCGCCCGCATCGCTGCCGACCAGGGCGCCCGTATCCTCTTCGTCCCGTTCAACACGAGCGACGTGCGCGGGCACTTTCGCGTGCGCCTCTGCGCCCAGGCTCGAGCCATCGAGAACCAGGTCTTCGTGGTCACCTCGGGCTGCGTCGGAAACCTGCCGCAGGTCGAGAACGCCGACACTCACTACGCAGCGTCGGGGATCTTCACGCCGGTCGATCTCTCCTTCGCGCGAGAAGGGATCGCGGCCGAGGCACTGCCCGCGATCGAGACCGTCGTGACGCAGGACGTCGACACGGAGCTGCTGAGGCGCGCTCGGCGTCACGGCACCGTGCAGACCTGGCTGGACCGTCGCAACGACCTCTACGAGGTCCACTACCGGCGAGCGGACGGCACGAGCGCCACCGTCGGCGTGAAGCCGCCCGAGCCGCGCGGCTGAACCCGCGGAAGCTCAGGCCTGGGGCCGAGGCTCGGGCGCGCGGCGCAGCGCGTCGACGACCGGCGTGTCGAGGTGGACGTCGAGCTGCGGGAACGCGATGGTGATGTCCTTCTCGCGAAAGGCCCACCAGATCGCGAGATAGAGCTCGGACAGCGCGAGCCTCGCCTTCCAGGGGTCGTCACACCAGACGGACACTTCGAATTCGACCGAGCTCGCGCCGAACCCGGTGAGCAGGGCGAGCGGCTCCTTGCCGGGGACCCGCCACTCGATCTTCTTGGCGACTGCAGCGAGGGTCTCGACGACCAGGTGCAGATCGGACTGATAGGCGACGCCGACTTTGGCGCTCAGCCGGTAGTGCTGATCCGTCAGCGTGTAGTTCTTGACGGTGGTCTGCACGATCGACGCGTTCGGAACGATCATGTCTTCGTCGAGCCGCGTGCGGACGATCGTCGTGCGGATCCCCATCTCCGTGACGCGAACCACCTGGCCTTCGATCTCGATGACGTCACCGGGCTTGATGGCGCGCTCGACGAGCAAGATCACGCCGGCGACGAAGTTCTGCGCGATGTTCTGCATCGCGAAGCCGAACCCGATCGCGAAGACGGCGCCCGCCGTGAACAGCGCGCCTAGCTCGATGCCCGCAGTCTGCAGCGCGATCGCCACGCCGAGCATGACGAAGAGATAGTGCAGGAGCCGGCTGATGGACGCGCTGGTTCGTTGCTCGCGCACGCCGCGGCTCGCGAAGAAGCGCTTCACGAGCCGCTGCGCCATGGCAGAGAGCGCGAACGTCGCCACGAGGATCACGAGCGCCAGGATGAGCGTGGACACCGTGAGGTGCGTCCCCCCGATGTCGATGAGACGTGCGTCGAGGAAGCGGCGCACGGCCGATGTGAAGCTCGCCCAGTCCATCGCGCGATCCTAGAGGACCTCATTTGGGCGAGTCTCCTTTCGTGCGGAGCCCTCCCTCGGCTTTCCTTGCCGATCGACCGACCGAGCCCCACATCCCGGGCATGGACACCAGAACGTTTGTGCTCACGCTCGCTCTCTCCATCGGCTGCGGCGGAGCTCGCACCGAGGGCCCCCCCGCCGCCACGGAGGCTCGCGCGGAGCCCTCGGGCGCGACGCGGGTCGCGTCGATCGCTCCGAGCGAGGCGGCACTCGCTGCGGTCGCGGACGAGGCCCGTCCGGACGCAGACCGCGCGCTCGACGCCGGACGACGCCCTGCCGAGGTGCTCACCTTCTTCCGTGTCTCGCCAGGGCAGCACGTCGCGGAGCTCTTCGCCGGTGGCGGCTACACGACGGAGCTGCTCGCGCGGATCGTCGGGCCCACGGGATCCGTGCTCTCCGAGAACAGTACGTTCGTCCTCGATCGATTCGCCCGGGCGCCCCTGGCCGAGCGGCTCGCGCGGCCCGGCCTCGAGCACGTGACGCCGATCGAGCGTGACCTCGCCGATCCGCTTCCGCCGGAAGCCCGCGATCTCGACGCGGTGATCTTCATCCTCGCCTACCACGACACGTTCTGGCAGGAGGTCGATCGCGCGGCGATGAACCGCGCCGTGTTTCGCGCGCTGCGGCCCGGCGGAGTCTACGGCATCGTCGACCACTCGGCGGAGGTCGGTAGCGGCGCGCGCGACGTGCAAACGCTCCATCGCGTCGACGAAGCGTTGGTCATCGAAGAGGTGACCGCGGCCGGCTTCGTCCTGGAGGAGGAAGCGGACGTGCTGAGGAACGACGCCGATTCGCGCGACTGGAACGACTCACCCACCGCCGCGGCCGAGCGGCGCGGAACGAGCGACCGCTTCGTGCTGCGGTTCGTTCGACCGGGCTGAGGGCTCAGCCCTCCCTCGGGAGCACGAGCACCGGCACCTCGGACGTCCGCACGACGCGATCGGCGACGCTACCGAGGAGAAGGGACCGGAGGCGACCGCGTCCCGAGGAGGCCAGCACGACCAGATCGGCGCTCGTCGCGTCGATCGCCCGAGCGATGACGTGCGCGGGCGTCCCTGTCTCGACGTGGACATGCATCGTGAGGCCCGGGGCGGCGTACGTGCGCGCGAGCTCGGCTCGGATCTCGGCCTTGCGATCCTCGCCGGGAGGACGATCGGGAGCAGCGAAAGAAGGCTCCTCGAGCGCATGGACCAGCTCGAGCGAGGCGCCGAGCTCCTTGGCGAGCACCGCCGCGCGCACGAACGCGTTCTTCGCGGCGTCGGAGAAGTCCGTCGGCACGACGATGATCTTCGGGAGGGCACGGACGATGCGCTCGCCGTCCGGCACGACGAGAACGGGAACACCCTGCGAGGTGTGGAGCACGCGCTCGGTGACGCTCCCGAGGAGCGGATGCTCCGCGGCGCCCTGGCCCTCGGCCCCCATCACGATCAGATCGGCACCGAGCGTCGCCGCTCGCCGCACGATCTCCCGATGGGGAACGCCCCCGATCGAGCCGACGGTCGCCCTCGGAAGACGCTTCTGGACGGTCTCGAGCTCGAGCTCGAGCCGACCCTCGCGGTCCTGCGTGAGAGAGGCTGCGAGATCTTCGGTGAGCCAGGAGCCGAGGCCCGGGAACGCGCGGGAGACGGGCGGGGCGACGTGGAGCAGCTCGAGCGCGGCGTGCGCGTGGGCCGCCCATTCGACGGCTTCGTCTCGCGCGCGATGCGCACCCTTCGAGAAGTCGGTCGTGAGGAGGATGTTCTCGAACATGGTGTGCTCTCGTTCGGGCAGGGCTGCTAGCGCACCCGGAGCACGGCTGCGCCGGTGACCCGGTCGACGCGCAGCGACCTAAGCACCTCGCTCGCGTTCGCGAGGGGATGTTCTTCCACGTGCACGTCGAGCGGCGCGATCAGGGAGGTCCGCGGAGCAGAGCGGCGAGCGTGGCAATCCGAGGACCATCGCGCGCATGCGCTCAGCACTCCGGGTCGGCGCGCAGGTCGTCTCGAAGCGCGTTGAGCGCAGCGCGATGGTCCATCAGCGCGTTGCGGATCGGCTCGAGCGCCTCGTCGCTCGCGTACACCAGCACCTCCTCGAGGCGCGTGTGGTGTCGCTCGAACTCGTTCCAGCGGTCCCGGAGCTCCATCCCCGCCAGGTGCATGTGAACTCGAGTCTCGTCGCGGAGCATCTGTAGCTCCTCCATCAGCAGGACGATCTGCTGGCGGATGTCGTGGATCGGTCGCTTCACGGTCTCCATGCGCTCCTCCGTCGATCCTGACGAAGCAAGCACGACGCCACGTGAGTCGAGAACGTGCCGGATCCGGCACTGGGCAAAGGACGACGGGGCGGGTCTGCAGCTCAGCGCGGCGAGCGCGCGTGCTCCAGCATCAGCCGACGCTCTGCGCTGGCGACGGTCGCGCGCGCCGCGCCGAGCGCGTCCGGTGACACCGAGATGGAGTCGATCCCGAAGCGTACGAGGTGCTCGGCGAAGTCCGGGTATGTGGACGGAGCCTGACCGCAGAGGGAGCTCGTCAGACCGTTCGCGCGTGCCGCTTCGATGATCCGGCGGATCGCGTCGAGCACCGCCGCGTCGCGCTCGTCGAAGAGCTCGGCGCAGATTCCAGAGTCCCTATCCACGCCGAGCATGAGCTGCGTGAGATCGTTCGAGCCGATCGAGACGCCGTCGATGCCGAGGCGTGCGTAGTCGGGGATTCGATAGATGACGGAGGGCACCTCCGCCATCACCCAGCGGAGCAGACCGCGCGAGCGACCCAGCCGGTGGCCATCGATGAGCTCGAGGCACGACTCGAGCTCCCAGAGCGTCCGGACGAACGGGATCATCACGTGAACGTTCGGCGACTCGTCCCGAACGCGCGCGAGCATGTCGAGCTCGAGCGTGAAGATCGCAGGGTCCTTCACGTACCGGAAGGCGCCCCGATACCCGATCATCGGGTTCTCCTCGCGTGGCTCTCGTGACGCGCCGCCCTCGAGCGCGCGGAACTCGTTGGTGCGGAAGTCGTACGTCCGATAGACGACCGGCCGCGGCGCGAACGCGCGCGCGATGCGGAGAACGCTCGCGGTCATCTTGGCGACGAACTCCTCCTTGCGGCCCGCATCGATCAGCGCGCGCGGGTGGACGCCACCGAGGGCGTCGACCAGCATCGACTCTGCGCGGAGCAGACCGACTCCGTCGACAGGGCTCGCGGCCACCTCTTCGGCGCGCTCTGCCGCCGCGAGGTTGACGTAGAGCTTGGTCGCCAGCGGCTCGAGCGCGCCCACGGCCCAGCCCCACGCGCCGGGCGCGGGCATCGGCCCGGCGGTGGCCGGGGTCATGAGCGTAGAGGGCCCAGGCGTCGCGACCTCACGAGCGCCTCCATGCGCGATCGCCGTAGGGCCAGGGGCCTCACCCGCGAGCACCTGACCGCGCGCTCCGTCGACGGTGACGACCTCGCCGTCGCGGAGCAGCCGCGTCGCGTCGCGGGTCCCGACGACACATGGGATGCGAAGCTCCCGGCTCACGATTGCCGCGTGACACGTCATGCCGCCGCCGTCGGTCACGAGCGCGCATGCGCGCCGTAGCGTGGGCATCCAGTCCGGGCTGGTCATCGCAGCGACGAGCACCTCGCCCTTCTCGAGGAGGTGACCCTGGTCGGGCGAGCCGAGGATGCGGACACGTCCGCTCACCCTCCCAGGCGCGGCCGCGAGGCCGGTGAGGAGAACGGCTCCAGCGGGCTGGGCCTCCTGAGGCGAAGGCTGGACCGGGAGTGCTGTGATGGGACGCGACTGGACGATCCAGATCTTCCCCGCCGCGATCGCCCACTCGATGTCCTGCGGCTTGCCGTAGTGAGCTTCGATGCGGACCCCGAGCGCGGCGAGCTTCCGGACCTCGTCGTCCTGGAGCACGCGCTGCTTCCGGCGCTCGGAGGACACCTCGCGCTCGACCTGAGCGCCGTCGTCGCCGCGCACGATCTCCACTGCCTTGCCGCCGACGCGCGCCGAGAGGACGGAGCCCGTCGCGCGCTCGACGACGTACGTGTCCGGCTCGACCCGGCCGCTGACGACGACCTCACCGAGACCGTAGGAGCCTTCGATCACGACGTGCCCACGGTCGCCGGTCGAGGGATCGACGGTGAACAGGACACCCGCCCGCTCCGAGTTGATCAGACGCTGGACGACGACCGCGATGGCAGGCTCGTCCACGAGTCGCTGCGATGCGCGATAGGACACCACCCGACGGCCCCAGAGCGACATCCAGCAACGGACCACCGCGTCGAGGAGGGCTTCCTCTCCCGCGATCCCGGTGAACGTCTCGTTCATCCCAGCGAAGGAGGTCCCCGCCGTGTCCTCCATCGTCGCGCTCGAGCGCACAGCGACGCGCACCTGCTCGCCGAGGGCGCGGTATGCGCGAGAGATGCGGTCGCGGAGCGCGTCAGGCAGGCCAGCGCGATGCACCAGCTCGCGCAGCTCGTCCGCCGCGCGCGTGAGCGCGGCAGGATCCTCGGGATCGAGCGCGCGAACCCGCTCGAGGAGGAGCTTCCGGACGTGGCCCCTCTCCATCGCGTCGAGGTAGGCGCGGGCGGTCACGACGAACCCGGGCGGCACGTCGATCTGCGCAGAGATGAGCTCGCCCAGGTTGGCGCCCTTGCCCCCTACGACCGCGGTGTCGGTGAGGCGGAGGGACTCGAGCGGGCGGATCGGGCTGGGCTCGAGCCGAGAGACCTCATCGGTCGTGTGGGTCTGCGTCATGGTGCTCCTCTAGACACCACGCGCGACGTGGCGAGGGGCTCTTGGGCCCCCGCTCGAGAACCGTGGCGAAACGTCCCGGGCGATATTGACTGATTCGCACGGCGGAGTAGCGTCGCTGCCGTGGAAATGGAAGGCACGCGGGGGCGCGTCCTCGTCGTCGACGACAACGAGACCAACCGGCTCTTGGTCGAGGAGACGCTGGGGCCCGCCGGGTACGAGATCGTCGCCGCAGCGAGCGGCGCCGAAGCGCTCGAGCGCTTCGAGTCGACGCGCCCCGACTGCGTCCTGCTCGACGTCCGGATGCCGGGCATGGACGGGTTCGAGACCATCGATCGCCTTCGGCAGCTTCCCGAAGGGCAGGAGACGCCGGTGCTGTTCCTCACGGCGCTGCGCGATCTCGACACCTTCGATCGAGCGCTGCGCGAAGGGGGCGACGACTTCCTCACGAAGCCGATCCATCCCGCGACGCTGCTCGCGCGCGTGGCAACGCTCGTACGGATCCGGCACCTCGACTCGAAGCTGCGCGGTCTCTATGGCGAGCTGCGTACGCAGCGCGACGCGCTCACGCGCGCGCAGCTCTCGAAGGAGCGGCTGACGGCGTTCCTCGTGCATGACCTGAAGAGCCCGATCGGCGTGATGGGCCTGCACGCCGGCCTGATCGCGCGGGACACGTCCATCTCGGGCGGGACGCGCGAGTCGGCGTCGGCGATCCTCCGCGAGTCCCGCCGCATGCACCAGATGGTGCTCAACCTCCTCGACATCAGCCGAGGAGAAGAGGGGCGCCTCGAGCCGAAGCTCGACCTCGTGGAGATCGGTCCGCTCACTGCGGAGGTCGTGCTCGCGCTCGAAGCGACCGCGACGGACTACGAGGTCTCGCTCGCTCGCTCCCTCGCGCCGGACATCGGCGCGGCTCGGCTCGACGCCGATCTCTTTCGCCGCGTCCTCGAGAACCTCGTGGAGAACGGCATCCGGCACGCGCGCAGGAACGGAACGGTGCAGATCGTCGCGACGAGCGTCGAAGGCGCGATCGAGCTCCGGGTCATCGACTCGGGCGCGGGCGTGCCGGCAGAGATGAGAGAGCGCGTCTTCGACAAGTACGTCCAGGTCGACTCGACGTCGACTTCCACGAGCCGCGGCGGCAGAGGCCTGGGCCTGGCTTTCTGCCGGCTGGCCGTCGAGGCCCACGGCGGGACGATCTCTGTGGATCCGGACGCGACACAGGGCACCTTCGTGGTCCGCGTGCCGCGATGACGGCGGACGGCTCGAGCGATCGAATGGCGACTCTCCCGTTCGAGCAGATCGTCGAGAACGCGCCAGACGCGATCGTGATCGTCGACGGCAGCGGTACGATCGTCCTCGTCAATGCACAGGTCGAGCGCCTCTTCGGCCACGAGAGGGGCGATCTGCTCGGGCAGAAGATCGAGATGCTCCTTCCCGAGCGGCACCGCGGCCGTCACGTCGGCCACCGCGACGGCTACGCAGCCAGCCCCCGCGCGCGCCCGATGGACGTTGGCGCCGTCCTCCACGGCCTCAGGCGAGACGGCTCGGAGTTCCCCGTCGAGATCGCGCTCAGCCCCGTGCGGACCGCGGAAGGTCTGCTGACGTCGGCGGCCATCCGAGACGTCACCGAACGGTTGCAGATCGAGGCGTCCGCCCGCGTGTCGATGGAGCGCCTCACCAGCGCGGTGGAGGCCTACCAGGACGGCTTCGCCGTGTACGACGCCGATGACCGCCTGCTGCTCTGCAACAGCGTCTTCCGCCGCGTGATCGGAGAGACCTTCAGCGGGCCCGTCCAGGGCGCGACCTTCGAGGCGATCCTGGCCGCCAAGACCGAGCTCTACGACCCGGGTGAGGAAGGCATCGAGGCTCTCGCGGCGCGACGGCTCGCCCATCGACGGGAAGCGCGAGGCGCGATCGAGCTCAAGACGCGCGACGGCCGCACCTTTCGGATCGCGGACCGCGCGACGCCCGAGGGCGGCCGCATCACGACGCTCTACGATCTCACCGACGACGCGAGCCGGAGCGCGGAGCTCGTCGAGGCCCGGCGCGCGGCGGAGACGGCGAACGCCGCCAAGAGCGAGTTCCTCCGGTCGATGAGCCACGAGCTCCGCACGCCGCTGAACGCGATCCTCGGCTTCGCACAGCTTCTTCAGCGCGACCGCACGCTCGCCGAGCGCCCGCTCCGCCTCGTCGACCACATGCTGCGAGGCGGCGCGCACCTGCTTCGGCTGATCGACGACGTGCTCGACCTCGCGCGCGTCGAGGCGGGGAGCATCCTCCTCTCCCCCGAGCCCGTCTCGCTGGCCGAGGTGCTCGAGGGCGTTCGACAGACGCTCGCGCCGCTCGCGGAGAAGAAGGCGATGTCGTTCGTCGTCCACCCGATCGACGCCCACCTCCCGCTCGCGGTCGCGGATCGGACGCGGCTCACGCAGATCGTCCTCAACTTCGGTTCGAACGCGATCAAGTACGGCGCGTCCGGCGGAAAGATCGTCGTTCGGGCGTCGCGAGTGGGCGAGCGAGCCCGCGTGGAGGTCTCGGACGACGGCCCCGGCATCCCGCTCGAGAAACAGGATCGGCTCTTCCAGCCGTTCTATCGCGCAGGCCAGGAGACGGGGCCCATCGAAGGCACCGGAATCGGTCTCGCGCTCACGCGCCGGCTCGCGAGGCTCATGGACGGCGAGGTGGGCTTCTCGAGCACGCCCGGCAACGACACGACGTTCTGGATCGATCTGCCGCTGCACCTCAGTCCCCGCCCGGAATCCCGACCCAGCCCGCGCGCGCAAGCACAGCACGAGGCGGTGCTCGCGTCGAAGGACGGCAGCCCGTTCCTGGTGCTCTACGTGGAGGACAACCCTGCGAACGTGGAGCTCATGGAGGAGCTCCTCTCGAGCTTCGACGGAGTCCGGCTGGTGACCGCGGCGACGGGGGAGCAGGCCCTCGCGCTCCTCGCAGACCTTCGTCCTTCGGTCGTGATCCTGGACATCAACCTACCCGGGATGAGCGGGTTCGACGTCCTGAAGCAGATCCGCGCGATGCCGGCGCGCGCCGGAGTCCCTGTGGTCGCGCTGAGCGCCTCGGCGATGGATCGCGACCTCAAGCGGGCCGAGGACGCGGGCTTCGCTCGCTACCTCACGAAGCCGGTGAACGTCGATGTCCTCCTGTCGACGCTCGAGCGCTTGCTCGGCGCCGAAGCCAGAGACCGCTGAGCACGCCGACGCGCGAGTGAGGCGTCACGCCTCGATCCGTGCGCTCGGGACCCACCGCTCCCAGCCTCGAGGAGCCTCGCTCGACGGCCCCGCTGAGGGACCTAGGCCCGAGAGGGAGCGCCGCAAGACGCAGAAGCTGCGCGGGCCGCGCGCCCTTTGCGGAGACTCCGCGGAAAGGCCTCTATCCCAAGGAATCCGCGCGTGGCACGAGCGCTGCTGTAGCCGGGGCGGAGGCGACGAGATGGTCTACGCACGAACCCCCACCGAGGCACCCGTTCTGACGGCGGAACGTGAGCAATGGTTGATCGCGGAAGCGCGTGCGGGCTCGGCGAGCGCCAAGCAAGAGCTCGTGTCGGCGCACCTGCGACTGGTGCGGGTGGTCGCCCGGCGGGTGACGCCGCGTCCGAGCGAGGACGCTCTCGCCGAGGGCACGCTCACGCTCGTGGAAGCGTTCGAGCGTTTCGACCCGAGCTTCGGCGTTCGCTTCTCGACCTACGCGGCGCACTGGGTGCGGGCGCTCGTCACGAGGCACGTCCTCGCCAACCGCCGCATGGTGCCGGCGCCGAGCACGCGAGCGGCTCGTCGTGTGTTCGCCGGCCTCGGCCGGGCGGAGCGCAAGCTGGCAGCGAGCGACCCCTCCCCGAGCGCCGAGCGCATCGCGGCCGAGCTCGGCGTGACGGCGAGCGACGTCGAGGCCGTCGTCGCATCGGCGCGCGGACGGGACGTGCCCATCGGTCCGACGCACGAGGGATCGGTCGACATCGATCCGCCCGCGGACACCGAGTCGCCCGAGGACCTCGTCGCGCGCGCCGAAGAGAGCGCCATGATCAGCCGTCTGCTGATGAGCGCGCTCGCACGTCTTCCTCAGCGTGAACGTCAGATCGTGGAAGCGAGGCGCTACGCCGAGGGGAGCCGCACGCTGGACGATCTCGCCCTCGAGCTCGACCTCTCGCGCGAGCGTGTTCGTCAGCTCGAGCGGAGGGCGCTCGATCGGCTCGGGGTCGAGCTGCGCGGCGCCGCATGAGCTCGAGGCGCCGGGTCGTCTGCGGCACGGAGCTGTCCGCATCGGATCGAGAGCTGGCAGACGACGCGGCCCGTCTCGCGCGAACGCTCTCCGCGGAGCTCGTGCTGGTGCACGCATGCGCGCCGCCGCCGAGCGGCGCGAGCGAGGTGCCGGAGTCGATGCGGAGCGCTGCACGCGATCTGGAGAAGCGCGTCGCGGCGGAGCTCGAGCGAGACTCCAACGCGCTCACCGAGGAAGCCGTGCGGCTCCGGGAGAAGCCCGGCCTCGCCGTGCGCGCGGTGCAGGTAGCAGGCAGGGCGTACGAGGTGCTGGTCGAGGTCGCGGACGCGACGGATGACTCGGTTCTCGTCGTGGGCGTGCGACCGAAGCGTCCTCTCAGTCGAACGATCGATCACGTGGCGCGTCACGCGCACTCGCCCGTTCTCGCCGTCCCGACGGGAGCGCCTCCGCTGAGCCGCGGGCTCGAGGTCGCTGTCGCGTTCGACGGATCGGAAGCGGCCAGCCGTGCGCTCGACCTGGCCGCGGAGGTCGCGGGTCGCCTCGGCGGCACGCTGTCGATCCTGCACGCGTGCGGCTACGCCGAGGCGGACGAGTCGCGGACACGCATCGAAGCACAGGTGCGTGATCGCTTGCCGGACCTGGCGAGATCCGTGGTCGTGATCGCCATCCCGATCGTGACGACCGTCGCCGCCGCCGTGATCGGCACGGCGGAGAGCCGCGGCGCGAAGCTCATCGCGCTCGGCTCACACGCCAGGCGCGGGCTCGCCCGTGCGATCCTCGGGAGCACGCCGGAGGCCGTGCTGCACAGCGCGACCACGGCAGTGCTCATCGTGCGTTGACCCCGACAGGAGCGCTCGCGAAGCTGACCGCGGCGGGGAGTGCGAGCCAATCAGTGCGTATTTCGGCCGGGTCACGCGTCCTTGCGCAGCACCGTGGTGAGCACGGGGACGCCCGCCGTACGGACCAAGCGCTCGGCCACGCTCCCGAGGAGAAGGTGCGAGAGCCCGGAGCGGCCGTGCGTGCCCATCACGATGAGCTCGCACTTCTCCCGCTCGGCCAGCGCGAGGATCTCTTCGGCCGCCACGCCTTGGACCAGGTGCTTGCGCACGAAGCGGTGCGGCCGGGGAATGCTCGCCAGCGTGTCGTCGAGCTTCCGGTGGAGCGACTCCATGTAGGCGGCGACGTCCTCTGCGCTCGGGATGATCGCTGCGTCGAACGCGACCACCACCGGGGGTGACCAGACGTGGAGCACGTCGATCGAGGCGTCGAAGCGCTCGGCGATCGAAGCGGCGATCTCCAGAGCGGCCGAGGCACCTGGCGAGAAGTCGGTCGGACACAGGATTCGAGAGATGTGGAACATCGAGGGCCTCCCAGCGGGCAATAGGAGGCAGGGAGCAACGGACGTGCCCGGGCGCTCGGGCTCGAATCCACGTCGTCTCGTCGAACTGCCCTGCAATGCGTGCACGCGAGGGAGCCCGAGTCGCATCGCTTGCGCTAGCGCGAGCACGCGACGCCTCGTCTCGAGGAGCGCTCCCTCAGACGACGGCGGCGATCACGGGACGCGTCCCGGGGATCACCACTCGCTCACCGCGCGTGGGGATCCGGACGTCGGAGAGACCGTCGGCCTCGAGCAGCGCACCGAGCGTGCGCTGCGCGTCGATCTCACCGTGGACGAGCGCGACTCGCTCGAGCGGACCGCGCTCTCGCACCGCGTGGACGAACGCCACGAGGTCGTCTTGGCCTGCATGCGCCGAGAACCCGTCCAGAACGGCCACGTCGCAGACTCTCTCTCGCGGCACCCCGAAGATCCGCACGCTCGAGCGGCGCTCGACGAGCCTGCGGCCGAGCGTGTGCTCGGCCTGAAAACCAACGATGACGATGGTGTGCTCCGCGCCGCCGATGATCGCGCGGAGGTGGTGCAGGACGCGCCCGGACTCGCACATCCCGCTCCCCGCCAGGATGATCGCCGGCGCGGGGCTCGAGGTGATCGACTTGCTCTCTTCCACGTCGGCGACGTAGCGCAGGCCCGGAAGATCGAACGGCGAGTCCCCGCGCTGAACGATCGCTCGCGCCGCGGCGTCGTAGCACTCGGGGTGCATGCGGAAGACCTCGGTGATCTTCACGGTGAGCGGCGAGTCGATGTAGACGGGCACGCGCGGAATGCGTCCGGCCGCAGAGAGCGCCTTCAAGGACATCACGACCTCTTGCGCGCGCTCGAGCGCGAACGTCGGCACCACCACCTTGCCTCCGCGCGCCACGGTTCGCGTGATGATCTCTCCGAGCGCATCGTCCATCGCGGCGCGCGTCGGATGGACGCGATCGCCGTACGTGCTCTCGAGGATCAGCATGTGCGCGCCGTCCGGGATCTCCGGGTCGCGGAGGATGGGCATGCCCGCGCGTCCGAGGTCGCCCGAGGAGACGAGACGGCGCTCGATCCCATCCTCGACCAGGTCGAGGACGACGATGGCGCTCCCGAGCACGTGTCCGGCATCGAGAAACGACACGCGGACGCCCTCGGCGACCGCGATCGAGCGGTGGTATGGGATGGCGATCATCTGCCCGAGGATCGCGACCACGTCCTCGCTCGTGTAGAGCGGCTCGACGTGATCGCCCTCGAGCTCGCCGCGATCGATGCGCTTGTTGACGTAGCGCGCGTCGGAGGCCTGGATGAGCGCCGAGTCCTCGAGCATCACGGCGACGAGGTCGCGCGTCGCAGGTGTGGTGTAGACGGAGCCGCGAAATCCGCCGCGGACGAGGACCGGGAGCACGCCCGAGTGGTCGATGTGCGCGTGCGACAGGATCACAGCATCGATCTCCTCCGGGTCGAACGGGAGGTTTCGGTTGCGCTCGAACGAGTCGCGACGTCGACCCTGGAAGAGCCCGCAGTCGAGAAGGATGGAGACCTCGCCGACGCGCACGATGTGCATCGAGCCGGTCACGGTCCGCGCGGCGCCGTGAAAGGTCACGTCCATGGAGCGGACCCTGCGCCTTCCGCGGAGACCAAGGCCGGATCGAGATCGGGCGCGGCCAGAGCGCAGCAGGGCGGCACTTCTCGCCGAAGGATGGCGATCGCCCGCGCGGCCTTCGCCAGGAAGTCGCTGGTCGCCGGCACCACGAAGCGCTTCGGATGCGTCGCCCAGACCTGCTCGATCCGTGCGTCGATCGCCGACGCCTCGGTAGCCGTCTCGAGCCGCAGCGGGTTCGTGTGATCGTAGCCGCTGCTCTGGAGCGGCGTCCGCAGGTGGATCACCAACGCGTAGCGAGCGAGCTCGCGCTCGAGCGTGGAGCCGACCTCCGAACAGAGATCGCCCGGTCCTGGCCAGTATGCGACCCCATCCGGCGTGCCGCGGTCGCAGAGGATGATCGAAGCGCCATCGGCGTCGGCGACGGCCTCGAGCTCGCGCTGAACGTGAAAGATCGCCCGCTGCGCCGCGCGGCGGCTCGCCGGAGCGGCCTCTCGCGGGAACCCGCCTCCGAACACGATGCCAGCCGACTCGGGGAGGAGCCGGACGTGCGCACAGAAGGCGTGTCGCACCAGCTCGAGCACCGCAGTCTTTCCGGCACCCGGCCCGCCCGTCAGGACGATCCGACGAGCCGCGGGATGCGCGCCACACGAACAGCCTCTCATGCTCTCTTCCTCCAAGGTCGGGCGCAGCAGCTGCAAGCCAGGTGCCGAGCCTCCGCGAAAATCTTCGCGACGCGTCGGTTTCAACGCCTATGTGTTGTCGATTTGAGGCACGCTCGGGCGATGGAAAAGTTGCCCTGGCGTGCGCGTGCGATGGGTGTGCTCCGCTGGCTGCTCGAGGAGCGAGGGCTCTCTCAGAGCGCGGTCGCGCGGGGAATCGGGAGCCGACAGAGCACCACGTCGTCGTGGCTGCGCGGCAAGCGACAGATGAAGCGCGAGAACGCCGAGGCGCTGTGCAAGTTCGCGCAGGTTCCCGTTCGGTATCTCGACGGATCGTCTTCCGATCTGCGCCCGTACGTGGGGCGCACCGCTGCGCCTGAGCCGGCGCACCTCGCGCTGGTGCGCTGGGTCATCGGCGACGAAGACATCGGTGAGGACGACGCGCAGCGGCTGCTCGCGATGCCGTGGGAGGCCATCCACGCGGCGACCGGCTGCGAGATCGACGCGCGCTTCATCCGCGGTCAGTGGCTCGAGATCCTCGCCTCGAGAGGCCGGTCCGAGAAGATCCAGAGCGGCGTGCAGCGTCAGGCGTAGCCCCGAATTCAACACCCTTGCGTTGGATTGCGTTGGGTCAACCGGTCGTGATCAACTGATCGGCTCGCGGCGACGGCCGCTGCCGTTCGTGCTCGCCGCGAGCACTGCCGTACGCGGCCGCCTCCGCGAGCACTCCTGTCATGATCAACTGATCGGCTCGCCGCGACGGCCGCTGCCGTTCGTGCTCGCCGCGAGCACTGCCGTACGCGGCCGCCTCCGCGAGCACTCCTGTCGTGATCAACTGATCGGCTCGCGGCGACGGCCGCTGCCGTTCG
>JBBSAT010000013.1:0-51611 GCA_038252025.1 Polyangiales bacterium | reverse complement strand
GTGTTGATCGTGTTCTTCAGGCCGAGGATCTCGCCCTCGACGTCGACGGTGATCTTCTTGGATAGGTCTCCGTTCGCGACCGCGACGGTGACCTCGGCGATGTTCCGGACCTGCGACGTCAGGTTGCCGGCCATGAAGTTCACGTTGTCGGTGAGGTCCTTCCAGATGCCGGCGACGCCGCGCACGTGCGCCTGTCCGCCCAGCTTTCCTTCCGTGCCGACCTCGCGCGCCACGCGAGTCACCTCGGACGCGAACGAGTTCAGCTGATCGACCATCGTGTTGATCGTGTTCTTCAGCTCGAGGATCTCGCCCTTCACGTCGACGGTGATCTTCTTCCCGAGATCGCCGTTCGCGATCGCCGTCGCGACCTCCGCGATGTTGCGGACCTGGCCCGTCAGGTTTCCGGCCATGAGGTTCACGTTGTCGGTCAGGTCCTTCCACGTGCCGGCGACTCCGACGACCTGCGCCTGGCCGCCGAGCTTGCCCTCCGTGCCGACCTCGCGCGCGACGCGCGTCACCTCCGACGCGAACGAGTTGAGCTGGTTGACCATGCGGTTGACGGTGAGCGCCGTCCGCAGGAATTCGCCGCGGAGCGGTCGGTCGTCGACCTCGAGCGCCATCTCCTGCGACAGGTCTCCGCGCGCGACGGCACCGATCACGCGAGCCGTCTCGGTCGTCGGGTGGATGAGATCCCCGACGAGCGTGTTCACGGAGCCGATGGCCTCCTCCCACGCTCCGCCGACGTCGCCGATCGATGCGCGCTGCGTGATCTTTCCCTCTTTGCCGACCACTCGAGAGAGCCGCGCCAGCTCGGCGGCCATTCGTTGGTTGAGCTCCGTCACCTCGTTGAAGGCGTCGGCGATCTTCCCTTCGACGCCCGTCCATTCGACGGGCAGTCGAGCGCTGAAGTCACCCTTCTTGAGCGCGGTGAGCGCTTGAAGGACCTGTACTTTGTCGAACGAATCGACGGCGGCGGTCGGCAGGACTTGCATGGCGATCCCCTGATGCGAGAGAGCGCGTGTCGCTCGAAGACGACTGTAGATCCATCGACCATAGACGACGGAGGGCGCCGTCGATCGCGAATCCGTGGCTGCGTGCGTTGAATTTGCGGGCCGTTCGGGGAGTGTTGCGCTTCGCCTCAGTCGGGACGTGCGCGATGCAGAGAAGCTGCTCTTCGACGCCTCACGGAGCGGTACGCATCCTGCTCTCGACGCGCTGCGGGGGGCGGCGATGGCGAGACCCAAGACGATCGGTAAGCGCACGAACGACAGCGACGACAGACACGCAAGCGATGGCCGTGGCGGAGAGACACACCAAACCGCAGGCCCAGAGGTGATGACGACGAACCAGGGTGTCGCCGTCTCCGATGACCAGAGCTCGCTCAAGGCCGGACCGCTGGGGCCGACGCTGCTCGAAGACTTCATCCTTCGGGAGAAGCTCACGCACTTCGATCACGAGCGGATCCCAGAGCGCGTCGTGAACGCGCGCGGTTCGGGCGCGCACGGATACTTCGAGGTCGAGCACTCGCTCTCGAGCCACACGCGCGCTGCGTTTCTCCAGACCGAAGGCGACCGCACGGAGGTCTTCGTCCGGTTCTCGACCATGGGCGGCGGCGCAGGCTCGACGGATGTGACGCGAGACGTGCGCGGGTTCGCGGTCAAGTTCTACACGAGCGACGGGAACTTCGACCTGGTCGGGAACAACATGCCCGTGTTCTTCATCCAGGACGCCGTGAAGCTCCCCGACCTCGTGCACGCGGCGAGGATGGAGCCGGATCGCGGCTTCCCGCAGGCCGCGACCGCGCACGACACCTTCTGGGACTTCGTCTCGCTGACGCCCGAGAGCATGCACATGATCATGTGGGCGATGAGCGATCGCGCCCTCCCGCGCTCCTACCGGATGATGGAGGGCTATGGCGTCCACACGTTCCGCCTGGTGAGCGCCGCGGGTGTGGCGACGTTCGTGAAGTTCCACCTTCGGCCGAAGCTCGGCGTCCAATCGCTCGTCTTTGACGAGGCCCTGAAGATCAACGGGGCCGACCCCGACTATCACCGGCGCGACCTCTGGGAGGCGATCGATCGCGGTGACTTCCCCGAGTGGGAGCTCTACGTGCAGCTCTTCACGCGAGAGCAGGCGAGCGCGTTCGACTTCGACGTGCTCGACGCGACGAAGCTGATCCCCGAGGAGGTCGTGCCGCTGCGCAAGGTGGGACGACTCGTCCTCGATCGGAACCCGACCAACTTCTTCGCCGAGACGGAGCAGGTGGCTTTCTCTCCGGCGAACGTGGTGCCCGGCATCGACTTCTCCGACGATCCGTTGCTCCAAGGGCGGCTCTTCTCCTATCTCGACGCGCAGCTGTCGCGGCTCGGGAGCCCGAACCACCACGAGATCCACATCAACGCGGCGCGCTGCCCGGTCCGGAATTTTCAGCGCGACGGTCAGATGCAGCCGCGGTCTCCAGCGGGTCGGGTGGCGTACGAGCCCAACACGCTCGCGCCCGATGGCGCACGCGAGAGCCCGGGCGGAGGGTTCACGTCGTTCGCGCGCACCGAGACGGGCGCGGTCCTTCGAGCTCGCTCCGGGTCGTTCGGAGACCACTACACGCAGGCGCGTCTGTTCTGGAAGAGCCAGGCTCCAGTCGAGCAAGGCCACATCGTGGCCGCGTTCGTCTTCGAGCTCGGACGCGTGGAGACGCCTGCCATCCGCGGGCGGATGGTGAGCCACCTCGTCCACGTCGATCCCACGCTTGCGGTGCGCGTCGCGGCGGCTCTGGGGATGGAGCACGTGCCCGCGGCGGCCCCGACGACGGCTCTCCCGCGCGACGTCGAGCGGTCGCACGCGCTCGGGCTCATCGGAAGAGCGAGGCGCACGATCGAGGGCCGGGTGGTGGGCTGCCTCGTGACGGATGGCGCCGATGGAGCGCTTTTCGATACGGTGCTGGCGGCCGTCGAGGAGGCCGGCGCGAGGCTCGCCGTGCTCACTCTGCGCGTCGGCGGCGTGCGGCTGGCGAAAGGACGCGGTCTCACGGGCGAGGCTGCCCTACGCGCGGCTCCGTCGGTGCTGTTCGACGCCGTCGTCGTGATCGCATCGGAGGGGAGCGCCGGTGCGCTCGCCAAGGAGCTCGGCGTCATCGAGTTCATCCGCGACGCGTACTCGCATCTCAAGGTGATCGGCTATGCGCCGGAGGCTCGCTCTCTCGTCGCCCTGGCAGGCATCGAGCCCGACGGCGGGGACCCGGGGATCGTCGCGCTCGACCCACGTCAGGGCGGTCTCGAGCGCTTCATCCGAGCGGCGGAAGCGCACCGAATCTGGAAGCGAGAGCCCGCGGTTCACGCGGTGCTGTGAGGGCGGCTCCGAGAGAGGAGCGAGCCGGATCAGCCGATCAGCGAGGATGCGTCATGTCCTCGGGCCGAACGAGTCGGTCGAACTCCTCTTCGGAGAGGAGACCGAGGGCGGCCGCGGCCTCGCGGAGGCTCGTACCCTCGGCGTGCGCGTGCTTCGCGATCTGCGCCGCCGCGTCGTAGCCGAGGCGCGGCGTGAGCGCAGTGACCAGCATCAGAGACTGCGCGACGTGCCGCGCGATCACCTCACGGTTCGGCTCGATGCCTCGGGCGCAGCGTAGGTCGAAGCTCGCGCAAGCATCGCCGAGAAGGCGGACCGACCGGAGAAACGAGCTGGCGATCAGGGGCTTGTAGACGTTGAGCTCGAAATTCCCGGACGAGGCGGCGAAGCCGATCGCCGCGTCGTTCCCCATCACCTCGACGACGACCATCGTCAAGGCCTCGCACTGAGTGGGGTTCACCTTGCCTGGCATGATGGAGGAGCCGGGCTCGTTGTCTGGGATGACGAGCTCGCCGAGCCCTGCGCGCGGCCCGCTCGCGAGCCAGCGCACGTCGTTTGCGATCTTCATGCATGCGGTGGCGAGCTGCTTCACGGCGCCGTGGGCGCCGACGAACGCGTCGTGCCCGGCGAGCGCCGCAAACTTGTTCGGCGCGCTGGTCAGGTCGAGACCGGTGAGCGCAGCGAGCCGTGCGGCGACCATCTCCGCGAAGGCGGGATGGGTGTTGAGGCCCGTCCCCACGGCGGTGCCGCCGGCGGCGAGCATGTGAAGCTGCGGCAGGCTTCGCTCGATCGCGTCGATGCCGAGCTCGAGCTGCGCGACCCATCCCGACATCTCCTGCCCGAGCGTCAGCGGCGTGGCGTCCATCAGGTGTGTCCGACCGATCTTCACGATGCTCTCGAAGTTGTGGCTCTTCTCGGCGAGGGTCCCGCGCAGGGCGCAGACCGCGGGGAGCAGCCGCCGTTCGATCTCGAGGCTCGCCGCGATCGACATGGCCGTCGGGAACGCGTCGTTCGAGGACTGGGACAGGTTCACGTGATCGTTCGGATGAACGGGGGACTTTCCGCCGCGCCCCTTCCCTGCGAGCTCGTTCGCGCGGCCGGCGATGACCTCGTTCACGTTCATGTTGGTCTGGGTGCCCGAGCCGGTCTGGAAGACGACGAGCGGAAATTGATCGGCGAGCCCTCCCGCCAGGATCTCGTCCGCTACCCGCACGATGAGATCACGCAGGGGCTCGCCGAGGAGCCCGAGCTCGGCGTTCACCTCGGCCGACGCCTTCTTGAGCATGACGAGCGCGCGGATGATCTCGCGCGGCATGCGCAGCTCGCCGATCGGAAAGTTCGCGAGCGAGCGGGCGGTCTGTGCGCCCCAGTACGCTTCGGCGGGGACCTCGATCTCGCCCAGGCTGTCGGACTCGGTGCGAGTGGTCATGTGCGATCGCTTCGCATCGTTCCGGTGGACGTTCAAGAGCGCTGTCGTCAGCGGCGCCGAGGCAGCGTGGCGTTCGCGTCTCGCCGTGCGCGCAGCGTACGCATCCTTTCCTCTACGTGCTCGGTGTCCGGAGCGCCCGGCGCGAGGGCGAGGTAGCGCTCGAACGCCACGATAGCCTCCTCGTCGAGCCCGGCGCGCGATGCCGCGAGCGCCCTCCCTCGATGCGCTTCCGGTCGCGTCGGATCGGCGGCGCACGCTGCGCGATAGCTCGTCAGGGCGGAGTCGACGTCCCCGCGCGCGAGCGCTTCGAGGCCCATCACGAGCAGCGGCGTCGCGTCGACCGCCGAGGCCACGACGCGCGGAGGTGCTGCGGTCGCGGAGACCACGGAGGCGTCATCGGGTGACGTCTCGCTGCCGAAGAGGAACAGCGTGAGGGCCACGGCGAGCAAGCTCAACACGAGGAGGCCGGCCGCGCGAACGACCCGAACGGCCGTGTGCTCCGGGGGTGGGTCCTGGATGTGGCCCGGGAGCTCGGGCATGGGCGGCTCGTCGTTCTCGGGCTCGAGCGGATCGGGCTCTTCGTCCGGAGGCCTGGGGGCGCCGTCGGGCGGAGTCTTCGCGCGCTGGCGCGAGAGCGCGAGCGGCGGTGTGTCGCACGCAGGCCCATCGTCTGCCCACGCGAGCCCTCCGGTCGGGAGGCCGAGAGAGTGCGCGATCGCATCGAGCTGCGCGACGACGGCGATGGGATGCGGATGACGGTCGCTCCGCTTCTTGGCCAGCCCGCGCTGGACGAGGCGTGCGAGCTCCTCCGGACAGTCGTGCCGGGTGTCGCGGATCGGAGCGAGCGGTGCGCCGAGGATCTTTCCGATCACGACGGGCGCCGTGCTGCCGTCGAACGGCGGGCGACCCGTGAGGGCTTCGTAGAGAACGGCGCACGCGGCGTAGAGGTCGACGCGCACGTCGAGACGCTCACCGCGTAGCTGCTCGGGCGCCATGTAGTGCGGCGTCCCGAGGATCTGCCCGGAGACGGTGAGACGAGCGCCTTCGTCCGGCCCCCGCGCGATCCCGAAGTCGATCAGCTTGAGGAGCACGTGCTCGTCGCTCTCTCGGCGAAGCATCACGTTCGCCGGCTTCACGTCGCGATGGAGCACACCCGCTTCGGCGATGGCCGTCAGCGCGGCGAAGAGCTGTCGCCCGAGATCGACGACGGCCGGAATGCCGAGCGGAGCCCACGCGATGTGGTGCTCGAGGTCGTCGCCCTCGATGAGCTCGGTGACCAGGTAGGGCGAGCCGTCCGGCAGAACGCCCGTGTCGTGGACCGCGAGGACGTTGCGGTGCCGGATGCGCGCGATCGTTCGTGCCTCGCGCGCGAAGCGCTGCGCTAGGTGGTACTGCACCGGCGCGGCGAGCGCGCTGAGCCCGAGCACCTTGACCGCGACCGGCAGGTCCAGAGCGAGGTGGACCGCACGGTGAACCGCGCCGTGCCCTCCGATTCCGATCGGCGCCTCGACCAGATAGCGGCCAGCGATGATGGTGCCGGGTGCGAGCGAAGACGCGAGCTCGCCGGCCTGCTCCGTGGTCGCATCGCCGCGCGGACGGGCGCTCGTCTCCGCGTCGTGGCGATCGATACGGAGCTTTCCGCTCTGCGCATCGGCAGCGGGTGCCGCCTCGTCCTCGAGCGGCTCGGACGGGCGGCTCCTCGAATCGAACATCACTCGGCCTCGCGAGCGCGGGGCGCGTTGGGCTCGCCGAGGCTCAGAACGACGCGTCGAGCGAGAACAAGGTGAAGGAGGTGCTCACGACTCCGGACACGTGCAGTCGAGCCTGCGTGTGGCCGGGAGGCGAGAGGGCCAAGAGGAGCGTGCCTGCGACTGCGAGACATGCGCCCACCGACGCAAACGCGGTGCCGAGGCCGAGCGCCCAATCGCTGCTCGTTCTCAGCGCGGCGAGCTGCTGGGCCTGCGCGGTGCCCACCGTGTCGGAAGAGGAGATCCCCCGAGCCTGCTCGAGGCCGATGGCCACGCCCCCTGCGACGAGAGCGCCGAGACCGAGCACCGCCGATGTGCCGAGGAGCAGGCTCGGCGCGAGCGGGACCGGGTGCCCCAGTGGAGAGTCGCCTCGGGTGTGCCGCTCCTCGATGCGGGGCGGCTCGTCGATCTCGAGGGTCACGCTGGCGAGCTCGACGTGCGGTTGCGGAGCCCGCACACGCTCGGGCTCCTCGTTTCCCAGCGCCGCGTCGAGCCGCCCGCGGCAGCCGACGGACGAGGCGCACTCGAGACGCACCACGCGGATCGTGCTCCCGTCGGCGCCACGTCGAAGCTCGACCTCCACGACGTACTCGCTGGCGTGGCGTGAGACGCGCTCGATGGCGAGGAGACGCGCGTCGGCTGCCGCAGCGATGCGGGCGATGCACGAAGGCGCCCGCGGTGTCGCGGCGCAGCCGGCGGCGAGCGCCAGGTCTTCGAGGGAGAGAGCGATGCGACGCACGCTCGCGCCGAGCCCATCGCGCATTCCTTCCGAGATGCCTGGCTCGATCTCGGCAGCCGCATCGCTGTCCGCCGCGGAGACCAGCGCGACCTGCGCTTCGGTGTGCGCCGGCGTGAGAAAGAGGGCGAGCGCTACGAGCGCACGACACGCCGTCCACCGGAGAGACGTGAGTGGTCGGGGCTTCATCGTTCACGACAGAGAGGTGCGTCGGTCATCGTCGTGGCGCCGAGCGCAGCACGCTGTGTGCCGTGGGCTAGTGGCGGGCCCACGAGCGGAACGATGGCGCGCTCGACGCGTCGAGCACCGCGAGCCCTCGGGCTCGGTGATGCGGCCCGTCCCAACGAGTGGCTGAATGCGGCGCGGGACGCTTCGCGCGCCAGGCGATGCGTTCCGCTCTTTCCGCGGGCTACGGCGACCTGACGATGTCGGCACGCGCGTAGCAATCACTGCATCCGCCCACACGGGTGCAGCGGCGTGGGCCGAGGAGTGATCATGGAACGCAGCATCACCAGTCGCTTCTCCACCCTCGCCGCCCTCGGCGGTCTACTTCTCGCCAGCTCGCTCGCGCCGCCGATCGTCGCGCAAGACGTCAACCACGAACCGCGAAGGATCGTCGTGCTGATACGGAGCCTGAGGAGTGATCGCAGCGAGGTCATGAGTAAACTCTACACGTCACCGCGCGTCTGGCTCGGCGCGAACCGCGCAGCCGCCAACTGCCATGCGCCCATCCTCCACGGCGAGGCCCGTTGCGTGTTCGTCGTCCCGCGGTCGGACCGCGTCGCGTTCGCAGGGATGCACGACGAGGACGCAGACGGGGAGTTCGATCGCGACATCCTCGGGCTTCCGCAGGAGGGCTACGCGTTCTCGAACGACGTGCGCGAGGCCTTCGGTCCACCGAGCTTCGAGGCCGCGGCGTTCCGTCCGCCGGAGGTGCGCCCGTTCGTCGTCCACACGCGCTACGGAATTTGATCGAGGGCGATCGCGTGGCGCAGAAGGCCGCGCCTGAGCAAGGCTCTCCGCCAACACGTCTCAGGTTCGGGGCGACTCCTGTCGCGAACACACCATCGATCGCGGGTTCCGCGGCCGAGACGTGATGCGCCGCGCGAGGCACGCGAGTTGCGAAGCAGCGGAGTCCGGTGTCGACGCGGGGCGGAAGCTCGGGCCCGCCGTCGGACCGACCACAACCGGACGATTTCGATCAACGAGGACCGAGGAGAGTGAAATGAATCTTCAGACGTATGGCCGCCAGCTCATGGAGGGTCTCGCCGAGCGTTCGCTGGATGCGATCCGCGGCACGAGCTCCGACGATGTGCGGAAGCTGTTCGGCAGGACGGGCCACGCGGCCTCGACAGGTGCTTTCGTCGGCGCCGCGCTCGGTGCGTTCGCCGTGGGCGCCGCGGTCGGCGTGGGGCTGACGGCACTCTACATGCCGACGTCCGGACCGCAGCTGCGCAAGCGGCTCTCCGGACGAGCCCGCGAAGCGCGCAAGGAAGCGAGAGAGCTGAGCCAGACGGTTCGCTCGCGGATCGGAGACGCTGGGAGCTCGATCGCGCGGGGCGTGGAGCAAGCGACGACGAGCGTGGGCCTCTCGAGCCCCGGACCCCGACGCAAGACGACGCGCCGCGGGTCGTCCGCCAACGGGCGCAAGACGAGCTCGAAGAGGACGTCTGCGAGCCACGTACGTCACGCGGCGTGACGAGCGCTCGCGCACGCGAGAACGAGGCAGGCCATGAAGCCCGAGACCGACTCGACCTTTCCGCCTAGCAGCCCTCCCCGGCCGACCAGTATCGGAGGGCCGATCGCCGGCAGAGGCGAGGCGGAGGGGCCGTCGGAAGACGTGGACAGCTCCAGGCGCGGGGCTCGCAGACGTCGCGGAGGCCGCGCGCTGCCGCCACGTGCGGCGCGCGTCCTCGACCAAGTACGGCAGAGCCCTCTTCCTGTGCGGGTGGTGGGCGCCGCGCTCGTCGGAGGGTTCGCGGTTGCTGCCTTGTTCGGCGCGCTCCGGGCGCTCTCGCGCTCTACACCAACCCGCGCCGCCGCACAGCGACGGATCGGTCGAGCGGTAGGTCGCTCGCTCGCGCAGGAGCTCGGAGCGCGCGTCCTCCTCGGCGCGGCGGGTGTCCTCGGCGCGCGGCTCGCGGGCGACGTGCTCGCCCCGATGATCTCCGATCGACTCTCGGCTACCGGGGACGCGAGCGAGGAAGAGGAAGACTGAAGTCGCTCTCGCGATTCAGACCGTGACCCGCCGCGTCGAGTAGCCGAGCAGCACCATCACGAGAAGCGCGCCGAGGACGCTCCCAATGAAGCCCGCCGTGTGGAACGAGAGGACCGGCGCTCCAGCGATGAGGTTTCCGATGAGGCCTCCGGTGACGGATCCGACGACGCCGAGGCCCGCGGTTCCGAGCAAGCCCATCGGCTGGGTCCCGGGGAAGAGCGCGCGTGCGATCGCGCCGACGAGGAAGCCGAACGCGAGCCAGCTCAGGATCGAGATGATGATCATGGGAAACTCCTCTCAGTCGATGCTCGCGCCGAGCGTCGTCGCCCGACGTCGAGAGTGAGCGGAGCGAAGCGCGTGCCGTCGCGGCTCACGTCGGAGGCGTGCTGCGGCGTCGCGACTTCCCGTTCCGCTCACGGCGATCTCGGTCGTCCCCCGCAGAGGCTCCGCCAACGCCCGGTAGAGCGCGAGCGCGGACAACCGTGATCCG
This sequence comes from Polyangiales bacterium, assembly GCA_038252025.1. Classification (GTDB taxonomy): domain Bacteria; phylum Myxococcota_A; class Polyangia; order Polyangiales; family Sandaracinaceae; genus JBBSAT01. Next base: position 41,648 of record JBBSAT010000013.1, on the reverse strand, counting down.
CCGCTCGGTCTCACGCGCGAGGAGCCAGAGGACGCCCGCGCCCACGACGACGCCGAGGGCAAGGACGACGAGCACGCGAGGTACGCGAGCGGCGCGGGTCGTACCCCGTCGGCGACGGCTCACGACGCGCGCGATGCGCATCGCGCTCCGCCCCACGAAAGCCTCCGCTTCAGTCCTCATCCGAGGTGCGATGCGCATCGCACGCCTCCCGCTTCCGGGGTCCCACGGCGGGACCGCCTGGTCGGGCGTTGCAGAGCACGTGCCTTCGATCGCGCGCCGCAGCGGCTCGTGCGCAGGCGCGCACGTGAGCGCTCGCGCCACGATCTTCACCCCATGCTCTTCCGAGAACCGTGGAGCGCGAATGGCACGCGCCGTGATCTGTCGGGGCCACTCCGTGCAAATGCGGAAGGGAGTCGAGGATGAGTGAGCGCAATGAAGAGCGGAGCTCCGGAGCAACCCGGTCGACATGGATGGAGTCGAGGATCCCGTCGCCCGGAGGGACCCTGCCCAAGCGCTCCAGCACGGATGTGTGCGTCGTGGGGGCCGGCATCACCGGGCTCTCGACAGCGTACATGCTCGCGCGCGCCGGACACTCGGTCGTCGTTCTCGACGCAGGTCCCATCGGCGGCGGAGACACGGGACGAACGACGGGTCACCTCTCCACCGCGCTCGACGACGGCTTCGTTCACCTCGAGGCGCTCCACGGCACGGACGGCGCGCGGCTCGCCGCCGAGAGCCACGCGCACGCCATCGAGTGCATCGAGCACGCGGTCCTCAACGAACGAATCGACTGCGACTTCGAGCGCGTCGACGGCTATCTGTTTCTCGGGCCTCGCGCTCGGCGCGAGTCGCTGGAGCGCGAAGAGGAAGCGGCCCGGCGGGCGGGGCTGGACGTCGAGCTGCTCGAGACACCCGTCGGACCGGCTCTATCGCCTGGCCCTTGCCTCCGCTTCGCGCGCCAAGCGCAGTTCCACCCTCTTCGATATCTCGGCGGTCTCGTGCGCGCGATCGAGCGGCTCGGGGGGCGCATCCACACCGGCATTCACGTCGAAGGCTTCGAAGGAGGCAGGCCGGCGCGGGCGACGGCGTCGACGGGCGAGGTGGTCGAAGCGAGCGCGCTCGTCGTCGCCACCAACGTGCCAGTCAACAACCGCCTCGTCATCCACACCAAGCAGGCTGCATATCGCTCTTACGTGGTCGCGCTCGACCTCCAGCACGGCGCGGTGCCGAAGGCGCTTTACTGGGACACCGCCGAGCCCTACCACTACGTGCGCGTGGCGCCGTACGATCTGCGGGGCGCGAGAGACGTGCTGATCGTCGGCGGCGAGGACCATCGAACGGGCGAGGTATCGCATCCGGAGGGACGCTGGGACCGGCTCGAGGGCTGGGCACGCGAGCGCTTCCCGGGAGTCGGACGGCTCGTCGCACGCTGGTCGGGGCAGATCATGGAGCCCGCCGACGGGCTTGCCTTCATCGGACAGAACCCGGCGGACGAGCCGGGTGTGTTCGTCGCGACGGGCGACTCCGGGCACGGGCTCACGCACGGGACGATCGCGGCGTCGATGCTCGTCCACCTCATCGCGGGCGAGACGCACGCGTATCGCTCGCTCTACGATCCACGCCGCATCAGCCTTCGCGGACTGCCGGCCTTCGCGCGCGACAACCTTGGTACGGCCGGGCACTACATCGACTGGATCCGGCCCGGCGATCTCCACAGCGAGGACGAGCTCGAGCGCGGCGAAGGGGCGACCATGCTCGAGCACGGACGGCGTCTCGCGGTGTTCCGTGACGAGCACGGCAGGTGCCATCGGCTCCACGCCACGTGTCCGCACCTCGGAGGCGTCGTGCATTGGAACGGCGCCGAGAAGACCTGGGACTGCCCGTGCCATGGCTCCCGCTTCGACGCGACCGGCCGCGTGGTGACGGGGCCAGCGCTCCATGACCTCTCGCCCGCGAGCGACGTCGAGGCCGAGGCGATCCCGATCTCCGACCCGGGCCTCGTGCCGGCGGCGGAGTGAGGTGCGGCCGGGCCGCGCGATGGTTGGCATCGGCCATGCTGCGACTCGAGACGAGGAGCAGATGTCATGAGCTCGATCGTCTCCAGGTGGCTGCCTCACGCCTCGGTGACGCCCGTGCATCACCGCGGGGGTCGCTTCGGTGCGCTCGCGAGCCTCGTCCTCATCGCGCTCGCGCTCTATCTCGGCGGCTCGGCGGCGGCTCGGTCGGAGACCGGACGCGCCATGATCGCCCGGCAGATCGAGCGGGCTCTGAACGACGGGATCGAGGGCCACGTCACCATCGAGCGCCTCGAGCGGATCGATCGGAGCGGGCTGATCGCGACGAACCTCGCGTTCTTCGATTCGTCCGGACGTCGCGTCCTGGATGCGCGCACGGTCGAGCTCGCGGTCGACTGGAGCGCTTGGCTGAGCGGTCGGGTAGTGAGCTCGAGCGGCATCGTTCGCGGCGCGCGCCTCTGGATCGAGTCGAGCCCGTCGGGTGATCTGCGGATCGCGCGCGCGTTCGCGCCATCGACCTCGCCCGGGCGCGGTGAGCCGATCGGCCGGAACGTGGTCCTTCTCGAGCACCTCCAGGTCGAGGACGCGGAAGTGGTCGCCACCGTCGACGGCTCGCCTCCGGTGCGCGCGACGGATCTCTCGATGGTCGTCGCGAGCGTGTACGTGCCCGAGCACGGCGCAGCGCGGGCTCGCGCCGTGAACATCGAGGGGTCGCTGCGAGTGGACACGCCTAGCCCGACCACGCTCGCCATCGCGGGGGGGATCTTCACGCTCGACGGCGCGACGCGACGCGCGCGCATGACGTACAACACGACGGTCGGCGGCGAAGCGCGTCGCGTCTCGCTGGATCTGCGCGCGCCTCGTCGTGAGCGCCTCCGCGTCGTGCGCATCGAGGGGCCGGGCGGGCCCGTGGAGGACCACCATTCATCCATCGCGCGAGCGCTCGACGTCGAGGTCGCGGCGAGCACGCTGCCCCTCGACTTCGCGTGGCTCTGAGGTGCCTACCGTCAGTCGGGTGCGGGGGTACGCGCTAGACGCGTAGGACGGCCAAGGCGTTCGTCCACCGCAGCAGCTCGTCGAGCATCGCCGTCGCCGGCGCCGCTTGATCACCTCCACCGGTAAAGAGCTGGTCCTCCGAGATTTGCTTCTGGACGAACGGGATCGACACTGCTTCAGGGAGGGCGACCACCTTCATCGTGGCGAGGACCGCCTTGGCCATCTGCGCCGCGCGGGTGCCCGCCGAGACCCCGCCGTAGCTGACGAAGCCCGCGGGCTTGTAGGCCCACTCCTTCGACAGGAAGCTGATCGCGTTGATCAACGAGGCAGGCGCCGAGAAGTTGTACTCGGGCGTGACGATCACGAAGGCATCGGCCTCGGTGACGATCGCGCTCCAGCGCTTGGTGTGCTCGTGCACGTACTGGCCGAGGCGTGGATGCTTCGGCTCGTCGAGCATCGGGAGAGCGATCTCGCGAAGGTCCACCAGGCGGGACGTGAACTTCCCGTGAGCGCGCGCATGGTCGAGGAACCACTTGGCGACCGGTTCGCCCGCGCGATGCGGCCGCGTGCTGCAGAGGATGACGTGAAGGTTCGGCATGGGGCCCGTCTACTCGGCGGGCAGGTGAACGGTCAAGTGAGGGCGTGCTCGGTCGCGTGCGCTGGACGGGCGCGATGCTGCGGGACCACGGAGTCCACGTCGTCGAGGCCGACCTTCGGCGCCTCCCACACGTGGATGACCCAGTACACGGGAATCGAGACCGGACCGGCGAAGAGGATCGCTGCCATCCAGGTCACCTTGCCAGGGATGCGCGGGTTCTGCGCGACGAACGAGAGATAGAAGAGACAGAGAATCACGTGGCAGACGAACAGGTAGATCTCGCCCGCGAACAAGCGCGTGTCGTGGCCGTGAGCCTGGAGGGCATACATCCCGAGGATCGACGCCGCGATCGGCATCAAGAACGTCCAGACGCCGAGCGCCAGGCGCAAGTGCATGCTCCAGCGAGGGATCGCCTCCGTCCGCGTCACCCGTAGGTCGTCCCTCGGCACGGTGGTCTCGATGTATTCCATGAAGCCTCCTTCGCTCGACGAAGAGCGTCGCTGAGCCGAATCAGCAATCGACGTGCCTCGACGGCCCGCTCCGTAAAGCGACCGCACCGCTCAGTGCTGCGAGACAATCCTCCACACGTCTGGGCGATCTGCCCCCGGCCACGCTCACAACGCTGGGGAAATCCAGCAGCGCCAGGGGGACCGCGGCGTGCTCTTCCTCGCCCGTGGCCCCACTCGTCGCAGCGTTCGTCTGCATTCTGGTCAATGCCTTCTTCGTCGCCGCGGAGTTCGCGCTCGCCAAGGTCCGACCGACCGCGCTCGAGGCGCTCGCGCGAGACGGAGACGTTCGCGCCAAGCGCGCGCACGAGATCACTCAGCAGCTCGATCCGTACCTATCGGCGACTCAGCTCGGGATCACGCTCGCGTCTCTCGGGCTCGGCTGGCTCGGCGAGCCGGCGATGGTCGAGGTGCTCTCGCCTCCTCTGCACATGCTCGGGCTGGGCGAGCCGTTCTCGGAGCGGACGGCGATCGGGCTGGGCTTCGCGACCATCACGGCGCTCCACATCATCCTGGGCGAGCTGGTGCCGAAGTCGCTCGCGCTCGCCAAGCCGGAGGACGTCGCGCGCCGCTGCTCGCTGGTGCTCCGCATCTTCTTCGTGGTCACCTACCCAGCGCTCTGGGTCCTCACCGGGACGTCGCACCTCGTGCTGCGCGTCCTCGGCCTTCCGGCGCCCGCGCATGCGGAGGGGAAGCTCTCGCTCGAGGAGCTGCGGCTCGTCATCCACCACAACGTCGAGGACGGGGACGAGACGCGGCGAGCGATGCTCCAGCGCGTGATCCGCGCGACCGCGCGATCCGTGCGGACGATCATGGTCCCACGCGTGGAGATGCACGTCCTCTCGCTGACGGACAGCCTCGACGAGTGGCTGCGACAGGTCCAGCGCTCCGGCTTCAGTCGCTATCCGGTGAGCGAGGACGGCGAGCCCGATCACATCGTCGGCTACGTCTACGTGAAGGACCTCCTGATGCGCGGGCAGAGCCGCCGTCAGACCTCCATCGCCGCGCTGCGCCGCGACATCCTCATGATCCCGGATCGCCGGACGCTCAGCGAGCTGCTCGAGGACTTCCAGCGCAGCAAGATCCCGATCGGGCTGGTCATCGACGAGCACGGCGGAACAGTCGGTCTCGTCACCGTCGAGGACATCGTCAACGAGATCGTCGGCGACCTCTCGGACGAGCGCACCGCCAAGGAGGTCGTGAAGCGAGTCGAGCCCGATGGCTCCATCGTCGCCGAGGGGCGCACGAGCATCGCGGACATCGAGCTCGATGGTCGGGGCGTGGAAGCGGCCGAGAACGGCGCGAGCGTCGCGGCATGGGTGGTCGAGCGGCTCGGTCACCTCGCGACACCGGGCGACGTGGTCGATCTCGGTGGCTGGGAGGCGCTGGTGGAGGACGTTCGCGCGCGCCGCGTGAACCGCGTGCGCTTTCGACGAAAGCCCGAGCGCTCCACCTTGATGGCGACGGGAAGTTGAAGCCGCCAGCTACTCGCGGACCTGACCGAGGACCGAAGGGCGCGCGGTCCCGCGTCAGCGGCGGAAGAGGAAGCGCAGCGCCTTCGGAAGGCGTCTTCTCCAGTCGCCTTCACGGTGCTTGCCGCGGCGATCCGGACGCCACATCAGGCGCGAGGGATCGAGGCGCGTTGCGAGCACCTTCGGAACGTGCGCTGCCCCGCGAACCATTGCGTCGCTCTCGCGGTGACCGACGTCCACGTAGACGCGCGCCGCGCCTGGCAGCCGAGCGCGATGGAGCTCCGGCACGATCTCGGGCGCGAACCACGCCGAAGGAGACATCGCCATCGCCCCGCTGAACACCTCTGGATGGCGGGCCAGCGCAGCGAGGCTCGCGAGCCCTCCGAGCGAGCTCCCTCCGATCACGCGAGCGCGCGGGTCGAAGCGCAAGCGAAGCCGATCCTCGACCTCCGGGAGAACGTGCGCCGTGACGAAACGAAGGAGGCTGTCGAGGTCCTGCCAGAGCTCACGCGTTCGCTCGACGCCGCCGTGATCGATCGCGACCAGCACCGGCCTCCGGATCGTCCCCGGAAGCGCCTCGATCGCGCTGTGCGCGTGCCAGCCGCCTGCGTGGCTTCCGCGATCGGCGAGCACGTTCTGACCATCGAAGAGCACGAGCACCGGGGGCGCGGCCTCGACGCCGAGGGGCACGAAGGTTCGAACGCGACGGTCGTTGCGCTCGAACCGAAGGACCAGCGAGCCGGAGACCGAGCGTGGTGTCGTCACGCCGAGAGGATGCCGCGCGCGGTGCGGTGCGTCAGGCCCCTTCGCGCAGATCTCGGTGGGCTCGCGCCGCAGACGTCACGCGATGACGGAGACCATCCGAAGACAGGCCTCGCACTCGTCCTCGCAGCGCGCGCACTGCTCGGCGCACACGCGGCAGCACGAGTCGAAAGGGCGCCGCTCGCACTCGGTGCGTGCCGCGACGCAAGCAGCGCGACAGGACTCGAGCTCGCTCGCCACTGCACCGACGTCCGGCTGGCGAAGCTCGGCGATGGCCCGCGACGTCGACCGACAAATGGCCCCGCACGCGAGCACCACCGCGCGCGTGCGGCGGCCGAACGCAGCGTCGTCGAACGCAGCCGCGACGTCGGCGGTCACCCCGCAGATCAGCTCGCAGGAGAGCGTCGCGTCGAGGCAGGCGCAGAGGCGCTCCTGCTCGGTCGCCGCCCGGGTGCTCGCCGTCAGCCAGCTATCCGTCGAAGAGGACATCTCGTACTCCATCCCGTCGCTCATGGGCGTCGCAACCGGCGTGCCGCCTGGGCCCGGCCGAGCCAGCGGCTGCGCGTACGCTGCCGCTCGTTTTCGACGCCGTGATCGGCGAGCGTCTGCCGCGCTTCGCCACGGCCTCGGCGCTTGGCGTCGCACGCGCGCGCGTCGTGCGATGGAGACTGCGGTCCGCATACGCAGTACGCTTCGGGAATGCGATCCAGCCTCGTCCTCTCCTCGCTCCTGTTCACCCTGGTGGCCGTCGCGTTCGGCGCGGGCCTGACGACCGAAGCGCGCGCGGGCGACGTGGTGCAGGAGCCCGAGCCCCTCCAGGGGGGAAGCTGCGGCGATCAGCGCTGCAGTCCGCCCGAGGACTGTCATAGCTGCCCGAGCGACTGCGGTAGCTGCTGCGGCGACCACCACTGCGCGCCGCCCGAGGACTGCAACAGCTGTCCGTCGGACTGCTGCTGACACGCGCGGCTCAGTCGGCGACGAAGCCCTTCCACTTCCGCATGTAGCCCGCGAAGGTCTCGTTCAGGCCGCGCGCGTGGAGCTCGGCGACGCTGAGAGGCGGTCGCCTCACTTCGCCTTCGCCGAGCACGCGCCGGACCCAGTCGGGGTTTGCGATGGCCGCGCGGCCGAGCGCGATGGCATCTGCACCCAGCGCGAGCTGCGCCTCTCCCTCTTCGCGGGTCCAGATCTTCCCGGCGACCACGATCTTCACCCCGTCCCCGAGCGCCGCGCGAAAGAGGGTCGTCGGGTGAGCGTCCGGGCGCTTCTTCGTCATCGACGCGCTCTGCCAGAGCGAGAGGTGCACGATCTCCATGCCGTCCTCGGCGAGCCAGCGCGCGACCTGGATCGTCTCGTCGAGATCGACCCCCTTCGCCTGACCGAATTCCTCGGGCGAGAGCCGGACGGCGAGCACGAGCGAGGGCGCGGCCTTCTTCACGGCGCGCAGCACCTCGCGGATGAGCCGCGCGCGGTTCTCGAGCGAGCCGCCCCAGCGATCGCGCCGCGCGTTGTAGACGGTGCTGAGGAACTGAGAGAGCAGGTAGCCGTGCGCGCCGTGGAGCTCGATCGCATCGAAGCCCGCGTCCGCGCAGCGACGCGCAGCGTCGGCGAACGCGGTGATCACGCGCGCGAGGTCCTCTTCCGTTCCCTCGCGCGGCGTCTCCATCTCGGGCTCGGCGTAGGCGCTCGCGCTCCAGGTCGGCAGGCCGCTGACGACCTGTGACGCGCGGAGCCCTCCATGGAAGAGCTGCGCCGAAGCGAGCGCGCCGGCCAGGTGCATCCGCGCCGCGAGCCGTGTGAGGCCTGGGATCATCGCGTCCTCGGAGAGGCCGAGCTCGCCAGCCCACGCCTTCCCTTCCTGGCTGACGTACGCAGCGCAGGTCTCTACCAGCCCGAAGCCTCCGTCGGCATGCATCGCGAGAAAGCGAAGCTCGTCGTCCGAGAGCCTCCCATCCGGGTGGCTCTGCATGTTCGTGAGCGGCGCGAGCCAGACACGGTTTCGCGCGACGACGCCAGGACGAAGCTCGAGGGGCTCTAGGAGCGGGGTGTGGCTCATGGGACGGCGAGGGTAGCGCTCTCCGTCGCGCGTGGGCTGGCGGTCCGTCGCCCCATCGATCAGATCGAGTGCATGCTGGCCCTCCTCGCCGCCGCGCTCTCTCCTGGTCCAGTCCGGACGTTCGACGGCGCCGCAGAGTGGTGGACGGACCACGTGGCGCGGACCCGCGACCTCGAGCGTCCGATCGATCGCGCGATCCTCGGCGCGACGGTGGTCGACAGGCTCGGGTTCGCGTTCGCCGGGGCCTATGCCGCGGCGCTCTCTGCGCTCGTGCCGTCGCTCCCCGCGGGCACGCTCGCCTCGCTCGCTGCGACCGAGGACGGCGGCGCCCACCCCCGCGCGATCGAGACCCAGCTCGGCACGGACGGCGACGGCCTCGTGCTCTCCGGCAAGAAGCGCTGGGTGACGCTCGGGCCCGAGGGGGGCGTCTGCTTCGTGGTCGCGCGGCGAGCCGAGAGCGCGGGCCTCGAGCGGCCGGTGCTCGCGCTCGTGCGCGTCCCCGTGGGCGCGCCCGGAGTGACGGTCACGCCGCTCGCGCACATGCCCTTCGTCCCGGAGATCCCGCACGCAGAGCTATCGCTCGAGCGGGTGCGCGTCGCGCCCGAGGACGTGCTCCCGGGCGATGGCTACGAGCGCTACCTCAAGCCATTCCGGACGATCGAGGACGTGCACGTGAACGCCGCGCTGCTCGCCTGGCTCTCGTCGATCGGCGCGCGCGCCGGTTGGCCTCGGCCCGTGCGCGAGCGGCTCGCGACGCTGCTCGTGGCTGCGCGCACGATCGCCGGCGAGGATCCGAGCAGCGCGGTCACACACATCGCGCTCGGCGGGCTGCTCTCGGCCGTGCACGCCCTGGTCGGGGAGATCGATCCGCTCTGGGCGAGCACGCAGGGCGAGACCCGCGCGCTCTTCGCTCGCGATCGCGCGCTGCTATCCGTCGCGAGCAAGGCGCGCGCAGCACGGCTCGACAAGGCCTGGTCGCGGCTCGGGACGTGACCGAGCACGACGACGACTTCGTCCCTGACCTCGACGGAATCCCGTCGGCGCGCGACTCCACCCTCGCGTGGGATCGGGAGCTGCTCGTCGTCCGCGCCGTCGATCCCGAGCGGGCCGTCCGCGACGAAGGCCCACAGCGCTACGCCGTCCCGGAGGAGTACGACCGCGAGATTCCTCTCTCCGCGATCATCGCCCTCCGCGCGAAGCGGCCCTGGCCGGCCCTCGAGATCGAGTGGCAGCTTCCGGACACCGATGCCGTCCATCGGCTCGTCGTTCACCCGCGCGGGGTCCACCGCCCGGTACCTCGCGCGAGGGAGGTGCTCGCGTCGTACGAGCGATTCGGCGAGCTCGTCGAGGCCCTCTTCGATCACGTCGCCGGCCGAGTCGGGGCCGCCTCGGAGCTCGATCAGGTACGAGGCTGGCTCGACGATCGCGTCGTTCCGTTCGAGCCGATGCCGGCGCTTCCGGGGGTGAAGGGCCGGGCGGGCCCGTATCGAGGCTCGGGCGAGACCGAGAGCTTGCTCGTCCGCACGCTCCTCCCGGCTGCGCTCGTGCCGCGCGTCCGACATCGCGTCTCGCGGCTCCTCGCGCGCACGAGCGGGCACGACGGCCTGTCCGCGCTCGCGCTCTCCGAGCGCTTCGTCTGGGTGGTGAAGGAGAGCGGTGCCGTCCTCCGGATCGCGAGAGACGAGATGCGCGGGCTCTTCTCGTCCGGAGAGCGCTTCGATCTCGTCTTCGGACGGAGCACCTTCCTGTCGGTGGCGCTGCCGGCACAGGCGCCCATCCGCGCGGCGCTGGTCGACGCGGCGCACGAGGCGGCCGCCCGGCTCCACGCGAGCAAGCGGATCGGCTAGGCGCGGCTCACCGATCAGCTCGGGACGACCCGCGCGTCTTGGGCCTCGACCGGGAGCGGCGCGGGCTTCGTCTCGTGGAAGACCGTGTAGTCGATCACGCGGTTCCCATCGCCCTCGAGCCTGATGATGTCGGCGAAGCGCTGACCGAAGCGCAGGTCATCGGCCGCGTACGAAGTCCGCGCGTGGACCGTCTGACCCGAGGTCTCGTCGAGACCGCTCAAGATCGAGATGATCTCCAGGTTCTTCTCGCGGAGCGAAGCCTCCGTCTCGCCGAAGAGCGGGCTCGATGAATCGAGGATGTGCATCGCGGTGAACGACACGGAGAAGATCGGGCTCGACCTCCGCACGAGCAGGAGGTCGTGGAGCTTTCGGAACGCCTCTCCCTCTCTCGTGTTGCCCGTCATGGCCGCCGTCATCGACACCGTCGCCTCGACGATGCGGTTGCCGCGCGCGTTCGCCATCCGGATCATCAGGGTGGGCTTGCCCTCGTGTGAGGTGATCACGGCGACGCGGCTCCAGAGCACGGCGGCCGTCGGCTTCGTGAACTTCGCGAGCACGAGCCCCGTGAGCAGCGCCGTGAAGAGGAGCCCGATGAAAGCCTCGACCGTCACGACCACGTTCGCCCACGTGGTCGCCGGCGTCATTCCGCCGTAGCCGATCGTCATCATCGTCTGCACGCTGAAGAAGTACGCGCTGAGATAGCCGCCGTCGCTGTTGGCGATCGAGCCTGGCTGAAGCACATAGAGCAGCGCGAACACGAGGTGCATCCCGGAGTACGCGATCACCGCCGCGAGGAAGAACGCGCGCCAGCGCATCTCGAGGATGCTGTGGTAGACGTCGCGCCAGAACAGGCGCGGCATCCCGACCGTCGTGAACGTGGGGGCGCCTCGGTTGTCGAGGAACGTGCGTCGAACGGGCGGGCGGCTGGCCATCTGTCGAGGCGGATCCTACGCCGTTGCCGATCGGTGACGCGACCCGCCGTTCGGTGGGGGACGTGAGAACGTTTCTCCACGCCGAGCTCGATGAAACAACACGTTGCAACATGTTGCAACGAGCGGGCTAGACCTCGCCAGAGCCCCTTTTTCAAGCACCGTTCGCGGGTGGCACGCCTGTCGCAGTGAGCTGGGGTCATGGAAGCTTTCGTCATGCTGGGCATCGGGATCGCGCTCGCCACGGGGATGGGCGTCGCGCTCGGCTTGCTCGGGGGCGGCGGCTCGATCCTCACCGTTCCGCTGCTCGTCTACGTGCTCGGGCAAGGCACGCGCGAGGCCATCACGACGTCGTTGCTCGTCGTCGCAGTCACGAGCGTCGCTGCGCTCGTCCCTCACGCTCGCGGCGGGCGAGTCCGCTGGCGAACGGGCCTCACGTTCGACGCGACCAGCATGCTCTCCGCGTTCGGCGCCGGTCGCCTCGCGCACTTCGTGCCCACCACGGTGCTCCTCATCGCGTTCGGCGTGGTCATGCTCGTGGCGGCCGTTGCGATGATGCGCCGGCCTTCGCGCTCCGCCGAAGCGGTCGGCGCCGTCGTCTCGACCGGTGAAGAGCCGAAGCTCGCCACCGCGAAGATCCTCTTGACGGGCCTCGCCGTCGGCGCCGTCACCGGCCTCGTCGGCGCGGGCGGCGGCTTCGTGGTCGTCCCCGCCCTGGTGCTCCTGGGCGGGCTGCCGATGCGACACGCCGTCGGCACCTCGCTCCTCGTCATCGCCATGCAGTCGACCGCCGCGCTCGCGGGTCACCTCGGCTCCACGCACATCGACCTTCCGCTCGCCGCGATCCTCAGCCTCGCGGCCGTGGTGGGGAGCATCGCCGGCAGCACGCTGGCGGGCCGTGTCCCCGAGGACCGGCTCCGGAAGGGCTTCGCCTGGTTCGTCGTGGCGCTCGCCACCTTGATGCTCGCTCAGCAGGTGCCTCTCGCGTTCGCTTCAAACCCAATCACGTCCGTTCCAAACCCCGTCACCCAGTGAGGTTCTCCATGCTCAGTTCTCTTTTCGGTCACGGCAAGAAGGGCCACGGCGAGGCGCGCGCGCGTGTCGCGGCGGGCGCGATCCTGCTCGACGTCCGCACTCCCGGTGAGTTCGCGGAAGGACACGTCGAAGGCGCGCTCAACATCCCCGTGCAGGAGCTGGGAGCACGCATTCGCGAGCTGCCGGAGAGCTCCGCGGTGGTCGTGTACTGCCGGAGCGGCGGTCGCAGCGCGAGCGCAGCGGTGATCCTCAAGGCGCGAGGCCACGAGGTGCTCGATATCGGTCCGATGTCGGCCTGGTGAGAAGGAGGAGGTTCCCATGTTGTTTCGACAGCTCTTCGACCCCGAGTCGTCGACGTACACGTATCTGCTCGCGGACGAGAAGACCCGCGAGACCGTGCTCATCGACCCGGTGCTCGATCAGGTGGATCGCGACGTCGCGCTCCTCGACGATCTCGGACTGCGTCTGCTCTACACCATCGACACGCACGTCCATGCCGACCACGTGACGGCGAGCGGAATGCTGCGCGAGCGCCTCGGCGCGCAGTCGGTGCTCTCCCGCACGGCCGGCGTCGGCTGCGCGAGCCTCGTGGTCGGCCAGGGAGATCGGATCCGCTTCGGTGGCGAAGAGCTCGAGGTGCGCGAGACGCCCGGCCACACCAACGGCTGCCTCACGCTCGTCACCGCCGACCACCGGATGGCGTTCACCGGCGACGCCCTCCTCATCCGCGGCTCTGGCCGCACCGACTTCCAGCAGGGCGACGCGCGCACGCTCTTTCGCTCGGTGCACGCGCAGATCTTCTCGCTCCCCGAGGACACGCAGCTCTATCCCGCGCACGACTACGAAGGGCGCACCGTCACGACGGTCGGGGACGAGAAGCGCCTCAACGCACGCCTAGGAGCGGGCAAGACGGAGGACGACTTCGTCCAGATCATGGAAGGCCTCCACCTCGCCTACCCGAAGAAGATCGACATCGCCGTGCCAGCGAACATCGCGTGCGGAGTGAAGGCGGCGCGGCAGGACGGCGCAGAGGCCCTGGCGGCGCCCCCGGGAGGCGGCCACTGAGGTAGCCTCCGCCCGGTGAAGCGCGTCGCGCACGGCAAGGCCCCCAGCGAGCACGATCTCCTGCTCGCGGCGATCGAGGATCTCAGCGGTCCCGTCCTCGTGCTGGACGCCGCGCTCGGCGTCGTGCGCGCGACCCAGTCCGCCGAAGCGCTCGTCGGCACTTCGATCCCGCACGGCATCAGCGCGACGAAGCTGCTCTGCGGCGGCGCGGTGAACCGGCCGATCGCCGAAGCGCTCGCGCGTGGCGTGCCGGCGACCGGGACGGTGGAGAGACCAGGCCCGGACGGCGGCACGCGCTCGCTCCTCGTGCGTGCGACTCCGATCGAGCGCGACGGTGCGCGGATCGGCTGGGTGCTCGCGCTCCAGGTCGAGTCGCGCGAGGAGGACGACACCGGGGCGCCGCTCCTCTTTCACGGCATGTGGACCGCCGACGCGGCGATGAAGCGCGCGTTCCACGTGATCGAGCGCGCCGCGCGGCGCGATGCGACCGTGCTGGTCAGGGGCGAGACCGGCACGGGCAAGGAGCTCGTCGCGCGCTCGGTGCATGCGCTCTCGCCGCGGGCGAAAGGCCCGTTCGCGGCGATCAACTGTGCGGCGCTGCCCGGCTCGCTCCTCGAGAGCGAGCTCTTCGGTCACGTTCGCGGGGCCTTCACCGGCGCCGTGCGCGATCAGCCCGGCTTCTTCCGCACGGCGAGCGGCGGCACGCTCTTCCTCGACGAGGTCGCCGAGATGTCCCTCGAGCTGCAGGCCAAGCTGCTTCGCGTGCTCGAGACGCACACGATCATTCCGGTGGGCGCGCGCGAGCCGGTGCCCGTGAACGTCCGGATCGTCGCAGCCACGCACCAGTCGCTGCGGGCAGCGGTCGACGCAGGGACGTTCCGCGCGGACCTGATGTACCGGCTGCGCGTGATCCCCATCTACATCCCGCCGCTCCGCGCGCGTGCCGCGGACGTGGCGCTCCTCGCGCAGAAGCTCGTCGAGTCGCTGAACGCAGAGGGCGGCCGGCAGGTCGGGCGCATCTCGCCCAAGGCCATGACTGCGCTGACGGAGTACCCGTGGCCCGGAAACGTGCGCGAGCTGCGCAACGCGCTCGAGTACGCGTACGTCATCGGCGAGGGGCCAGTGCTCGAGGCGAGCGATCTGCCGCTGGAGATCGTGGAGCCCGGCGCGATCGCCGACCTCACGGAGACGGCGCGCGCGAACGTCGGTGCCGTCACGCCAGCGAGCAGCTCCGAGCCACCCGCCGTCACGCGCATCCGCCGCGCCCTCGAGCGTGCGAGCGGGCACCGCGGTCGAGCAGCACAGATCCTCGGAGTGAGCCGGGTGACCCTGTGGCGACGGATGCGCGAGCTCGGCCTCGAGGGAACCGACTGATCGTTCCCTCTCGGTCGTCTCCTGTCTACGCGCTCGCCGTGCGAAAGGGACCTGCCGCGGCCCGACCGCGCGCGTCTTCGATGCGGCGCGCCAGCTGGTGCGCGGCGCTCGAGCTCGCACAGACGACGCAGATCACGTCTTCCGTGAGGGTCTGATCCGGGACCATTCGAATCGAGACCACCGCACCGCTCGAGGTCGCGCGGGCGACCGAGCGCCAGAGCACCATCCGCGCCGGGAGAGGCGGCGGGCTCAGGATCGCGAGGCCCCCTGGCCCGAGGCTCACCGACGCCGTCTCGGGCACGGCGCGCAACGACACGAACAACCACGCCGCGACGGACAGCACGAACACGGCCAGCACCATCGGTGCCAGTCCGCCGAACGTCGCTCGTCCGAGAAGAGCGATCTCTTCGAAGAAGCTCCCATCGAACGCCTCGTCGGTCAGAAAGCACGTCGGCACGTGAGGCCGTCCGAGGAAGGGTCGAAAGATCCAGCTGAGCTCGGCGCCCACGAGGAACTGCATCGCGATCCACGAGACCAGCACGCGCCGCACGACGACCGGAGGATCGCCGAGCTTGGAGAGCAGCCCGAGCAACCTCACCACCCCCGCGATGCCGGCGACAGCGATCACCGACGTGTGCATGAGGACGAGCGCTTGCGCGACCGCGATCGATGGCCGCGCGATCGGATCGGTCGCCGCGAGCCCGACGGCGCGCGGGTCGATCGACGGCGCGCACTCGGCGAAGAGGATCGCGATGGGCGCGACGGATCCGAGGATCGCAGACGTGACCGCGAACGAGACGAGGATGCACACGACGGTCTGCCGGAGCGAGAGCTTCGCGCGGAGCGCGGGGGCCATCATCGCGCTCGCGAGCGCCGTCACGGCCGAGACGCCGAGCAACACGAGGGGCAGCTTGATCGCCGCGTAGAGAGCCGACTCCGGCGCGCGCCAGATCCCGAACGCTACCCCGTAGGCGCCGGCCCCGAGCACGATGGTGAGCACCGACGCAAACGCGACCTCGCCGAGCCGCTCACCCCGTCTGAGACGCTCGACGAACGCTGCGTCCTGACGGACGAGCGCCAAGAGGCTCGGAAACGAGGGATGACGCGCGGCGGGGCTTCGATCTCGCACGAGCGCTACGACACCCGTGGGCCGCGCCGCGCTTCCGATCGCGGGGTGAGCGGTCGGTCGAGACTGCCGAGCGGTCGCCCTAGCGGTCGCAGGCGTCGATCACGGCTTCGATCCGGGCACCCGCGCGAGAGCGCACGCCTCGCCGAGCGGGTCAGGGGCAGGGATGGATTCCGATCCGACACGACTCGACGCAGCGCGGCGCGATGGCCCATGCTGCGGCCGTGCCGTCTCTCGAGGCGCTCTCGTTCGCCCAGCTCCTCGCCGCGTGCGGGGGGTTCTTCGCGGCATGCACCCTGTCCGGGCTCGGGCTCGGCTACGTGCTCCAGCGCCGTGCGTGGGCCATCGGCCGCAAGGTCTTCGACGTGCCGCTCGGCAAGCGGCAGTTCCGCACCGAAGCGATCGGCACCCTGCTCTTCTTGCTGCTCTGGATCCCGACGATCGCCGCGTTGCTCGGCAGCGGAGTGCTCCGCTTCACGGACGGCTGGGCCTCCGGTCTCGTCACCTTCGCCGGGTGCTGGTACGGCTTTCAGGTCCTCTACTACTTCCTTCATCGCGCGATGCATCACCCGCGCCTCTTCTGGGTGCACCGCTGGCACCACGAGTCGCGCGTGACGACACCGCTGACCGGGCTCTCGATGCACTCCGCAGAGACGCTCGGCTGGATGTTCGCGTTCTTCGTGCCCGCCCTCCTCCTCTCGTGGGCCGGCATGCTCTCGCTCACTGGCTGGATGGTGTTCTTCGGCGTGCACTTCGTCGGCAACATCGCGGGCCATGCGAACGCCGAGATCTTTCCGATCCGGGCGACGCGCCTCTCGAGCGCGCTCTTCTCGAACCCCATCGTCTATCACCTGCTCCACCATGCCCGCTTCGACGGCCACTACGCCTTCGGCGTCGCGTGGATGGATCGCCTCTTGGGGACCGAGTGGGCCGACTGGCCCGAGCTCCACGCGAAGATCATGGACGGCCACCCGCTCGGATCGCTCCGCGAGAAGGGCGCGGCCTACCGCGCAGTGAGCCACCGCAAGGCGCCATAGGCGCGAGACGAGATCGATCCGCGATCGGGCACGTCAGAGCGATCCCGCCCTCGCGAGGGCCCCTTGCCGGAGCGCACCACGGTCGTAGAACCTGGTCCCTTCCGAAAGAGGCCGACCATGAGCGACACGATCCTGATCACGGGCGCGACGGGCAGTATCGGTTCGCAGGTGGCTCCGAGGCTCGTCGCCGGCGGCGCCAAGGTGCGCGCTTTCGTTCGCGACCCGGTGAAGGCGGCTCCGCTCGAGAAGGCCGGCGTGGAGCTCGCGGTCGGTGAGCTCGAGAAGCCGGACAGCGTCGCGCGCGCGATGGCAGGCATCCACACGCTCTTGCTGATCACTGCGCCCGGACCGATGGCGAGCGTGCAGGCAGACGCGGCGATCGCGGCAGCGGAGAAGGCCGGTGTGAAGCGCATCGTGCGGATCTCCGTGATCCAGAACGACGAGCGCGCAGCGAGCGACAACGTCCGCCAGCACATGGTGACCGACGCGCGCATCCTGAGATCGGGGATCCCCTACACGATCCTGCGTCCGAATTTCTTCATGCAGAACATCTTCATGTCGGTCCCCACGATCGCCAGCGAAGGGAAGATGGTCTGGGGGATGGGCGACGGAAAGCTCGCGTTCGTCGACGTGCGCGACATCGTCGACATGGCCGTGAAGGTGACGCTAGAGAAGGGTCACGAGAACCGCATCTACAACGTGTGCGGGCCAGCCGCGCTCACGTTCACCGAGGCGGCCGAGGTCCTCACGAAGGTGCTCGGCCGTCCGATCACCTACGTCGCCGTGCCACCCGCGGCGGTCGAGGAGTCGCTGAAGGCGATGGGCATGGGCGATTGGTTTCCGAAGGTGATGCGCGACTACTCGCAGGCCTACTCGGAGAACTGGGGCGCGCCGCTCAGCGGTGACACCCAGAAGGTGCTCGGCCACCCAGCGCGCTCGTTCGAGACGTTCGCGCGAGAGGTCTTCGCCCCGGCGCTGAAGCAGCCAGCGGCGTAGAAGCCTTCATCCGCAGAAGCTGCCCTCACCGACGAAGACGTGGCCGCCCCGTACCGTGCAGCTCTCGCCGGGGGCCACGACTGCACAGTCGCAGTTCGTGCAGTCCGAGGGGATGACCACGCAGCGATAGATCGGGCCGTCGGTCGGACCGCACGTCAGCTGACACTCCTGGCCGTGACCACACGCGCCGCCGCCGCAATCGAAGAACTGGGTGCTATCGCACAAGAGACAATCGGCGAGCGGTCCCTCGACCCACGTCCCGCCTCGACAGACGAGCGTCGCGTCACAGCACGGGTCGCCGCAGAGCTGCTCGTCGAGCGAACACGACGTGCCGAGACCCGCCATCAGATCCACGGGGCACCACGCGTCGGTCGGCGGCGCGCACTCCCAGCTCGTGCCGATGCAACGACAGCTGGGCCCGGGCGGCGGGCCGAAGCAGGTCGGAGGACAGGACGCGATGTCGACGGTGCCAGGCGGGCACTGCCAGCGACCGCCGGTGCAGACGGCTCCGACGCCTGCGTCGCCGCCGCAGCCGAAGACGCAGAGGAGGGACGAGCTGCCCGTGCAGACGGCGCCATCACCGGTGGCGCCGTCGACCAGCGTCGCTGCGTCGGACGCGCCGGCGTCGTCACCTCTCTGGTGCGAGGCATCGCAGCCGACCAGGCAGAGCGAGAGCGCGAGGCTGGTCGCGGCGAGCGCGTGAAGAGATCGAGGCCTGCATCGTGAGGACATGGTCGACGGTTCAGCACGCGGCGTGCCGGGCTCGATCAACCCCATAACACCGAGAAATGCGACAGAGCGCTGCGCCAACGTGCGCCGGCTGCGGTCCGTGCTCTCCGAGCGCTCGCGTTCGCGGTCGCCCACGCGAGCACTCTGCTTCGCGATCAGCGTGCGAGCGTGGCGTGCAGCTCGGTGCGGCCGAGGGCGCGGCTCACCATCAAGGTGATCGGGATCGCTGCGAGCACCGGAACGAGGCACGCCGCCCAGCGCGGCAGGCCGGCAAACGTGAGCAGCAGCGCCGAGGTCGTCGCGCCGACGAGCATGGCGGTGACGCTCCCGAGCTCGTCGACGGAAGAGAGCCGACCGATCCGCGCATCGCCGGCGAGCCGCTGGAGGAGCGTCGCGTTGAGCACCCAGTTCGCGCCCGAGCCCATGCCCCAGCCGAGCGCGGCGACGAGCAGCACCGGCCGGAGGTCCGTCGAGACGAAGAGCACGACGGATCCGACCGTCGCGAGGACCGCGATCGGCACGACGCGTCGCACGTCGTGCCCGCTGCGCATGGCGCGCGCCGCGAGCAGCGGGCCCACGCCCGTGCCGAGCCCACGCATCATCTGCAGCACGCCGATCGAGACCGATGTCGGCCCGAAGGGCTCGAGCTCGCTCGAGACGAGCTGCAGCGCGAGCCAGCCGCCGCCGAGCGCGAGACCGACCGGGATCTTCGCGAGCATCGCGGCGAGCAAGCCTGGCGTCTGACGTGCGACCGAGAGCGCCTCGCCGATCTCGAGCCGGACGGACATCGTCTTCGGGATCTCGCGCTCCGGGATCATCGAGGGGAGCCCCGAGGCGAGGAGCGCAGCGGTCACGAACGTCAGCGCGTCGAGCCCGATCGCGACCGACGGACCGAGCAGCGCCAGGAAGCCGCCTGCCGCCATGCCGACCACGTAGACGGTGCTCCACGTCGCCGCGAGCAGCGCGTTCGCGTCGGCGAGGGCTTCCACGGGCACGACGCGGCGGATCGCAGCCTGCTCGGCCGGCGCGACGAACGCCGCGACGCCGCTCCGCACGAAGACGAGCGCCTGCACCGCGAGCACGAGCCCCGCGTGCGCGCTCGCCGCTGCGAGCAAGGTCAGCACGGCCTGCGCGAGGTTCGCGGCGATCAGCAGGCGCCGACGATCCAGCCTGTCCGCGACCGTGCCCGCGAGCGGCGAGAGCAGAGCCGCAGGCAGGAGATGCGCGACGAGAACGCCCGTGAGCGCGAGCGGGCCTTCGCCGAGCTCGAGCGTCAGCACGGTGACGGACACGAACGTCAACCAGTCGCCGAGCAAGGAGACCACGGCGGCGAGCCAGAGCCGGCGGAAGCCGGCGTGATCGCGGAGCAGGGCCCGCCAGACCTTCATGGCGCGAGCGCCCGCTCCACCCAGTCGAGCCGGTCCTGGCCCCAGAACATCTCCTCCCCGACGAACATCGTCGGGACACCGAAGACGCCCTTCCGCATGGCGCGGTCGGTCCGCGCTCGGAGGTCGTCCTTGATCGCCGCGTCGTGCGTCGACGCGACGAGGAGCGCGCCGTCGAGGCCCGCAGCAATCAGGGCGTCGCGGACGACCGTCGGGTCGCTCACGTCCTCTCCGCGCGCCCAGTAGGCGGCGAAGAGCGCGTGGATCGCCGTCGCGCGATCCCTCTCGTTCGCCGCGCAGATCGCGCGCATCGCGACCACGGTGCGGCGTGGATGGCTCGCGGGACGGACGAGCGGCACGCCGAAGTGCTCGGACCAACGCTCGAGGTCGCGCGCCGTGTGGAGCCGCTTGGGCTCGCTCATCGTGCGGTCGGGATCGTCGACCTGACCCATCGCGCGGAACAAGCCGCCGAGGAGCATCGGCTCCCAGCGGACCTTCGCGCCGGCCCGGGCCGCGACCGACTCGATCTGCGTGGAGGCGAGGTAAGCGTACGGACAGACGACGTCGAACCAGATCTCGACCTCGCTCATGGTCCCTCCGTGCTTCTCTCGAGGGCGACCTCGAGGCTCAGATCGGCGGCGCGGGCGAGCGTGATCTCGCGGGTCGCGACCGCGAACCCGGGCGCGATCAGCGTGACGACGTGCCGGCCCGGTGCGAGCTCGTCGAGCGTCATCGGCGTGCGCCCGGAGAGCTGTCCGTCGAGGAGGATCTGCGCCGACACCTCGGGCACAGCGTGCACGGTGAGCTGCGCTGCGCCGCGCGTCGTGAGGACGAGGTACGTCCCGACGATCCCGACGACGAGCATCAGGAGCGCGGCGAGCGCGAAGAAGGCGACCTCCGTGCGCGGCGATCGACGTGAGCCCGTGCCGACGCGTGCGCGCGCTCGATCGGAACGGATGGACTCGGTCGGCTCGCCGCGCGCCTTCGGCGACGAGTCGGACGGCACGATGTTCCGCATGACCTCGGAGTCGATGTCCTCCGGTCTCACCGTGAGGTTCCCGCTCGCGGTCACGAGCACAGTCGCCTTGGGCTCGAGCTTCGGTGCGGTCGGTGCGGTCGGTGCGAGCTCGGCGGGCCGTGCGTGACCGGGCTCGGGCGAGGACGGCGGCGTGAGCGACGCGGCGATCGCGGACGCGATGCCGTCCGAGCGCGCCTGCTCGAGCATGTCGGCCTGCAGATCGCCGTCCTGGAACGTCTCGTCCGAGTCGATCGGAGCGGCCGTCGCGGGCGCCGGCGGCGTCTCGCGCGGCGGAGCGCTCGGGAACGCGTGAGCCGGAGTGGGCGAGGACGCGCGCTGCGGTGCGGCCCCGCCGAGATCGGTCCGCGGCGGTCGCCATGCCTCCGACGCGTTGGCCTTGCCCGGGCGGAACGTCGCGCGGAGCGGCGGCCGACCGTCGGGAAGCACCTCGCTCGCGGGCGCTCCGAGCCCGACGAGGCCTTCGCGATGGAAGAAGACCTCGTAGGGCCCTTCCTTCGCTTCCATCTTCGGCATCGGCGGGCTGTCCCAGACCTCGGTCGCTTCCTCGGAGTCGTCGTCGAAGAGATCGACCGAGCCGATCTGGAGCTCTGTCGCGGGGTTCCGGTGCTTCTTGGCCTCCGTGACGGCGGGGCGGCCGATGAGGTCGAGGGCGTCGAGCCGCGCGCGCTCTTTGACGAAGTCCTCCTTGAAGAGGTCGCGCAGCCACTCGGCGAGCTCGGTGCGCTCGAAGCTGATGCGCATGTCGGCCAGCACGACGAGGAGAGCCGTGCGCATCTCGTCGGTGCTGGCGAAGCGCGCCTCGCGGTCCTTCGAGAGCGCGCGCATGACGATCTCCGCGAGCGCCGGAGGACAGAACGGAGCGCGCTCGAGCAGCGGCGCGACGTCCGCATCCCGAACGCGGTTCATCGCGTCGAGGTTGTTGCCGCGCATGAAGAGCGGGCGTCCGGTGAGCAGCTCGTAGAGACAGGTGCCGAGCGCGAACTGATCCGAGCGGGCGTCGAGCGGCAGGCCGCGAACCTGCTCGGGGCTCATGTACCCGACCTTTCCCTTGAGCGTCCCCGCCTGGGTCTTCGTGCTGCGCGACGAGGCCTTGGCGATGCCGAAGTCGATGAGCTTCACGCGCCCGTCGAACGAGACGAGGACGTTCTGCGGAGAGATGTCGCGGTGCACCAGCCCGAGCGGCTGACCGTTCTTGTCGAGCTTCGTGTGCGCGTAGTGCAGCGCGTCGCACAGCCGCGCGCCGATGTACGCCGAGACGACCGGCGGGATCACGCGCGAGGTATCCTTCGCGCGGCGCAGGATCGCGAGCAGGTCGCGGCCCCAGACGTAGTCCATCGCGATGTAGAACGAGCTCTGCATGCGGCCGAGCTCGTGCATGGAGACGATGCCCGGATGATCGAGCGCGCCCGCGATGCGTGCCTCGTCGACGAACATGCGGACGAACTCGGCGTCCGCGGAGAGCTGCGGGAGGATGCGCTTGATGGCGAGGAGGTCCGAGACCTGATCGCTCGCCACGACCTTCGCGAGCCACACCTCGGCCATCCCGCCGACCGCGATGCGCTCGACGAGCAGGTACTTCCCGAACGGGATCAGCTTCGGCGCGCCCTTCGGATCGCGGGTCTCGGGCGGCGTGCCGGGGTGGCTCATCGCGCCATCGGGTAGCGTGCGAGGAGGCCTTCTTCTTCGGCCGCAGACTCGAGGCGCGGATCGGCGTGCAGCGCGCGCCGGAGCCGATCCTCCGCGAGCGCGTCGGCGTCTTGCGAAGCGTAGATCACCGCCGCTTCGTAGAGAGGCTCGGCCCAGTGCGGGGCGAGCAGGATCGCCTGCTCGAGCGCGGCGACCGCGTGCTGATCCTCGCCGAGCAAGTGGGCGGATCGGCCGAGCCCGGCCCAGGCCTGCGCGTGGTGCGGCTCGCCCTGCACGAGCGCGGCATACACCTGCGCGGCCTCCGCGTAGCGCTGCAGCTCGAAGCAGAGCTCGGCGATCGAGAAGCGATACGGCGCGTACGAGGCGTCGAGGCGAATGGCCTCCTGATAGGCGGTGATCGCCTCTTCGTAGCGACCGTCCGCGCGCAGCCCATCTGCGCTCGAGACGAGCGCGGCAGCGCCTCCGTTCCCCATGCGGCGCCGAACATAGCAAAACGCATCGTCCGCGCCGCGTCACGCGCCCGCGAAAGCGGAGGGGCGGTCCTCGGGCCCGAAGCCGCGTGCTAAGGACGGCTCGCATGTCGACCATGAAGCGGTTCCGGCCCAAGCGGTCCTTCAGCACTGCGGTCGGCGGTCCGGGCGCCGCGCGGCGCGAGTCCGAGCTGGTGTTCGGGGCGAGCGCCGCTGCGAAGGCCGCGCGGAGCGCGATCGGGCCAGGGCCTTCGGTAGCGCTCCCGGGGCTCCTGCCGACGGCGGCGCGCGAGCCCGTCAGGATCGACGTTCCGAAAGCGGCGCTCGAGAAGGTGCCCGCGCGGAAGGGCCTCACCGTCGAGCGCGACGACCATCTTCCTTCGGGCAAGATGCGTGTGACGTACGCGGACGGGACGAGCGAGCTTCTCCCGCTACCCAAGGGCTGAAACGGGCGCGAAGGCCGGCACTGACGCTGCTATCTTTCATGGCGATGCGGCGGAGCGGAGAGCGGCCCTGGATCTACGGGCATCGCGGCGCGAGCGCGCGTGCGCCGGAGAACACGATTCGGTCCTTCGCGCTCGCGCTCGAGGAAGGCGCGGACGGCGTGGAGCTCGACGTCCGGCGCGCGGGCTGCGGGACCGTGGTCGTCGTTCACGATCCGGATCTCGCGCGCGTCTCGGGCCACACGATCATCGTCGCGCGGCACACGGTCGAGGAGCTCGGGGCCTTCGACGTGGGCGCGGGGGAACGAGTCCCTCGGCTCGACGACGTGATCGATCTCGTCCGTGGCCGCGACCGGCGAATCAACGTGGAGCTGAAGGGCGACGTTCCCGACAAGCTCGAGACCTGTCGGGCGCTGGCGCGGCTCCTCGCGCGGCGGTCGGGGCGCGACCGCGAGGGCATCCTCCTCTCGAGCTTCCGGCCCGAGATGCTGACGGCGATGCGCTTTCTCGGAGCCGGTCTGCCCGTGGGCTTCCTCTTCGACCGGGAGAACACCGGAGCGGTGCGTGGAGCGCTGCTCCGGCGCGCGCTTCGGCCCGACGGCGAGCATCCGCAGCACGCGCTCGCGACCGAGCCGGCGATCTCGCGCTGGCATGCGCGCGGCCAGTACGTGCACGCCTGGACGGTGAACGATCCGGAGCGCGCGAAGGAGCTGAGCGCGCTGGGGATCGACGGCCTGATCACGAACGACGTGAAGACCCTCGTCGAAGCGCTCGGAGAGTGAGGGGAGATCCCCGGCGCCGTGGGCGGGCGCGGGCGGTAGGATGCGGCGTGCACCACGCCGTCGCCGTCGCCATCGCCCTCGCCCTTCCGCTCGCTGCGTGCGGCGCGGCTGCGAGCGAGGTCGAGGTGGAAGAGCCGAGCACGCTCCACGCGCCCGCATCGGACAGCGCTGCGTTCCTGCTCGAGGTCGGCGCGACGCTCACCGACGTGCTCGTGCGCCCGAGCGAGAGCCTCGAAGAGCTCGAGACGGCGCGGCGCGCGGCGAGGGGAACGGAACGCAGGCTCCGCGAGCGCGACCTCGCTCGTGCTCACCTGTTCGCCGCCGAAGAGACGGAAGGGCGCGAGTCGACGCGTCACCTCCGCGAGGCCGGCGAGCTCGCGCGGAGCGCTGCGCATTCGAGCCGAGATGCGACGCTCGCCACCGAGACGGACTTCATCCAGCTCTGGGCGGCGTGGCGCGCCGGGCAGGCGGCCGCGACAGCGCGTGCGGAGCGCTTCGTCTCTCGTCACGAGTCGAGCCGGGATCTCGCGCTCATCGCCTGGATCATCCGCGGCGAGGTGGCGTTCGCGGACGAGCGCTGGGACGACGCGATCGCCGCCTACCGCGCCGTGCTCGGCCGCCTGGGCCATCCGCTCTATGCGTTCGCGCTCTATCGGACCGCGCGCGCGCAGTTCCAGGCGGGCCGTACG
The DNA here is from genome assembly GCA_038252025.1 of Polyangiales bacterium. GTDB lineage: Bacteria > Myxococcota_A > Polyangia > Polyangiales > Sandaracinaceae > JBBSAT01. The sequence continues at coordinate 16,653 of JBBSAT010000013.1, read as the reverse complement.
GAGGAGTCGCACCAGGCGCTCGAGGAAGTGCGGGACCTCGGCTGCCCGACCGACGCGAGCGAGCCGACGTTGCACGTGGCCCTCGCGGCGACGCACGCGCTCTCCGGCCGAACGCGCCAGGACCCCACCGGACGAGAGCGTCCGGCGACCTGCCCGGAGGAAGCTGTCACGACCCACGCGAGCGAGGACGAGCGGCCGCCGCCCGTGGAGCGCTGAGAGCGCCGTGGAAGCTCCGCTCGCTCTCCAGCTCGCTCGCGCCGCCTGCCTGTAAGTTCCTTCCCGCGCCTCCGTTCTCCTCGCGCACGCGCCAGAAGCCAGCGCGTCGGAGGTCCTCGTGTGCTCCACCCCTTGGCAATTCGCCTTCTTCTTCCTCTGCCTCTTCCTGTTCTCCAGCACGCCCGCGCTCGCGCAGTGTCGCGACGCCCGCGGCGAGGCCGCCCCGTGCGCGGCGAGCCCCCAGCAGGCGCTGGCTCCCCTCGTCTCCGCAGCCGTCTCGCCGACGCCGACGCCCGCCGAGCCCAACCGGACCGGCCACGCGCACCGCGAGACCGAAGGCGGCTACGTCGACTTCGCGCTCACGCTCGAGAGCGTCGACATGAGTCAGGTGCACTTCTCGCCGATGACGCCGAGCGCGGTCGCCGAGGTCGCGCGCGGAGCCGTCGCGACCGGAGTCGGCACGCCCTTCGAGACTCTGCTCGGCGGATTCTCGGTGGCCATCGGCGCGCGACCCGTGCCCTGGCTTCGCCTTCCGCAGCTGCGGCTCTCCGCAGGCTTCGGCGATCTCGAGGGCGCGTCCGTGGACATGATCGGCGGCGGGCAACCGCTGCGCGCGACCCTCGGCGATCTCTACTACGTGCGCGCCGAGCTCGGCGCCGGGCTCGATCTCGACCTCGACCCCATCCGGCTCTACGCCCTCGGGCACGTCGCGATCGCGGGCTACTTCGCGAGCGTCACGGTCGAGCACGGCGGGCTCGGCGACCTCGGCACCGACACGTTCGCCGAGGACGTCTGGGAAGCAGGCTGGACGGTCGGAATGGAGATCGAGATCGCTCCCACCCTCACGTACACGATGGGCTACCGGCACATCCACACGGGCGTGGAGTCGAACGTCGGCTTCTTCGGCGTGAACGTCCGCCTCGACTGACGAGCGCGCCGCGACGACGGTGGCCGGCAGCCGCCGATCGCGCAATCCTCGGCCCACGATGCCAGGCGATGCGAGCGAGAGGACGATCGTCATCGGCGACGTGCACGGCTGTCTCGAGGAGCTCGACGCGCTGCTCTCGCTCGTGTCCGCGAAAGGGGGCGAGGAGCTCGTCTTCGTCGGAGATCTCGTCGACCGCGGCCCGGACCCGGTCGGCGTGGTGCGACGTGTGCGCGAGCTCGGTGCGCGCTGCGTGATGGGCAACCACGACGAGAAGCACGTTCGCTTCGCGAAGCACGAGGCGCGTCGGCGCCGCGAGCCTGGCTACACGAACCCGGTCGCGATGAACGACGAACGGACGCGAGAGCACCGGATGCTGAGCGCCGACGATCTCGCGTTCCTCGCCGCGCGCCCCACGTACCTGCGGCTCGACGCGCGCTGGGTCGTCGTGCACGGCGGCTTCGAGACGGGCCGCACCATCGAGGAGCAGAAGAACGCGGTGATGCTGCGCATGCGGCACGTGGACCTCCTCGGGCGCATGGTGAGCCTCGGGCAGGAAGGCCCTCTGACGTCCCCCTGGGCATCCCGCTGGCAGGGGCCCGAGTCGGTCGTCTACGGGCACGACGTCCACGATCTCGAGGACCCGCGGATCGACCACCCGGCCGAGGGGGTGAGCTGCTACGGGATCGACACCGGCTGCTGCTTCGGCGGCCGGCTGACGGCGCTCTTGCTCCCGAGCCGCGAGATCGTGCAGGTGAGCGCGAAAAGAGCATACGCAGCGCTGCGCGCCGAGGGCTAAATGGCTCGCCGTGGATCCCTCGGGTCGGTACGCTCTCGGCGTGCGTGAGCCCGACACCGTGGAAGGCGGATCTCCCGGCCCCTCGGAGCTGCTCGGACGCCTCCTCGACGGCCGCTATCAGATCGAGGTGCTCCTCGGCGAGGGCGGGATCGGCCAGGTGTTCCGCGCGACGGATCGGCGCCTCTCGCGCGCCGTGGCGATCAAGGTCATGCACCCGCAGTACGTGGCTCGGACCGAGCTGCGCGCCCGGTTCGAACGAGAGGCCCGTTCGCTCGCGGCGCTCTCGCATCCGAACGTCGTCGGAGTCGTGGACTACGGCGTCGACGGTGACATCCCGTTCCTCGTCATGGATCTCCTCGAGGGCCGCACGCTGGAGGCCGCCATCGCGGACGGCCTGCCTCCTGACCGCGTGCTCCCCATCGTGCGCGACGTCTTGCGCGCGGTCGCGTACGCGCACGCGCAGGGTGTGGTGCACCGCGATCTCAAGCCGGCGAACGTGTTCCTGCAGCACGTTCCCGAGATCGGCGACGTCGTTCGCGTGCTCGACTTCGGCCTCGCGAAGTTCATCGACGCCGAGCCGAGCGGGCCGACCCTGACGCGCGCCGGAACGGTCCTCGGCACACCCGCCTACATGTCTCCCGAGCAGGCGACCGGCGGCGAGGTCGACGCGCGCGCCGACGTGTACTCGCTCGGGATCATGCTCTTCGAGCTCGTCACCGGTGAGCGTCCCTTCCAGGCGTCGGACGGGCCCGAGCTTCTCCGGCAGCACCTCCTGACCGCGATGCCGCCGATGAGCGGCAAGCGAACGGACCTCGAGATCCTTCCGGAGCTCGATGCGCTCGTCCAGCACGCGTCCGCGAAGTCGCGCACGGATCGCTTCAAGGACGCCTCGGAGATGGCGGCCGCGCTCGACACGCTCCCTGCCAAGGCGATCCGCGAGCTCGTTCCGGCAGGCGGGATCATGAGCGCACGGACGGGACCGAGCCCACGTCCTTCTTCCCCCGCGACCGACGCCACGTTGGCCGCGCCCTCGGACGTGGGCGCCACGCTGGCTTCGCGGCCGAGCGAGTTTCCGGGCCGCCCGGACGTGCCGGCCGGAGCGACGGGAGAAGCGAGCGCGCGGACGCTGGAGCTCCGGAGCGCGGAGGTCGGTGAACCGCGCGCCACGCTCCCGAACAGACCGGCCGTTCGGCTGCCGCAGGAGGCGCAGCGTCCGGTGCGAGCGTCAGCCTCCTGGCTCTGGAAGGGCGGGCTCGCCGCCCTCACGCTCGTCACGTTCGTCGCGATCGGGTCGTGGTGGCTCCTAGGCTCGCGACCGACACCCACCAACGCGCCGGCGATCGCGCCTCCACCGACGCCGATCGAGCCCGCGGCGAACGTGACGCCGAGCCCGCGCGGCGAGCCCGTGGCTCCGATCGTCGAGGCGGCTGGGCCGAACCCCTTCGATGCGCCGACGCCGCCGCAGCTGGCGCCGATCGAGGCGCGCGTGCGCGCGGGCAGGGGCATCACGGACGACCAGCGACGGGCGCTCCGCCAGTACTCGAGGAACCACCCACACGACCCACGCGCGTGGCTCCTCATGGGGCATGCCGACTTCGCAGCCGGCGCGCGGACCGACGCGTGCGACCGCTACGACCGCGCGTTTCATTCCGACGAGGCGGCGCGCAACGACGAGGTGATGCTTCACAATCTCCTGGTCATGACGGGCCACCACGCCGTGACGACCGTCGCCTCGCGTATGGTCCGCGAGATCTACGGAGCGCGCGCCCTGCCGGCGCTGCCGGCGGTCGAGCAGGAGCTCGCGGGCGATCGCGATGCCGTCCGGCGCTTGCGCGCGCTAGGGCGTCGGCTCGAGCATCCGGAGTGATGCGCGCTGGCGAAGTCGGCGCTCGGTTTCTCCGGATCGAGAGCGCACACTTTGCCTCGTGACCTCTGAACGCAACCCCATCGGCGAAGTGGTCGGTGAGAGCTTCCTCGTCGAAGCACGCCTCGCCGAGGGCGCGATGGGCACCGTCTATCGGGGACGGGCGATCTCCGGAGGTCGACCGGTCGCGGTGAAGTTCCTGAAGCGCGAGCAGCTCTCCTCGCACGTCGAGAAGCGGTTCGAGCGCGAGGCGCGCGCGCTGAGCCAGCTGCGCCATCCGCACGTGATCGAGATCCTCGCGGTCGGCACCCACGAGGGATCGCCCTACCTCGTGACGGAGCTGCTTCACGGCACGTCGCTCGAGTCCGTGCTCGTCGAGACGCGTCTCGCGCCGGAGCGCGCCCTCCGCTTCGCCGACCAGATCTTGTCGGGGCTCGGGTTCGCGCACGCGCAGGGGATCATCCACCGAGATGTGAAGCCGGAGAACGTGTTCCTCGCGAACGCCGAAGAGGGCGTACGCGCGAAGCTGCTCGACTTCGGCCTCGTGAAGTTCGGCGCCCGCTCCAGCGCGGAGAAGACCGCCGTGCTGACCGTGGAAGGCACGCTGCTCGGCAGCCCTGCCTACATGTCACCCGAGCAAGGCTTCGGCGAAGAGGCGACCGAGCGCAGCGACGTCTACTCGGCGGGCATCGTGCTCTTCGAGCTGCTGACGGGGAGCTGGCCCTTCGTCGTCGAGGACGTGCCTGACCTCATCCGCGCGCACGCGATAGCTCCGGTGCCTTCGCTCGCCAGCGTGCGACCCGAGCTCGACGCGCTCCCCGAGCTGGAGGCGGTCGTGCAGCGGGCGCTCGCGAAGAGGCCGAAGGATCGCTTCGCCGACGCGAACGAGATGCAGCGCGCGCTGAGGAGCGTGCCGGCCCCCGGCGCGCGGCTGCGCTGAGCGCGACTCAGCGCGGAAGTCCACGCACGTACAGCGCTTCGACCTCCGCGCGCGCCCAGGGCGTACGCCGCAGGAACTTGAGGCTCGAGGCGATGCTCGGATCGTGCGTGAAGCAGCGGATCGGCACCGCACGGCCCATCTCTTCCCAGCCCATTCGCTCGACGAGGGCCTCGAGGATCATCACGAGCGTCACGCCGTGGAGCGGGTTCTTGGGCTGCGGATCCATCGTGGCTTGCCTTTCGGGATCAGAGCGCGTCACGGCCCGAGGAGCGAGTCGCACGCGCGCACGTAGGGGTGCGTGGGAAAGCGCTGGTGGAGACGCGCGCAGGTCGCCGTCAGGGCAGCGCGATCGCCGGCGCTCTGGGCGCAGCTCATGCGCATCCCGAGCACCTGTGCCGTCTCGGGCGCCGTGCGGAGCTCGCGCAGACAGCCCGCGAAGTCGCCCTGCTCGATTCGCGCTGCGGCTGCCTGGATGCGGTCGAAGCCGGGCGGCGGCGTCATCCCCGGGGGCAGCGCCGGAGGCGTGGGGTCGGGAGCAGCGCGCGATCCGCGAGCCCCGTGCACGCGCGGCGCGCGAGGAGCGAGCGGCGTCTCCTGCCCGCCGTCGATCGCGAGCGCTGGCGCGGCGGGAGACACGGGCTCGGCGGGCGCTTCGTGAACCGCGCCCGCGTCGGAGAGCGCGAGCGCCGGAGAGGTCGTGATAGGCGGGACCGCGCTTCTGGGCGAGCTCTGGAACAGCGCCCAGGCACCGCCGAGCGCAGCCGCGAGCGCCAGCGTCACGACACCCGCGACGGCGAACGGCACCAGCGAGCGGCGAAGCGGCGTGGGGACCGGCGCGGACTGACGCGTCTGAGGCGCGGGCGCGATCCGGATCCCGTCGACGGTCGGGCTCTCCGCGAAATCGCGGGAGGCGAGCGTCCGCGGGAACGCCGAGGGGCTCGGCGAGACGGCGAGAGCCGGTCGATGCGGAAACGCTGCCAGCAGCTCACCCAGCACCACGGCGCTCGCCGGGCGTCGACTCGGCTCCTTCTCCAGGCACGCGTGCACCAAGGCGTCGAGCGCGGGCTGCACGGGCACGCCGAGCGACGCCAACGTCGGCGCGTCGGTCGTCACGAGCAGCGCGAACAACATCGCGAGCGTCGGGCCTTCGAACGGCGGCCGCCCGCTCAGCATCTCGAAGAGCATGGCGCCGAGCGCATAGAGATCACTTCGCGCGTCGACCGCTCGGCCCTGGGCTTGCTCGGGTGACATGTAGTGAGGCGTGCCCATCACGACGCCGCTGGCCGTCAGCTTTCCGAGACCCTCTTCATCACCGCCGTGCACCGAGCGCGCGAGGCCGAAGTCGAGCAGGACTGCGCGTTCCTCGCCGCCGCTGCGCCGTGTCAGGAACACGTTGCTCGGCTTCAGGTCGCGGTGGACGAGGCCGAGCGAGTGCGCCGCCGCGAGCGCCGATGCGATCTGCATGGCCAGCTGAACCGCGTGCTCGGGGGCGAGACGACCCTCGCGCTTGATGCGCTCGCCGAGCTCCTCGCCCTCGAGCCGCTCCATCACGAGGAACGCGAGCCCGTCGGCCTCGGTGGCGAAGTCGTGGATCGCGACGATCCCCTCGTGCCCCAGCGCGGCGAGCGCCCGCGCCTCGCGCTCGAACCGCGCGAGCGACTCCTTCCGCTGGCTCAGCTCGGGCAGGAGGACCTTCACCGCGTACGACTTGCCGGTGCGAACGTTCCGCGCCGCGAAGACGGCGCCCATGCCGCCCTCTCCGAGCTTTCGCTCGACCTGGTAGGTCCCACCGAGCACCCGCCCGATGAGCGCGTCCTGCCCCTCGCTCACTTCCGCGCGCTCACGCTCCCGAATCTACACCGCGAGCGCTGCCCTTGACGCGCGTCGTGCGATGATGGGCGATGCAAACCGTCGCATCGATCTCCGTCCCGCTCGTCGCCATGCGGGCGAGACGGTCGCATCATGCGTGATGTCCCTTGGCGTCTGGTCGCGCTCGTGGCGGGCCTCTTCGTCCTCGGTCTCGTTCTGTACGGCTCGCTCGGCATCGGAACGGGCTCTCCACCGCCCAGCACGGACAGCGCCGACCTGGTCGGGTCCGTAGACGACGTCGAGCCCGCCGACCACGGACGCGACCCGCGCTCCGCTGCGAGCCAGGTGCGGCGAGACACCTGTCGGGCGGCCTGCATCGGTACGAGCCGCACCTGTCGCGGGATGGCCGCAGAGGAGCCCGCCGAGCTCAGCGCGTGTGCGACCGCGCTGAGCAGCTGTGAGCGAGTCTGCGACTGAAGGCGTGACCAGAAACTGGTCTCGCCTTCTCGCGCAGCGCTACGAGGGGGTGGCTCCATCCCGATTCACTCGGGATGGAGGGGGCCGCGTATCGGCCCCGATGAGAAGGCGAAGTGCCGATTTTTTCGGTCGGGCACTGAAGGTCTGACCAAGTACTTTGGTCAGATCCCTTCGACCGAGAGAAATTCCCAGCCCTTCACGCTGGGAAAGGACAAGGCGCGATATTGTTGGTCACGCCTTGAGCGCGCGAAGCTCACGCCTCAGCTCACCTGCCGAGCTCTGCCCTGCCAGTAGGGCGCCCTCAGCACGAACTTCTGCAGCTTCCCGGTCGCCGTTCGCGCGAGCTCCGTGCGGAGCTCGATCGACGTCGGACACTTGTAGTGCGCGAGCTGTTCGCGGCAGTGCGCGACGAGCATCGCCTCGTCGGCCGTGACGCCGGGCCGCAGCACGACGAGAGCCTTCACGGTCTCTCCCCACTTCTCGTCCGGAACGCCGATCACGGCAGCCTCTGCGACTCCCGCGTGCGACTGAAGACAGTTCTCGACCTCGATCGAGCTCACGTTCTCGCCGCCGGTGATGATGACGTCCTTCTTCCGGTCGGAGATCGAGAGGTAGCCTTCGTCGTCGAGCTCGCCGCCGTCGCCGGTGTGGAACCACCCGTCGACGATCGCCGCGTCGGTCGCGCCGGGATCGTCCCAGTACCCGGCCATCACGACGTTCGCGCGCGAGAGCACCTCGCCCTGTGCGTCCACCGCGACGCGCGATCCGATGACCGGTGCACCGGCACGGCCGAGCTTGGTCGCGCGCTCCGCCGGCGTGAGGGCGTCGTACTCGGCGCGCCGACGGTTGATCGTGATGAGCGGCGAGGTCTCGGTGAGCCCGTAGAGCTGGATGAGCTCCCAGCCGAGCTCCGTCTCGACGCGCTCGATCGTTCGCGTCGGCGGCGGAGCGCCGGCGACGAGGATCCGCGTGGTCCCGTGCCCCGGCACGGGGTCCAGGCCCTTGGCGGCGTCGAGCACGGCGTTCACCACGGCCGGCGCGCCACCGAGGAGCGTGATGCCGTGCGCCTCGACGCGCCGCAGGATCTCGGCGCCGCTGACCTTGCGGAGGATCACCTGCGTCCCGCCCATCGCCGGGAGCGCGAAGGGCATGCCCCAGCCGTTGCAGTGGAAGGTGGGCACCACGTGGAGGAAGCGATCGCGATCCGAGATCCCGACGTGCCAGCCGAACGTCGTCGCGTTGATCCAGAGGTTCCGATGCGTGAGCTGCACGCCCTTCGGCCTCGCCGTCGTGCCGCTCGTGTAGTTGAGCGTGGCCGTGGCGTCCTCCTCGATCGGCACGAGCCTCGGCTCCTCGTCGTAGCGAAACAGGATCGCGTCCGACGCTTCGCCCAGCACGAAGCGATGCTCGGCGGTCACCGCAGCGAGGGGCGCGTCGATCTCGGGATCGACGAGCAGCACGCGCGCGCCCGAGTGGCGGACGATGTACTCGACCTCGTGCGCCTGGAGGCGGAAGTTGATGGGCACGAGGACGCGGCCCGACGTGCAGGTGCCGTAGAGCGCTGCGATCCAGCGCGCCGAGTTGTGCGCGACGATCGCGACCCGCTCGCCAGGAAGGATCCCGAGCGCGTCGAGCCCCGCGGCGAACGCACGCGCGCGCCGTGCGAGCTCGCGGTAGGTGATCGCGCCCCAGCTCGCTGCGGGCTGGTCGGGCTCGTCCACGATGCCGATCCGATCGCCGTAGACCATGGCGGCGCGATCGAGGAAGTCGCGAACGGTGAGCGGCACGCGCATGCCGCGAGTGTCGTCCAGTGTCCCGGGCGTGGGAAGAGCCGCGCCTCGAGCGCTGGATCGGGCGCCGTCGGCCGATCGCGCCCGAACGGAAAGCGACCCGAGACGCCCCGAGACCGCCGCCGACGCTGGTGCTGAGTGGCGCGGTTCGATACGGTGTTCGGGAGGTCCCTCATGGCCAAGCCGCCCATGCGAACGATGCAGGTCAATGTTCAGCCGGTCGCGCCGTCGGGACCGGAGGACGAGCGAAAGGGTACGCTCACGATCCTCACCGGACCGAGGCCCGGCGCGCTCGTCCCGATCGAGGGCGCGGAGCTGATCGTCGGACGGACGGAGGACTCCACCTACCCGATCGACGATGACTCCCTCTCCCGTCGGCACGCGCGCTTCTTCAAGCTGATGGGGAGCTACTACGTCGCCGACCTCTCGAGCACGAACGGCACGTTCGTCGACGGCGTGCGCATCACGCAGCCGGTGGCGCTCGCAGACGGTGCGCGCGTCCAGCTCGGCCTCTCGACGGTGATGCGCTTCGGCCTGACGGACGCGTCGGTCGTCGAGGAAGCGAAGCGGCTCTACGAGTCGACTGTGCGCGACCGCCTGACCGGAGCGCACAACCGGCACTTCCTCGACGAGCGCGCGCAGTCCGAGTGGAGCTTGGCCAAGCGCGACGGCACGCCCCTCTCGGTGCTCTTCGTCGACGCGGATCACTTCAAGAAGGTGAACGACACGTACGGCCACGCGGCCGGCGACACCGTGCTGAAGGCGCTCGCTGGAGCGCTGATGGCCAAGATGCGCGGCGAGGACGTCGTCGCGCGCTACGGCGGCGAGGAGTTCGTGGTCCTCCTGCGCGGAGGCCGACAGCCAGGCGTCTCGGCGATCGCGGAGCGGATCCGGGCCGACGTCGAGGCGCTCGTGATCGAGCACGAGGGCCAGCGCATCCCGGTGACGGTGAGCGTCGGCATGGCGACGTACGACGCCGAGCACGAGGTGGAGAGCGTCGAGGCGCTGATCGCGCTGGCGGACGCAGCGCTCTACAAGGCGAAGGAAGCCGGACGAAACCGCGTCCACGAGCACTGACGCGCCCTCACGCTCAGGGCGCCGAGCCGGATCCAGCGCGGGCCGGATAGAGCAGGAACGGGGCGCGTCGAGCCTCGAACGTACGGGCGTCCTCTTCCGCGAACCGCACGAGCGCATCGAGGGGCGCGCCGTCGGCGAGGCCCTCGACGACTCGATGGCTACCCACCAGCGGAAGCACGCGCGCGAGGTCGACCCGATCGGCGTGCACCGAGACCACGGCGCGGACGATCGCGAGGCCGGTGCGCGACGCGCGGAAGAGCGTGCGATCGACGATCCGCATGCGGATCCCACGACACGCGTGACCGCGGTGCGTCGCAGCGCGCGGCGTGAAGCGCGCGCTCTCGAACGCCACGCCAGGCGGAGGCTCGAGCGCGAGCTGGGCGAGAACGCGATCGGCATCCATCCACGGCGCGCCGATCAGGTGGAAGGGCTCCGGCGTTCCGCGGCCCACCGAGACGTCGGCGCCTTCGAGCAACGCCGCCGCCGGGTAGAGCAAGGCCGTCTCTGCGTCGGGCAGGTTCGGCGAGGGAGGGACCCAACGCTCGCCGATGTCGATCGCCGTCGCAGCGCGGTCCCACCCCTCGGCAGGCACGATCACGAGGCGCTCCCCGAGCCCCAGCGAGAGCTCCGAGTCCAGGAGGCGCGCGAGCTCGCCGAGGGTCAGCCCGTGCCTCAGCGGCAGCGGATGGTGGTTGATGAACGTGACCAGATCGGGATCGAGCGAAGGCCCCTCGACGATCGCGCCGCCGAGCGGGCACGGGCGATCGAGCAAGACGACGCGCAGCTCGGGCCGCGCCGCAGCGGCGAGGAGGACCTCGTGCACCGTCGACGCGTACGTGTAGAAGCGCACGCCCACGTCGACGAGATCGACGACGACGGTGTCGGCTCCCTCGAGCATCGCGTCGGTGGGACGACGCGTCCTACCGAAGAGCCCCAGCACGGGAAGCGACGTACGCGCGTCGCGCGCGTCGCCGATGGCTCCCTCGCGGTCGCTGCCGATGCCGTGCTCGGGCGCGAGCACACGGAGGACGGTCATGGCGGAGCTCGAGGCGAGCACGTCGAGGGTCCGAGCGCCGTCCCGCGCGCGCGCCGCGTCGTGGGTGACGAGGACGACTCGCCGGCCTCGGAGGTTCGGAAGCCCACCGCGCGCTTCCACGTCGATCCCGGCGAGCAGGTCGATCGCCGGAGGCGGGAGCAAGCGCTCCACGCTCTCCGAGACGATCCGCTCGATCTCCACGGTGAGCGGGCGAACGTCACCGCGCGCGTCCGGGTGGACGTCGTTCGAGAGCACGAGCGCGAAGACGTCGTTCTCCGGATCGATCCGCATCCAGGTGCCCGTCCAGCCCGAGTGCCCGAAGGACGAGACGCTCATCGCGCTCTCGTGCGCAGCTCGGAACGCCCGCTGCTCAGCGTCCGTGCGCACGTTCCAGCCGAGCGCGCGGCCGTCCACGGGGGTGACGAGCGCGCGCACGGTCTCCGCCGGAAGGACGCGGACGCCGTCGAGCTCACCACCTTGGAGCATCATCCGCGCGAAGCGCGCGAGGTCGGGGGCCGAAGAGAACAAGCCCGCATTGCCGGAGACGCCGCCGAGCCGGAACGCGCGGGGATCGTGGACGTCCCCACGGATGAGCGCGCCGCCCCGGCGCACCGCGCGCTCGGTCGGTGCGATGCGGGGCAGGAGCGAAGGGTCGCATCGATAGCAGGACGAGCTCATCCCGAGCGGTACCAGGATCTCGCGCTGGACGAGCTCGTCGAGCGGAACGCGCGAGACCGCAGCCACGAGCTCTCCGAGGACGATGAACCCGAGGTCGCTGTAGAGAACGCGCGCTCCGGCCGGATGCGCTGGCGCGAGCGCGAGGATGCGAGCGATGGACTCCTCTCGCGTGGCGCCCTCGTAGGCAGAGAGCGGATCGACCGCTGGCAGGCCGCCGGTGTGTGTGAGCAGCTGGCGGATCGTGATGTGCTCTTTCCCGTGCGCTCCGAACGCGGGGAGATGGAGCGCCACCGGGTCGTCGAAGTCGATCGCGCCGCGGCTCTCGAGGATCCCGATTGCGGTGGTCGTCGCGACCGCCTTCGTGAGCGACGCGAGGTCGTAGATCGTCTCGACGTCGTTCGCTTCGGGCGAAGGATCGCTCGCGCGAAGTCCATACGCGCGGAGGAACGCGAGGCCATCGCGGCGTCCGATGGCCACGACGGCGCCGGGGATCTGGTGTCGCGCGATCGCCGACCGGACGGCCTCGTCGATCTGCCGCTCGACGTCGGGAGGAACGCGGATCGCGGGGCCGAGATCGACGGACGGCGCGTCGGGCACGACCTCGGGAGACGGCTCCGCCAAGAGCGCAGGCCGCGGCGCTTCGTCTGCCGGGGCCGCGGAAGGCTCACGCGGGACCGGCGGCTCTGCCGGCGCGGCGCCGCATGCTGCGAGCGCGAGCGCCATCCAGAGGAGCCGTGCGGACATCACGACGATCGTAGCAGCGCGCGCGATCGAGCCCGCGAGGCGCTCGACGAGCGCGGCAGACGACGGCCCTCACCCCCTGATCGGATATCCTCGCGGAGTGACCCTCCGAAGCACCCTCCTCGCCAGCGTCTTGTTCTTCGTCACGGGCTGCGACTGCAGCGGCCCCGTCCGCCCGTGGCCGACGTGGACGGCGACGGCAACAGCGAGATCCTGCTCGTCTCGAACTCACGCGTCGATCCCGGCTGCGGCCCAGGGTACACGGGCCTCAGACACGGCATCTTTCTCTATGGCGACGTGCGCGATCAGTGGATGAGGACACGTCGCGTGTGGAACGAGCACGCCTATCACGTGACGAACGTGGGCCCGAGCGGCGAGATCCCGATGAGCGAGATCGACAACTGGAGCGCTCCAGGCCTCGACAACTACCGCCAGAACTCGCAGGGAGAGGGCGTCTACAACGCGCCTGATCTCGCCATCGTCGGCCTCGAGGTCGACCTGGCCCGATGTCCGGAGATGGCCACTCTCCGCGCGCGCGTCTCGAACCTCGGCACGCTCGGCGTGCACGCCGGAGTGAACGTGGCGTTCTACAGCGGCTCGCCGGCCAGCCCCGGCGCATTGATCGGCGTGGTGATGACGACCGTGCCGCTGCTGCCGGGATCCAGCACGGTCGTGACGATCGACGCGGCGCTCACCGGGACCTCGCCGTACGCTTTCTTCGCCGTCGTCGACGACGATGGGACCGGCGCCGGAATGATCGCCGAGTGCAACGAAGACAACGGCGCCGCTGCGATCGACGGGCTCGACTGCTCCGTCGTCATCTGAAGAGGAAGATCCGACCATGATCAAGCTCTACGACAACGCGTTCAGCCCGTTCGCACGCAAGGTGCGCCTGGCGCTCGAGCACAAGGGCCTGGTGCACGAGGTGGTGGACGGGCTCGCCCTCGAGAACCGCCCGCTGCTCGAGGCGGTGAACGGGCGCGTCGAAGTGCCGGCGCTCGATCACGACGGCCTCGTCGTCGTGGGCTCGGCGGACATCTGCCTCTACCTCGACCGGCTCCGGCCCGAGCCGCCGCTCTATCCGAGCAACAACGCCGACTGGGTCCGCGCCCGCGCGTGGGAGCGCTGCGCCGACACCACGATCGATCCGATCCTCATCAACCTCTCCTACTGGAGCTGGGCCGAGCGTGACGACGAGCTGCCCCCCGCGTGGGTCGTGGCGGCGAAGGTGGATCTCTCGCTGGTGTACGAGGCCCTCGAGCGCGACCTGGCCGAGCGCCAGTTCGTGTGCGGACAGCTCTCGATCGCCGAGCTCGCGCTCTTCCCGCATCTCACGGCGACCCGCTTCTTCGGCGTCGGACACGATGCGGAGCGCCACCCGCGACTGCACGCGTGGCTCAAGCGGCTCCGCTCGATGGACCTGTTCGCGGCGGACCTCGAGCGCACGAAGCGCTTCATGGCCGAGCACGCGTCGGGCGCGACGCACGAGCGGAAGCGGATCTTCTGGCGCGGTGATCGCCTCGAGTGGGTGCTCGCGCACGGCTTCCATCACTGGCTCGCGCGAGAGATCGACGAGGACCGCGCGATCTTCCCGGGCCTCGGCATCCCGGGCCCAGCGGCCACCTGACGGATCCGAGCGCGTCGCTTCTACTGCGCCGGATGCGCAGGGACGTTGCGCGGATCGTCCGCCGCCGCCGAGGGATGGCACGTGAAGCAGGAGAAGCCCTGATGCGTGGCCGGGTCGTAGTCCGCGGCGCCGAGCAGCGTCTGCGTCGCAGGCACCAAGCGGCTGAACATGAAGGTCGACGCTTCGGTGTACTGGTGGAGGACCTCCTGCTGACCGACCGTGCCTGTCGGATAGAGCGTGATGATACCGGGGTTCGGAAGCGCCCAGTCCCGGCTCGCAGCGTCCGCGCCATGGCAGGTCTCGCAGCCGAAGTCGGCATACTCCTCCGGTCGCCAGCTCGAGAACAGCTCCGTCGCCGCCGGCAGCACGTGCTGCACCATGTGGGCTCGGCGCTCGTCCCGGGAGAGCTCGGCCCATGGACGAGGTGGCGGCGTGAGCGCTGGTCCGCGGGACGTCTCCTCGTGCGTCGTGGTGGTGGACGTGGTCGTCGACTGCGCGTGGCCTCCACAGGAGCCGAGGACGAGGACGAGGGCGAGCCAGCGACGATTCATGACGGCCATCCTAGAGGACGACCCCGCGCGAGCGCATCGAAAGTTACGGGGAGACTGCTTCGGCGCTCTGGAGCGCCTCTGGGCTTGTGGGAGCACTCGCCGTTCTGGGACACTCCGTGGCTCGACCATGAAGCTCTCGTTCGAGACTCGCCCTGCCTACGTGTTCATCGGCGTCCGCGGCGCCGTGGACGCGCCGGAGGCGGCGGAGCTGCGACAGGCCACGAAGGAGCAGGTCCTCCGCCACGAGACCTCGCGCGCGCTCATCGATCTGCGAGACGCCGAGCTGACGCGCGAGGCGCGGGACGAGCTCCTCGAGCTCGCTCGCGCTCCCGATGCATCGGCCACCGCCGTCGTCACGCCCGATGAGCTCTTCGCGGCGGAGGTGAACATGGCATCGCTGGCGGCCGGAACGCGCGCCCGCGCCTTCACTCTGGAGAGCGACGGGCACCGCTGGATGTCGCGTGGCTCCATGATCAAGACGGCGGTCGAGATCCCATCGGGCCATCCGCGCCTGGGAGAGACGTCGACTCAGCGCGACGCGCGACGACGCGCGCTCCTCGAGCCACCGCCCCGAACCGTATCGACGCTTCCTCCCGGCGCGCCGCCACGCAAGCTCGCGCTCACGCGTGCCTCCGAGCTACCGACGCCGGTGGACCGCGATCCACGCAAGCGCTGACCGCCTCAGAACGAGAGTCGTCTCATCGACACGTTCATCAAGAGGCCGATGCCCACCATGCTGGTGAGCACGCTGGATCCACCGTAGCTGAATAGCGGCAGCGTGATGCCGACGACCGGCAGGAGACCGCACACCATCGCGAGGTTGATCGCGGTGTGCCAGAAGAAGAAGGCGCTCACGCCGACCGAGAGCACGGCGCCGAAGCGATCCTTGGCCGTGTAGGCGATGCGCAGGCCCCAGAGGATCAGGAACACGTAGAGCCCGATCAGCAGGATCACACCGAAGAACCCGCGCTCCTCGGCCCAGACCGAGAAGGGAAAGTCAGAGTGGCGATCGGGGAGGAACTGAAACTGGCTCTGCGTGCCCTGGAGAAAGCCCTGTCCGGTCCATCCCCCCGAGCCGATCGCGACGAGCGACTGATACGTGTGCCAGCCCTCGTCGAGGATGTCGGGGTTCTCTCCGAAGAGCATGTCGAAGTAGGACTCGAACCGCGTTCGTTGGTAGCCGCGGAGCCCGAAGACCCAGATCGGAACGGCGCTCACCGCGAAGGCGCCGAGGAGCGTCACGATCGAGCGCCTCTTGAGGTTCGTCAGCATCATGATGCTGGCGAAGATGAACGCGCACATGAGCGCAGTGCCGAGGTCCGGCTGGCGCACGATCAGCATCATCGGCACGAGCAAGATCACGCTCGGGACGACGAGATCGCGCAGCGTCCGCCCCTCGGTCTTCGGATCGTTGTGGAGGTGCTTGGCGAGCGCGATGATCAAGAAGATCTTCATCAGCTCGCTCGGCTGGAGCGAGAAGGTTCCGATCCGTATCCAGCGCTGAGATCCGCGGATCTCCGGAGCGAAGAGGAAGACCAGCACGAGCAGCACGATCCCGGCGCCGTACGCGAACCACCCGAAGCGCTCGAAGTGCCGGTAGTCGATCGCAGAGACGAGCACGGCGACGCCGGCGCCCAGAACGAGCCAGTAGATCTGCTGGATGTACAGGTCGGCGATCGCGCCGTGGGCCGCGCTGGTGGCGCTGTAGAGGTTCGTCACTCCGAGCACGCAGATCGCGGCCGCGGTCACGAACAGTGGCCAGTCGAACTGGTCGCGCGCCTCCTTACCGAGGGTGGCCATCGCCCGCTCCCGTGACCGCGTCGTGCGCCGAAGCCGTGACCTGCGCCGCGCGCGACCCCAGGTACTCCTGGAGGATCTCGATGGCGATCGGGGCGGCGTAGCGACCACCGCCGCCTCCGTGCTCGACGATGACGACGATCGCGAGCTCGGGGTCCTCGACCGGCGCGAACCCGGCGAACCACGCGTGCGCTCGACGCGAGTAAGCGGCGCGCGTCGCCTCTTCTTCCGAGACGACACGGCCACCGAGCTGCGCCGTCCCGGTCTTGCCGGCGATCGCGATGTCGCCCGGATGTGCGAGGCGCGCGTCGTGCGCGGTGCCCGGG
>JBBSAT010000012.1:0-52687 GCA_038252025.1 Polyangiales bacterium | reverse complement strand
GTGCTCGCTGCGTTGGTCGGCAGGATCCCCGTCGCCTACAACCATGCGTTCGACAGCCGGTTCCTGTGGGCCGAGCTGCGCCGCGCGGGGCGCTCGACCCGCCCCGATCCGAGCCGACCCGACGACGTTCCTCCAGCGTGCGCCGACGACGGCATCTGGATCGACCCGCTCGTCTGGGTCCGCGAGATCCAGAAGGAAGAGAAGGGCTTCAAGCTCGTCGACGTCGCGGCGCGGCTCGGCGTTGCGCTCGAGAACGCCCATCGGGCCTCGTTCGATGCCGAGGCCACCGGCCGCGTTCTGCTCGCGCTCGCCGACAAGATGCCCGAGCGCTACGGCGATCTGGTCCGCGTTCAGCCTCGCTACGCAGCGACGCAGGACGTCGAGGCCGCCGGGTGGAGAAGTCGGCGGTAGCCGGACGGTTGACGCGACCCGCGAAGCCGAGAACGCTTCCTGGCGCATGCGCGCACTCCGCTCCTCCGTCCGCTCTTCGGTCCTGCTCTCGTCGCTAGCCTGGGTCCTCGGCTGCAATGGCCCCGCCGCGCCCGCAGCGTCGAATCCCGCGCACGGCGAAGACCCAGGCGAGGTCGTGACCGCCCCGTTCGCCGTCCGCGGAAGCGCGGAGGGGCTCCTCCTGACCTGGTTCGACGAGGAAGGCGCGCACTCCGCGAGCAACCGCGCGGCCGTCCCCGTCGAGCGACGTGCCGAGGTTCGTGTCGACTCGCTCGACGTCGCGCCCGAGGATCGTGATCCCGATCACGTCTTCGTCGCCGACCTCCGCACGGCCGACGAGGACGGCGACTACACCGTGCGGCGCATGACCCGCGATGCGTTCGAAGCGCGAGTCCAGGGCTTCATCGCCTCGGCGCGCGGGGAGACGGGCAGCGCCAGCACCGGCGCGGACGTGATCATCTACGGCGCCGAGTGGTGCCACGAGTGCAGCGAAGCGCAGGCCTTCCTGCGAGCGCGCCACATCCCGTTCGTCGAGCGCGACATCGAGCGCGATGCCGGCGCCCGCGAGGAGATGGCGCGCCGCGCCGCGCAAGCCGGGATCCCGAGCACGAGCATCCCGATCATCGACTTCCGGGGCACCATGATTCAGGGCTTCGATCGCAGCGCGATCGAGCGCGCGATCCGCGAGACGACGCCGGACCAGGCGCCCGGCATCACGATCTGATCCCGGCTGCGAGCGCTACGGTCCAGATCAGCGCGCGAGACGCAGCGCGAGCCGACCGCTGCCGGCGCCGAGCGCGGCCGCAGCGACCACGCCCGCCACGTGGAAGAACACGACGTGGAGAAAGCTCTCCTCGGAGGCGCACGCCGTGAGCAGCACAGCCTGGCCGGCGATCGCACCGCAAGCTGCCGCGGCGGCCGTGTGGAACGGGCCCGTCGCGCCTCTCCGGGACACCATCAGCCAGAGCGCGGCCGCGAGCGGCAGGACGCTCGCGACGATGTGCGTCGTGAAGCAGCCTTCCGCGTGGCCCATCTCCATCGCGAACGCGCGAAGGTCGACGGCACCGAGGCCGACCGAGAGCCCGAGCGCCAGGACGGTCGCGAGCCGCGCGTCCCTCTCCGATCGGGCCGCGATCGCGCCGAGCATGGCCGCGACGCCGATCGCAGCGGCAGCCACGAAATAGCGAAGCGCGCTGCCCTGGTGCGGAATCAGCACGAAGCCGAGCGCGCCGACGAGCACGACGGCTGCGCCGGTCGCCCACCCGGGGGCGCTCGATGCCGAGATCTCGGGCTCGGGCTCGCTCGCGGCCTTCGTCGCGCTCTCCGACTCGAGCTGCGCGTGAACACGAGCTCGTGCTCTCTGCATCGCCGCCGGAGACGGCTCCGGGGGAGACGCGAGCCCATCCATCAGCGCGCGCATCCTCTCGGCGCGAGCCCACTCGCTACGACACGCCGCGCAGGCCGAGGCGTGATCCTCCGCGGCGCGCCGGTCCGGGTCCCCGGCGTCCAGCATCGCGAGGCCGGCCACGTCATCTCTTGCGAGATGCTCGCTCACGACGGCTCCTCCACGAGATCGCTGAGCGCTTCACGGAGCGCGGCGAACGCCCTGAAGGCGCGGACGCGCACCGCGACCTCGGTGAGCTTCGTGCCCTCGGTCTGCGACAGCACCTCGGCGATCTCGCCGAACGTCAGCCCTTCGAACCGATGAAGCAGGACGACGATGCGCTGCCCTTCAGGCAGGCCATCGACGGCGGCTCGGACGCGCTCCGCTTCCTCGTTCGCCTCGGGCCATCGCTCGGCCCCCCCCTCCACGGGAAGGGTCATCTTGGAGAGGTCCTCGTCGCTGGCGCGCGCAGCGTCCCGATAGCGCCGGCGAAGCTCGTCGATCCGCACGCGCGACGCGATCCCGAAGAGCCACGGGCGCACGGGCATCGTCGTGTCGAACGTGCCTCGCGCCGCGTGGATCTTCAGAAACGTCGTCTGCACGAGGTCGTTCGCCACCGATCCACTCCGGAACGACCGCGCGAAGAAGGCGTGCAACCGCGTCGCATATCGGTCGAAGAGGGCATCGAACGCGCGCCCGTCTCCCGCCACGTAGCTACGCATGAGGTCCTCGTCCGTCGGGGTCGTCTCCATGCGGTTCGGCAGCTCGGGGCGGGACGTTACACGAAGAATCGCGGCGCAGCGTCCCGCCTGCGTCCGGCGCCGGGCTCATCTCGGCTGTCGGGGTTGTCCCGGGTTGTGGGTGTCTGACGGACTACCGTATCCTCAGGGGATGCGGCGATCACAGGCTCTCTCGATCGCGCTCCTGCTCTCGGGCTGCGTCGGCACGGTCGAGGAGGGTCCTGCTGGGCCTCCGGGGAGCTGCCGCGGCGAGTGCGTGGACCTCCCGGCGCCCACCTCCCAGATCGCGCGCCTCTCGCATCGTCAGTGGGAGAACGCGACGCGCGACCTGCTCCGCCTGACCGACCCGTCGGGGGCGGTCCTCCTCGGCGACGACGAGACGGGGCTCTTCGACAACGCGGGCGGCGATCTCTCGGTCGGCGCGTCCCTCTGGCAGGACTATCAGCGCGAGTCCGAGCGACTGGCCGAGCGCGCGACGATCGATCCGATCGCGCTCGCCCGCATCCTGCCGGCGGATCTCCCGACCGATGCGACCGCGCGGCCGCGGGCGTTCGTGACCGCCTTCGGCGCGCGAGCCTACCGAAGGCCGCTGACGAGCGCGGAGATCGACGCCTACCTCGTGCTGTTCCCGAACGGACCGGTCGCGTATCCGGACATGGACCCGTTCGCGTCCGGCGTGCGCATCTCGATCGAAGCGATGCTCCAGTCGGTGAACTTCCTCTATCGCGTCGAGGTCGGCGCGGCGCCGTCCGGGAACGTCGCGCCGCTCACGGACTACGAGATCGCGAGCCGCCTCGCGTTCGCGCTCTGGGACACGATGCCGGACGACGAGCTCTTCGACGCTGCGGCCGCGAGCATGCTGACGAACGACGTGGGCCTCGACGCGCAGATCGATCGGATGCTCGCGGACGAGCGGGCCCGCACGATGATCGTGTCCTTCCACGATCAGCTCCTCGGCACGAGCCACTACCTGGATCTCTCGCGCTCGACGACGCTCTTCCCGGAGTTCAGCTCGACGCTCCCCGCCGCCATGGTCGGCGAGACCGCCGCGTTCGTGTCGCACGTCGTCTTCGACGACGACGGCTCGCTCGAGACGCTCCTCACCGCGCCGTACACCTACGTCGACCAGGACATCGCTCGCGTCTACGGGCTCGGCGGAACCTACGGAGACGCGTTCGTGCGAGCCGACCTCGACCCGACCGAGCGCGCGGGCCTGCTCACGCAGATCGGCTTCCTGACGTCGAACGCAACCAGCACCGAGAGCGATCCGATCCATCGCGGCATCTACCTCGTGCGCCGCGTGATGTGCGTGGACCTCGAGCCGCCTGGGATGGTCGCGCCGCTCCCGGCCGCGATGGGCCCGCCCGAGACGATGCGTCAGCGGGTCGAGGAGCACACGAACACCTGCGGCGCCGGCTGCCACGACACGCGGATCAACCCGCTCGGCTTCGCGTTCGAGCACTTCGACGCGCTCGGCCGATTCCGGGACTTCGAGCGGGTCGCCGGCACGGATCTTCCGATCGACGCGAGCTCCTCGATCACGCTGTCCACCGGGCCGATCGCTTACGACGGCGCGGCGGAGCTGGCGCACGCGCTCGCCGCCGAGCCGAGCGTCCACGACTGCTACGCACGCCATTGGCTCGAGTACACGTATGGCCGCGCATCGACGGCGCTCGACGAGCGGATCGCTCGGCGCGCGGGCCGCGGGTCACGCCTCGAGGGCCTCTCGGTCCGCGAGGTCGTTCGCGAGCTCGTGACCTCACCCGCGTTCAGCGAGCGCTCGACCACGCCCTACGAAGGACCTCCTCTCGGAGGGAGCGCGCCATGACGACCGCCAAGAAGACAGTCAGCCCGTTCTCTCGGCGCCGGTTCCTCGTCGGAGCCGCGGGGGCCACGATGGCCCTGCCCTTCCTCGAGGGCCTTCATCGTCCAGACCACGCGAGCGCCGGCGTCGACCGCGCGCGTTTCGCGGTCTGGGTGCGCGTGGGCAACGGCGTGCAGCAGGCGTGGGACACGGAGCCCGAGAGCTTCTGGCCGCGGACTCCCGGCGCGCTCACGACGGCAGGCATGATGGCCACCGACGCCGACCGCGCGACGAGCGAGCTGGCTGCGTACGCCGACCGCCTCACGCTGCTGCGCGGTGTGAACCGCCCGTTCGGAACGCCGAACTGCGGACACGCGGAGTCGATCCCGCAGTGCCTCACGGGCGCGCAGGTGAGCCCAGGAACGGCGAACGATCCACGCGCGCTCGGCCAGAGCGCGGACTGGCGGATCGTCGATCAGCTCGGCACGGCGGGCGTCGAGCCGATGACGCTCATGGCCGGCCCTTCGTCGGCCTACATCGCCGAAGGGCTGAGCTGGCGCGATGCCAACGTCCGCACGCCGGCCGAGCGATCGCCGGCGAACCAGTACATGCGGATGATGGGCCTCACGATGGCCCCGCCCGAAGTGCAGCGGCAGCTGGCCGCGCGCCGACTGAGCGTGAACGACCTCGTGCGCGGAGAGATGAACGCGCTCCTCGGTCGGAGCGAGCTCTCGCGGTGGGATCGGCGCCGGCTCGAGCAGCATCGGGACGCGATCCGTGATCTCGAGGTGCGAACGATGTCGTGCGATCTCGATCCAGCGGTCGCGGGTCGCATCGCGGCGATGACGGGGCCCGAGGGCAACGACGTGCGGCTCGAGGTCGTCCGCCTCCACATGGACCTCATCGCGTTCGCGTTCAGCTGCGACTATGTGCGCGCGGCGACGCTCCAGGTCGGCGAGGGCAACGACCAGACGATGTACACGGTGGACGGGTCGGTGCTGCCGCGCTTCCACTGGATCTCGCACCGCATCTATGCCGACGGCGCCGAGGGCGAGACGATCCCGGACGCGGTCTCCCTCCACCACCAGGTCGATCGGCTTCAGCTCCAGACGTTCGCGTACCTGCTCGAGCAGCTCGACTCGTACGCCTCGGCCTACGGCGGGACCGTGCTCGACGACAGCGTCGCCGTCTGGCTCAACGACCTCGGCGCGGGACCGCCGCACTCTGGGCACAACGTCCCGTGGTTGCTCGCAGGCGGCTGCGGCGGACGCCTCCGAACCGGCCACTTCCTCGACGTCGACGTACAGATCAACCAGGTGCTGAACACGATCGTGACCGCCGTCGGCTGCACGAACGACGGTGGCGGGCCGGTCGACGACTTCGGCGACGCCTCCCTCCCGAGCGGCGGCGTCGACGAGATCGTCGTCTGAGCGACCAGTCCGCGACGAACGTCCGTCGAGCGGGCGGGCCCGCTTCGTTTCCGTCGCGACGTTCAGACGAGCGCGGCGAGCACGATCCCCGCGGCGACCGAGACGTTGAGCGACTCGACCCGGCCCGCGCCGGGGATCGCGACCGAGCGCGTCAGCGTCGCGCGCACCTCGTCGCTCATGCCGTGCGCCTCGCCGCCGAGCACGACGACCGCTCGCTCTGGAGGGGCAAGGCGGCGCACGTCCTCCTTGGCTTTCGCGTCGGTCCCGATGATGGCGAAGCCGCGTGAGGCGAACGCGACGAGCAAGCGCGGGAGGTCACGCGAGCGGATCACCTCGAGGTGCTCGACGCCTCCCTCCGCGACGCGGACCGCAGCGGGCGTGAGCAGCGCGGCCTCCTCGAGCAGAAGGCCGTCGACGCCGAGGAATGCCGCAGTGCGTGCGATGCCGCCGATGTTGTGCGGGTTCTCGACGCCGTCGAGCGCCACCAAGCGCACCCGCCCCTCCGCCCGGGAAAAGTCGTCGAGCGCTTCGAGATCCCAGAGAACCTCGCGCGGCCTGACCTTCAGGCAGATGCCCTCGTGATGAGGCGAGCCCGCGATGAAAGCGAGCTCTTCCGGGCTCTTCTCGTCGTAGCCGACGCGCCTCTCCGCAGCGGCGCGCAAGTGCTCGCGGAGCGGCATGCGGAGCGCCTCGACGTACGCGATCTTGAGAACGTCCTCGGGACGCTTCTCGAGCACGGCGCGCGCGGCCTTGCGACCGTAGACCTTCTCGGTCTTCTCTCGGTTCTCCTCGTCGATCATCCGATGCTGTGCCGCGGCTCGCGCATGACGGCACGAGCGATGTTGAGGAAGGGTCGAAGACGCGGGTCGTCGGAGTGCCAGAGCGACTCGGGGGAGCCCTCGATCACGATCTTGCCATCGGCGAGCATGAGCACCCGATCAGCGACGCCGAACACGGTCTCCATCTGGTGGGTGATCACGACCGTCGTGACGCCCAGCTGGCGACGGAGCCCTGCGAGGAGTCGGTTGACGCGTCCCACGTTGATCGGGTCGAGGCCCTCGGTGGGGCCGTCGTAGATGAGGACCTCGGGTCGCATCGCGATGGCCCTCGCGAGCGCGACGCGCTTGCGCATCCCGCCGGAGAGAGAGGCGGGTTGCATGGCCTCCACCCCGGGGAGCGCGACCATGGCCAGCGACTCGGCGACCCGCTTCACGATCGCGGTCTCGTCGAGGACGCGCTGCTCACGAAGCCCGTACGCGACGTTGTCGAGAACGCTCATCGAGTCGAAGAGCCCCGAGCTCTGGAGGAGCACTCCGATGCGCTGGCGCACGCGCACCCACTCGCGCTCCTTCATGTTCGTGATGTCCTCGCCGTCGAACACCAGCCGGCCCTCGTCCGGAGGGACGAGGCCGAGGAGGATCTTCGCGAGCAGGCTCTTGCCCGTGCCCGACTCGCCGACGATGGCGAGGAACTCGCCCTTCTTGATCACGAGGTCGACGCCCTGGAGCACGCGGTGCGCCCCGAAGGACTTCACGACGCCACTGACCTCGTAGAGCGGCACGCTCGGCTCACTTGCTCTTGAGCTGCTCTTCGTGCTCGATGATCGTCTTCATCGAAGGCACGCCGCGCGGCCGGTCGACGATGGTGCGCCCGCCCGCCTGGCCGACCATCGGCGCTTCGCGACGACCCATGGCCGCGAGCCCCTCCGCAGCGCGAGCGAGCGGAACCTCGAGGATCAAGTTCTCACCGACCAGCCGCGCCCGGCCACCACCGGCTTCGACCACGAGCCCGGCCTCGGCGCGCATCCAGACGGCGACCTCGGCCTCGTCGAGCCGCGTCGGCAGCGCCAGCCGGACGCGCCCGGCGCGCGCGAGAGCCTTCGCGCGATCGACGGCGAGACCGAGGACCGCATCGGCGAGCACGTCGAAGCCGACGATGCTGTTCGCCCGCCAGAGCCCCATCAGGCGCGCCTCGCAGAGCTGATCGCCGAGCGACTCTTCATCGCCGTCGGCGATGGCCTTCTTCATCCGGGCGACACGCGCCTCGTACACGGCCCGTGCGTCGGCGTTCTTCACCCCCGGGATGGCCGCGACGGGACGCGGGTCGTCGACGCGCCCGCGGCCGCTCTCGCGCCGCCAGAGCGCATCGTGATCGCCGGACGCGAACGCCTCGAGCTCGGGCGCGAGCTTCTTTCGCTCTTCCTTCGGTCGGCGAACGACACGCTCGGGCTCGGGCTTCGGAGGACGCTTGGCCATCGCGGTCCCGAGTATCGCACTTCCAACCAGCGCGCTACGCGAACGCGAGCGCGCCGTCGTCAGGGCGCGGACGTTCGGCAGCAGCGGAAGCCGACGTTCGGGAGGTGGATGGTGTCGGACGCGACCTCGAACGAGAAGCCGCACTGCAGGCCGCCCGCCGCGTCGTTGTAGCTGCCGCCACGCATGGGGTTGACGCCGGCCGCGCGCGGCTGGGTCCACTCCTGCGCGTTCCCGCTCAGATCGTAGATCTGAGCGGTCGAGCCGCTGACCGTCCAGCCCACGTGGCAGAGCGCGCGCGAGCCCGTGGCGACGAGCGCGTCCTGATCGCCGGCCAGCGACGTGTTGGTGTCGAAGTCGTTGCCGTTACAGCTGTTGGGCGCGTATGTCCTGCAGACGGCGCTCGTGCCGGTGTACGACCAGAGGCAGACCGGCGCGACGGTCGTCTCGCAGGCGCGCTGCCACTGCGCCTCGGTGCAGAGCGTGCCGCCGACGCGGGTACAGGCCAGCGCCGCGTCTGCCGGAAGGATGTCCGTCCACGGCAAGCGGCCCGGCTCGGAGCAGAGCATCGTGGTCGAGGCGGCGATCGTCAGCGAGCCCTGGGAGGTCGCCGTCGAGTCGGGTCGTGAGGCCTCGTAGGACTGCATCCAGAAGTCCGCGCCCGTCGCGGGATGCACACGAGCCCAGGTGCCCGGCGTGTTGTCGTCCAGGAGGCCGTCGCAGTCATCGTCGATGCCGTTGCAGACCTCGGTCGTGCCCGTCCCGACCGCGGCAGCCGTGCAGCGCACCGCGCTCAGGCCGTTGCACACGACCGTGCCGGTGCGTCGACACGCGCCGAGCTCACCGTTGTTGCACGACGTTCCGACCGTCGGGAACGGCTCGTCCACGAAGCCGTTGCAGTCGTTGTCGAGCCCGTCGCACCGCGTCTCCGTCGCCTGGTAGGTCGCGACCGGATAGTTGCAGACCCACGTCGGCGGCGTGCCGCCGGGAGAGCCCGAGGGGACGGCGCAGGTGGCCGTCGTCGACGAGCAGACCCCGTTCGGATTACAGAAGTTGGTCGGGGGCGTGAGCATCTCGTCGATGACGCCGTTGCAGTTGTCGTCGACGCCGTTGCAGCTCTCGGTCGCGCTCACACGCGTGCACGCGTACTCGCAGCCGTTCGACGCGATCCCGTCGACGTTGAAGAAGTTCGGACGACACGCGACCAGCGTACAGGCCGACGCGGTGCAGCCCGCGATCGCGTTCGGGAACGAGCAGACGCGGCCGCACATGCCGCAGTTCCGCGGGTCCGTCATCAGGTTGTAGCTCTGGTCGACGACACCGTCGCAGTCGTCGTCGATGCCGTTGCAGAGGTCGAGCGTCGGGCCGACCGCGCCCACGCACGAGAGACCGCCGCTGGCGCAGTGGACCGTTCCCGCGACGCACGCGCCGACGCCGGTGCCGCAGGTGCCACCGCCGCCCGGATCGCCGTTGTCGGCCACACCGTCGCAGTTGTCGTCGACGCCGTTGCACGTCTCGGGCGTCGGGCCGATCGCGCCCGTGCAGACCAGCGCGCCCGCCGTGCAGGTCTGACGGCCAGGGATACACGCGCCCGTGCTGTTGCCGCAGGAGAGACCACCCTCGGGGTTGCCGTCGTCCACGACGCCGTCGCAGTCGTCGTCGAGACCGTTGCAGGCCTCGACGCCGGGCGACACACCGCCCGCGCACACGAGGGTTCCACCGACGCAGTGCTGGACGCCCGCGCGGCAGGTGCCCACAGCCGTTCCGCAGGCGGCTCCGCTCCCCGGATCGCCGTCGTCGACCAACCCGTTGCAGTCGTCATCGCGTAGGTTGCAGGTCTCGGGGCCGACCGGCGTGCAGGCGTACTCGCAGCCGTTGAGCGCGATGCCATCCGCGTCGACGAAACCCGGCGCGCAGCCGCTCAGCATGCACGCGCCCGCCTCGCAGCTGGTCGTCGCGTGCGCGAAGCGACAGCTGCGGCCGCAGACGCCGCAGTTGTTGATGTCCATCGTGAGGTCGAAGTTCTCGTCGACGAGCCCATCGCAGTCGTTGTCGCGATTGTCGCAGATGGTGTCGTCGGGCAGCGTCATCACGCAGCGCGACTCGCATCCGTTGCTCGGATCACCGTCGCGATCGTAGTAGTTGACGTCGCAGCTCGTGAGCTGGCACGTGCTCGCCACACAGTCCGCGAACGCGTGCGCGAACGTGCAGCGGTGACCGCACATGCCGCAGTTGTCGAGATCCGTGGTGGTGTCGATGCCCTCGTCGACCAACGTGTCGCAGTCGTCGTCGCGGCTGTTGCAGAGCTCGGGTGCGCCTGGCGTGCACTCGGACGTTGCGTCGACGTCGGAGTCGATGTCGCCATCGCCCGACCCGCCGTCGCCGACGCCCGTGTCGCCGCCGTCACGACGGCCCGAGTCGCCGCCGTCGGCGCCCGCACCGGAGTCGAGCGTGTCATCGACGCAGTCGAGGCAGAACGGATCCACCTGGCAGCCGGCGAGCACGAGGAGAAGAGACGCGGAGAAGAGGGCCGAGAGCCGGACGGAGCGACGGATCATCGCACGCCTCCCTGGCCGCGACGGACCGAGCGGCGCCGAGCGAGGACCAGACCGAGCGCCGAGAGCAGCAGCGCGAGGCCCGAGGACGAACGGCTCTCACCGCCGACCGCCGTGCAGAGGCAGCCGCCACCGCCGCTTGCGAGAACGCGCGTCCGCTCGTCGGTCGCCGTTCCTCCGTCGAGCCTTCCGCCGTCGCGTGTGGCCGGGCCGCCGTCGACCTCGACGACCGGTGCCACGCACTCGCCCGCGCGACACTGGGTGCCCGTCGGGCAGTGGAGCGCGTCGCACGGATCGGCCTGACAGTCGCCGGTGACGTGGTCGCAGATCTGTGCGGCAGGACAGCGCACGCCGAGACACATGTCGGCGACGCAGCTGCCGTCGGCCGGGTCACAGACCTGGCTTGCCCCGCAGCGAACGCCGTCGCAGCGGTCCGTCACGCACACGCCAGCGTGGCAGAGCTGGCCCGCAGCGCAGGTGACCGTCGCGCAGGTGCCCTCGCAGGTGCCCCCGCGGCAGGCTTGGCTCGTCGGACAGGTGACCGTGGAGCACGGATCGGTCTCGCACGCCCCGGTCGTGTCGTTGCAGATCTCGTCGGGACCACAGCCGAGGCCGCGGCAGCTGTCCTCGACGCAGGTCCCGTCGCTTCCGCGTGGGTCGCAGACGAGCCCACCTGGGCAGGTCACGCCGTCGCACGCGAACGTGCAGGCGTTGTTGCTGCAGACGCACGCGCCGACGCTGGCGCTGTCCGGCGCGCACTGGACGGCCCCAGCCGCGGTGCTGTGGGTCTCGCCCGCGCACGTCGCGTCGTCGCAGAGCGGCGCCACGCAGTGACAGGTGCCGTCGTGCTCGAGCGGGGTCGTCCCGCCGGGGCACTGGAAGCCGAACTCGGTGCGCTGGCACATGACCGCGCACTGGCAGGACACGCACGCCGCGCCCGCCGGGCAGAGCGATCCGGTCGGAGGCGGCTCATCGGTCGACCCGTCGCAGTTGTTGTCCGCGCAGTCGCAGATCTCGGTGGAAGGCGGTGCTTCACCGACGCAGACCAGCGCGCCGCCGACGCACTGCTCGTTGCCCGCCATGCACTCGCCGACGTCGGTGCCGCAGGGCATGCCCATGCCCATCGACTCGTCGATGATGCCGTCGCAGTCGTTGTCGAGGAGATCGCAGAGCTCGGTGGTCGGACCGATCGAGCCGCTGCACACCAGCATGCCCGTGGACATGTCGCAGACGTTGATGCCCGGGTCGCACTCGCCGACGTCGGTGCCGCACGCCGCTCCGACCGGGATACCGTCGTCGATGACGCCGTTGCAGTCGTCGTCGAGGGCGTTGCAGACCTCGGGTCGAGGACCGACGGCGCCCACGCACATCAGCACGCCCGAGACGCAGTTCGTCGTGCCCGAGACGCACTCGCCCGTGTCGTCGCCGCAAGCGAGACCACCCTCCGGGTTGCCTTCGTCGATCAGCGCGTCGCAGTCGTCGTCGATGCCGTTGCAGAGCTCGGGCGTCGGGCCTCTCGCGCCGACGCAGGAGAAGCCGCCTGCGATGCAGCGCAGGGTGCCGAGCGAGCAAGCGCCGACGGCGCTCGTACCGCAGCTCGCGCCGCCGCCCGGATCGCCTTCGTCGATGCGGCCGTCGCAGTCGTCGTCGAGGTTGTTGCAGAGCTCGGCGCTTCCGCCCGAGCCACCCACGCACGTGAGCCCGCCGGCCACGCACGCGAGCATACCGGCGCGACAGACGCCGACCGAGCTCCCGCAGGTGCCGCCGCCGCCAGGGTTCAGCTCGTCGACGCGTCCGTCGCAGTCGTTGTCGAGGAGGTCGCAGCGCTCGGTGCTCGGGCCGATCGCACCGATGCACGGACCGAGGGCGCCAGCCATGCAGATCTGACTGCCGGCAGCACACTCGCCGACGCTCGTTCCGCACATCTGGACCTGACCGTCGATCACGCCGTCGCAGTCGTCGTCGAGGTTGTTGCAGATCTCCGGCGTGGGGCCCATGCCCGAACAAGGGCCGAACGTCCCGGCGGTGCAGAGCTGTGTGCCAGCCGTGCAGACGCCCACGCTGGTGCCGCACGCCCGCGTGATCATGTCGATCGTGCCGTTGCAGTCGTCGTCCAGGTTGTTGCAGATCTCGACGCTCGGTACGCAGCCGCCGCAGACGCCCTCGTCGATGATGCCGTCGCAGTCGTCGTCGGCGCGGTTGCAGGACTCGAGCGGCGCGGCGCCGCAGGTCCCGCAGGCGTTCCGCAGTCCTTCGTCGATGCTGCCGTTGCAGTTGTTGTCGATGCCGTCGCAGAGCGTCTCTGCCGGCGGGACGCAGAGGTCGCGCGCGGGATGGCTCGGAAGGTTGCAGTAGAGCGTGAAGCCCTCGTCGATGCGCGTGTCGCAGTCGTCGTCCAAGCCGTTGCAGGACTCGACGCGGATCGAGTCCGCGACGATCTGCGAGAACGCGAGCGCCAGCGCGGTCTCGTCCGCGGCGTAGAAGCCGGCGTTCGGACCAGGGGCGTCCGTGCCGCCGGCGACCGCGATGCTCTCGATCTGCGCGTTACCCGCGGCGATGCCGAGTCCGATCACGTACGTCCGGATGTCGACGGTACCGGGGACGCCCGGAACGGTGGTCGTGCGCAGCTCGGTCGCACCGGGCGCGGGGTTGCTGCCTGTCGGACAGGTCTCTGCGCCGTCGGTCAGAAGAATGACCCGGACGGGGCGACAGCCGATGAAGGGATCGCTCGCGATCGGGCTCGTGGGGAACGTCGGGTCGCCGCCCTCGAAGTAGCGGCGCGCGGTGCGCAGCGTGCCGAGGATCGGCGTCGAGTCGGCGAAGTGCAGGTCCCCGGTGCCCGTGGTCGACGTGCAGCTCGTGCAGGTGTAGTCGACCCAGTTGACGATGCTCGACTGGTTCTCGGGAATGATCGGGACGAGGACGCGTCCCGCGTTCGCCGTGCCGTTGCACGTCGGCAGCGAGCATCCGGTGCAGCCGCACGTGCCGGTGATGCAGGGCGATGCGCACGTACCGCCGGTGCAGCGCGTCGCGAACGTGGCCAGGCCGAAGCTCACGTCGCCGTAGGCGTTCACCACCTGCTGGACCACGCACTTCGCGTCGTTTCCGCGCGTGTGGGGCTGGCCGCAGCTGTTGTTGCCGGCGCCGGTCGAGGTCGTCATCGACCCGGAGGTGTCGACGATCAGCAGGAAGTAAGGCGCGACGGAGCTGCCTTGGGCCTCGGCCGTCCCGACGTCGGAGAGCTCCACGGCAGTGGCCGAAAGCGCGGCCAAGAGGACGAACGAGGCGAGCGAACGGGCGCAACACGTCATGCGAAGTCCTCCGGCGAGCACGGAACGATATGCTAACACGGTCCTAAATGAGAGAGCTCCCAAAGCGCGTTTCCGGCGCAAATTTGGGGGCATCTGCTAGCCTTTGACGGTTCTGGCCCGGATCGGGCCAGGGATGGGAGTGAATCCTGGTCCAGCGCTCGCTGCGGCGATGGCGGAGGTGGGCGTTGGTCCTTGCGACCTTCGCCCTCGGGATCCCTGCGTCCGCGGCGGCCTTGATCCGGTCGAGCGGGGCGAGCGAACGGGTCCGAGCGCTGGCGACCTCGGCCATACGGGAAGAGCTCGGGCTGACCGCCACGCTGGGGCCCGTGCAGATCGAGCTGATCCCGTTCGGGATCGTCGCGCACGACATCGCGCTCGACGATCCGATCTACGGGCGCCTCGCCGACGCGGAGTCGCTGGTGATCCGTCCCTCGCTCTCGTCCCTCATCAGGGGGCGCCTCGACATCGCCTCCATCGAGCTGAACCACGCGAGCGTGAACTTCGTCGTCCAGGACGGCGTCATCCGCAACCTGCCGAGGATCGACCCCAGCGAGGGAGGCGGCGATGGCCCGACCCTGCCCTTCCGCCGCTTCGTCGTGAGGGACTCGGTCCTCGCGATCGACGGCGACCGGCTCTTCTCCGGCGAGCTACGCGGGGTCGACGTGGAGGTGACTGGCCAGGCCGATCACGTGATCGCGTTCCACGCGACCGCGAGCACGGGGTTCGTCCAGCATGGCGAGACGCGCGACGAGCTGACGCGCCTCGATGCGAGCGTCGAGATCGGCCCGAACGATCTGCACATCGCAGACGCCGCCCTCACGCTCGGGCCGCTGTCCGCGAGCGCCCACGAGGTGCGGATGCCGCTCCCACCGCCGAGCGACGTGGAGTCGATCGCCGGGATCCGAGGCGTGATCTCGGTCGACTACGATCTGGCGCACCTCCGCACGCTCGGGCTTCCCTTCACGCTGCCGCGCATGAGCGGGATCGCGCACGTGCGCGCCGCCGTCTCGGACGCCGAGAATGGAGAGACGGCGACCGGGACCGTCGATGTCGACGACGGTCGCATCGAGCAGTTCGGCCTGGGCGACCACGTCCATCTTCCCTTCGAAGCGACGGCGGCCGAAGTGCGCGTGGCCGACGGCGAAGTGGACCTACAGGGCGAAGGCGCCGGAACGATCGGCCTGAGGGCGACGCTCGGCCTGACGCGCGATCTTCCGATCACTGCGCGAGCCAGCCTGCACGCGCTCTCCTTCGCCCACCTGATGGATCAGTTCGAGGTCTCGAGCGACTCGCTCGTGGAGTGGATCTTCGACGGGAACATGGATCTCACGGGCTCGCTGGCGCGCCTGGATCTCGAAGGTCCGGTCGATCTACGCACGCACGACTTCTACGTGTCGACGAGCGGCTATACGGCGCGGCCGCTGCGGACGGTCCTCACGATCCCGCGCGGGCACTTCGGCGGGCGCTGGTCGATCCGGGAGGACGCCGTGCGCTTCTCGAGCCTGGTCGGCGACCTTCCGAACAGCAGGCTCTTCGGTGAGGTGCTGCTCGGGTTCCACAACGCGCTGCACGTCGACGCGCGCGCAGAGGCCAACCTCCGGGACGTGTCGCCGCTCGCGGGCTTCGCCTTCGGGGGCGCAGGCCCGGCCTCGTTCCGGATCGACGGGACGTTTCAGGATCCGCTCGTCACCGGTCACGTGGAGCTCGCGGGCTTCGAGTTCGATGGCTTCCGGCTCGGCGACGTCGTCACCGACGCGGTGCTCGACCGCGACGGGATGGGCGTGACGTTCCCGCACCTCACGGCCGTCAAGCGAGACAGCCGTTATGCGGTGAACGATCTCTACCTGGACTTCCGACGCAATCGGTTCGAGCTCCAGGGCGACGTCCACCTCGATCGGATGACGCTCGCGGACTTCTATCACGTGTTCCATTTCGAAGAGGACGAGCGCTTCACGAGCTACCAGGGGATCGTCCGCGGCGACATCCGCGTGCACTACACGAACGGGTTTCCGGACGACGCCCGCACAGGAACGCTCACGACCGACATGGCGCTCGCGTTCGAGACGGCGCTCGTCAGCGGCTATGCGTTCGACGGAGGCTCCCTGGCCGGGCAGTTCCGCTGGCTCGACTGGGATCAGGGTCTTCGCGGCGGACAGCTCCGGATCGATCACCTCGAGCTCGCGAAGGGCGAAGGCTCCGTCACGATCGCGGGCGACATGGCCCTCGGTGGAGGGCTCCACATGTTCGCGTCCGCAGATCGGCTGGCGCTGCGCGATCTCTAAGGCATCGGCGATCGCCTTCCGGGGCTCGAGGGCATCGTGAGCGCGACGGCCGACATCTCCGGCACGGCCGACCTCATGCGGGTCGACATGGACGCTAGCCTCACGAACGTCGTCTACGCCGGGCTGAACGTCGGCGATGCGCGTACCTACATCCGTCTCACCCATCAGGGCGATCCTTGGGTCACGGACGCGCTCGCGTGGGCGGACGCTGCGATGTCGAGCGTTTCGTCCGAAGCGCCCACAGCTCCGCCCGCGGCCGAGCCCTGCCCTCTCGCGCGCGCTGGCCTCGCGAGAGCCGACTGGCGTCCCGACCCTCCCATCCACACCGCGGACGGGTGGGTCGAGCGCCTCGCGCGGCCGAGCGCGTTCGTGGTGTGCGGGAGCGGGCTCGACGGACGGCTGAGCATCGATCTCGCGATCGGCCGCACCGAGCAGCTTCCTCTGAGGGGTCGGATCACGCTCGACGACTACGACATCACGCCCTTCCTCCCGAGCGGAGCGTCCGAAGAGGTCGCGCTCGCGACGGGCCGCGTGAGCGGGCGCGTGTCGGCGGAGCTCACGCTGACGGGGGGCGGCATGCGCGATCTCGACGAGATCTCGGGGCGGATCCTCGTGCCGGTCATCGAGCTGAGACGCGGCGACCTCGAGGTACGCAACACGGCGCCGATCGACGTGCGCGTCACGCGCGGCGTCGCGCACGTCACGCGCGCACGTCTGCGCGGCCCGGGCTCTCGCCTCCGCATCCGAGGCGACGCGTCCATGCGGGATGGGCTCGGGCTCGAGGTCGACGGCGACGTGGACCTCTCGGTCCTGCCGCGCATGACGCAGGCCGTCGACCAGGCGAGCGGCAGCGCGAGCGTGCGGGTGACGCTCAGCGGTCCGTGGAGCGACCCCGAGTACTACGGCGAGGCCCGCGTCACCGGCGCGAGCCTGCGCATGAGCGGGGCGGCGATCCCCATCGACGCGCTCGACCTCCACGCGACCTTCAGCCAGCGGCGGCTCCTCCTCGACGCGATGACGGCGCGGATCGCGGGCGGCTCGGTGAGCGTCACGGGTGAAGGCACGATCGAAGGGCGAGCGATCTCGCGCTACGAGCTGGCGATCGAAGCACGCGATCTCTCGCTCCATCCGAGCGATGGCCTCGAGGTCGCGCTCGGCGCGGACGCGACGCTCACGTGGGCGCTCGGGCAGCCGCTCCCCCTCCTGGCCGGCGAGATCCAGGTCGACCGCCTCGAGTACACGCACACGATCGAGATCGGCACCACGCTGAGCGAGCTGACGCGCACCGAGCGCGCGGTGGTGACGCGCTACGATCCGGCGAGCGACCACGTCGCGCTCGATCTCCGGGTCTCGCACGAGGCGCCGTTCCTCGTCCGGAACAACCTCGTCGACGCGACCGTCTCGATCGCGGACGACGACCGACCCTTCCGCATCGTGGGGACCGACCAGCGATACGGCGTGGTCGGCGACATGCGCTTCTCGCGCGGCCGCATCTTCTTCCGGAACGGCAGCTTCGAGATGCGGCCCGGCGGAGTGCTGACGTTCGACGACGAGACCCGCGTGGACCCTCACTTCAACGTGCACGCGGTGACCGACGTCCGCCGCAGCGGCGACCTCACGGCGCCGAGCTGGCGGGTGCTCCTCGACGCGTCTGGCTCCGCCGACGAGTTCGCGATCGTCACGCACAGCGATCCCGATCTGCCACAGGAGGACATCCTCCTGCTCCTGACGATCGGGATGACGCGCAGCGAGGCCGAAGCGCTGCGCGGCGGCGACATCGGTGGCACGGTCGCGCTCGAGGCGCTGGCGTCGGTCACGGGCGTCGATCGAGAGGTCCGCCGTGCGCTGCCCGTCATCGACGACTTCCGCCTGACGAGCGCGTACTCGGTGCGGACCGGACGAACCGAGCCTCAGGTCTCGATCGGCAAGCGCATCGCCGATCGCGTGCGGCTCTCGGCGACCACGGGGCTGTCCGAGGCCCGCGAGTTCCGCGCGCAGGTCGAGGCCCAGCTCTCGGAGACCACGAGCGTTCAAGCCGGCTACGACAACTACAACCTGACGAGCGCCAGCTCGTTCGGAAACGTCGGCGTCGACCTCCGGTTCCGCCTCGAGTTCGAGTAGCGCCAGCGTCACGAAATGCACGGGCGAGCCGGGGATCGTGCGTGGGACGGCTTTTCTCGGCGGCACGATGCGTGTATTGCCGACGGCGATGCGCCCCTTCTTCTTCCTCACTCTCTTCCTCTCCGTGCTCGCTCTGACCGCCTGCGGCGCTCGAACCGGGGCGCTGTCCCGGGACCCGCGCGACTCGGGCGTGGACGGCGCGCGGCCCGACGGCGGAGATGGCGGCCCGGACGCCAGGATGGACGCGGCGCTCGAGGACGCGAACCGAGACGCGGGGCCCGACACGGGCGTCGACGCAGGACGCGACGTCGGCATCGACACGTCGCCCGACCGAGGTTGCATCGGTCTGCCCGACGGCTGCCTCGACACCGAGCTCTGCGACGGAGCAGACACCGACTGCGATGGCCGAGTCGACGAGGGGTGCGACTGCGAGCCCGGCGACGTCCAGGACTGCTTCCCCGGCGCCCCCGGACGGCGCGGCGTCGGCGCCTGCACCGATGGCACACAGACGTGCGAGGGCTCGCGCGGCTGGGGCGAGTGCCTCGGCGGCATCGGACCGAGCGGCGACGTCTGCGACGGTCGAGACAACGCGTGCGACGGATGCAGCGAGATCCACGACTGTCCGATCGACTGCCCGAGCCCGGGCGATCCGCGAACGCCCGATACCGAGCCGTTCATGGACTATCCGCTCCACGGCGCCGACTTCTATCCCGGCCTCGCGCGCAGCTGGCGCTGGAGCATCACCGGCGGCCCGTGCGACACGCTCGCTCCGCGGCTCGTGAGCTTCGATCTCGTGGGCGCGACGAGCGAGAACGCCGTCTTCACACCGCGGCTCTCGGGCGACTACACGATCACGATGGAGGTCGTGACCGTGGAGGGAACGCTCTTCTCCTGCAGCTGGGTCGTTCACGCCTCCGGTCCCGGCCTTCGCATCGAGATGTGTTACCCGGAGAGCGAGACCCAGGACCTCGACCTCGTCCTGCACCGACCGGGCTCGACGGCGCAGTGGTACCCGACCCGCGGGACCGCGCAGGAGATCACTGCGGAGGCATGTAGCTGGGCGAACTGCGAGTCGACCATCCGCGGCATGGGCTTTCGGCGTGCGGACTGGGGCTACGTGACTTCGCCTCTCGTCGAGTGTGAGAACGGGCCAGGCGGGGCGGGCTGGCGAGCGCTCGGCTTCTGCGCGAACCCGCGGCTCGACATCGACAACAACCTCAGCGAGGGCATCGGTCTCCCGGAGAACATCAACGTCGACACGCCGCGCGACGGCGAGACGTTCCGCGTGATGGTCCAGAACTGGACCGGCACGCTCGCGCGCCCGGTCGTCAACGTCTACTGCTCGGGCAGGCGCATCGCGACCTACGGCGCGGCGCCCGACGTGGTGCCGACGTTCGAGGGGCGCGTCGGCTCCGAGAGCGTGGGCGCGATGTGGCGCGTGGTGGACGTGACCACGCACGTGGCGGCCGATGGAACGCTGACCTGCGAGACGCAGGCCCTGCACCGCCCACCGAGCACGACGGGCTACTACGTGACGGTCGACGACTCTCGCTACTAGAGGCCGCGAGGCGCACGCACGCACGGGACACGAGAGCGGTCGCCTCTCGAGCCCCCCGTGCGTGGCTCGCTCCTACTCGAGCTGGACGCCGATCTCTTGCGCTTCGAGCTCGTCCGCCTCGCGGCAGAAGCCCGCGAACGCGCCGTACTCCGACGGCAGAACCCGCATGCGGGGGATGCGGACGTGGCGCTCGAGCGTGAAGCCATCGTCCGAGCGCGCCGCTGCGTAGCGCGCATTCGCTTCGTGCGGGCCCCCGAGCTCGGCTTCGGTGTCCGGTAGCGAGAAGACCTCCGCGCCCGCCGGGAGGTGCACGCGGATCGCCACGTCGAGCGCGAGCGTCGGCGAGATGACCTGCTCGATCTGGCGCGTGGCGAGGCGCGCGAACGCGTTCGTGAGCTGCGTCGGAACGAGCGCCGGGAGCATCCGGCGGCCGTGGGCGCTGTGCCCGACGTCGTCGACCTCGAACTCGTAGTGCAGCACGAGCGGCTGATCGAGCTCCTCTCGGCCCGTGATGCGCAGGCTCGTCATGTGCGCGCCCGGAAGGATGCGCGACACGTAGCCCTCGTCGAACGCGGACTCGAGGTTGGCGGTGGGGATGCTCTCGAGCTGCGTGCGCCAGAGCGCGGCCCCGGCGCCGCGGAACGTCTCGCTGACGTCGAAGCGCGCATCGGCGTCGGCGTCGATGGTGGCGTCGACCTCGACCGTCCGAAGATCGGTCTCGAGGGGCGGCATCGTGACGCGCGTGCGCTCCGCGGCGACGTTGAGCATCATCGCGTCCATCCCGCGGAGGTTCGGCGGCAGCGTCGCGAACGAAGCACCGCGCTGCGCCGTGCCGATCCAGACCGGACCGTCGGTGCCCGCCATGCGGACGAGCAGGCTGCCGTACGTCTCGTCCTCGGGGAGCTGGCTCTCCGTGGAGTCGCCCGCGAAGTCACGGACGAGCGCGAGGTCGGCGTCGATGCCCGCGATGTGGAGCAGATAGAGGAGGACGCGCGCGCGACTTCCCGTGCGCGTGGCGACCATCGTCGCGGCCTGCTCGAAGAGCGCGCCGCTCGACTCTTCGATCTGTCGCATCACCCACTCGTAGATGCGGGTGGCCTTCTGCTCGGCCGTGCTCGCCCCGTCGGTCCCGACGATCTCGCGCACGAGCCGCTCGGCTGCGGGATCGCGGACCTCTCGATCGACGAGGACGTCCCGGAGGCTCGCGATGTAGTCCGCCCAGCTCGCGTGGTAGCCCCAGTTGATCGAGGGGAAGAACTCCGTCGGCGACACCGAGCTCGGCTCGCGCGAGAACGGCTCGCTCTGGTGCACGGCCCAGCGATAGACGCGGAGGTTGCCTTCCTCGGTCCGCTCCGTCGTCGGGGCTTGCCCGCGCGGATCGACGAGGATCTCCATGTCGGCCGGCGCGACGAGCGTCAGGCTCGACGACTCGAACGGCGTCTCGTAGTTGCGGAAGAAGAAGCGGCTCCCGACGACACCGCCGGAGAACGCCTGGGGCGGAGGCTCCGCGCGGATGTACTCGAACTCGACGTAGTCCCCGACCGCGACGTTCGGTAGCTCGATGTGCTCGAGGCCGCCGATCGCGTCCGGCTCGAGCCACGTCCCGTCGGCCTTGACGGTCCGGAGCGTGAGCAGGTGCGCCCCCTCGGGCGGCGTGAACTGCGACTCGTCCTCGGCGGCCTCGTCGGACTGCACGTGGATGATGTTGTGGGTCAGCTCGAGCACCGAGCCGTCAGGGAACAGGCGCGTGACGGTGTAGTCGAGCACGAGCACGCGCGGCGCCTCGTAGTGATGGCCCGACGCCTCGAACTCACGGATGACCTGCGCGCCGTCGCGCCGGAAGGGCTCGAGCGGGCTCTCTCCGAGCACGGCGCGCTCGATGCGGAACAGATCCGCCATCGACTCGGGCTCCTCGACGTGCGCGCGCGCGAGCCGGCTGAGCGCCGCGGCGCGATCGCCCCGGCTGAGGGCGAGGTCGGCCTGCATCATCACGACGTCGAACGACTGCGGCATCAGCGTCTCGAGCTCGCCGAGGAGCTGCCCCACCGCGGCGTGATCGCCGCGCCCTCGGGCGAGCGTCAGCTCGGTGTCGAGGATCTGGAACCGCGCCGAGCCCGGCTCGAGCGCCGCGATGCGCGAGAGCTCGGCCGCTGCGTCGGCCCAGCTGCGCTGGCGAACCAGATGGGTCAGGCGCGCGTCGCTCCGCGCGTCGCAGCGCGTGACGATCGTGTCGGCGAGAGCGCCGGCCTCGGCCTCGTGCCCGCGCTGGACCAGGCTCCCGAGGCGACCGGAGAGCGCCGCACACGAGTCCGGGTTCCGCTCGAGCAGAGCATCGATGACTTGATCGGCCTGCTCGACCCAGCCCTGCCGCTGCATCAGCTGCGCGATGGTCACGGGAAAGAGCGGCACCTCCGGGAACGTCGCGGCGGCGGTACGGAGCGCCGGCAGCGCCTGCTCCACGCGGCCCGCGAGCGCGTCGAGGACGAGGAGCTGGAAGGTGGGGTACCAGGCGGTCGCATTTCGCTCGTGGGCCACGTCGAGGAAGCGTCGCGCGTCGTCGCCGGCGAGCTGCTGGCCGCGGAGCGGATCGGCCATCGCGACCGTGCTCGCGAGGACGAGCATGGTGACCGAGGCGTCGTCGGCGCTGGTCGCGGGCGCGAGCACCTCGCGCGCCATCACGTAGTCGCTGCGAGCGACGTGGACCGCCGCGCCGAGGAGGTGATCGTACGGACGATCGATCGGGAAGAGAGCCGGGTCGTAGGCGCGAAGCGAGGGCGCGCTCCCCTGGGCGGCGGGGCTCCCATCCGCGGCCATGAGCGACATGAGGACCAGCGGGTTCGGGTGGCGCGAGGCCACCTTCAGCATGATCCGGTGCGTGCCTGCGCTGAGGTCCAGGAGGTGCCAGCTCGTCCGCGGCGCGAGCTCGACGCGCCGGTCGACGCGCGCGGTGGAGACGTCGTCGACGAAGACCTCGAGGGCGTTGGGCGTCTCGAGCCGAAGGAGGTACCGCCCCGCGCTCGGGACCGACACCTCGGTCTCGGCGTACGTCGTTCCCGCACCGCCGACAGGGCCGTTGCCGAGATGCAGCGCGCAGCCACGAGCCTCGATGGTGCGCGTGTCGCGCGTGCGCCGGGCCGCGCCGAGGTCGTAGCGGGCCGCGAGGGGCCCAGGCTCTTCCGGAGGAAGCGCGCGATCGAAGTCGATCAGCGCGCGCGGGCCGAACGGGCCGGCGACGCGGTAGGTCGTCGAGCATCCGAGAGCCCCGGCGACCTCGGCGACGCGCCGAATGTCGCCCGCTCGGTAGGCCAGCTCGATCATCAGCCCGCCGAGGATCGCGCGAGCAGCGGGCCCGACGTGACCTGGCTCCGCGACGATCGGCGCGATCGCAGCTCGAACGCGCTCACCGAAGCCGGGGACCGAGCCGTCGTAGTCGGATATCGCGCTCGCGGCGGCCTCGGCGACGAAGGGCGCGCGCGGCGACGTGCTCGTCCGTGCGGCCTCGAGCGCGTGCAGCGCGTCGTCGAGCGCCGCCGAGAGGCGACCGTGCAGGTTGTGCTCGATCGCCGACATGAAGAGCAGGTCGGGATCTTCCGGCGCGAGGGCGAGCGCCCCGTCGATCGCTGCGCGTGCGCGCGCCGTGTCGCCACCGTCCATGGTGAGCTCGCCCTCGGCGAGCCAGCGCTGCGCGTCGAGGTCCTCTGGCCTCGCCTCGGCCCGACGGCGAATCTCGTCGATCCCGGGGAAGCGCGGTGTGGTGGTCCCCGTGGCGCCACAGCCCGAGACGAACGCGACCGCGAGAGAGAAGGCGACGAAGAGAACGACCGCGCGCCTCATCGCGCAGCTCCCAGGAGAACGATGCGAGCTCTCAGGAGCGCGTCGGCGCTCCCGACCCATGCGCGGAACGCGGCGTACTGGCTCGGAGGGATGGTGTCCATCGTGAGCGCGAGCTCGGTGTGGACGCGGACCTCGCGGCCGTCCGGCGTGACCGTCATCGCGAACCGGCCGAACGGCGACTCGACCACGCCGCCCTCGGGAAGGCTGCCCACCGTGAAGCCGGCCGGCGCACGCAGTGTGCGATCCTCGCGGTACGTGCTCTGTCGACCGAGATCGAGCGTGTACACGCGCGACTCGGTCCGTGCGAGGAGCCGCGTCAGCTCCTCGAGCACGGTGCCGCCGACACGCAGTCCGTCCGCGTCGCGCACTGCGAAGTTCGGCACGGTCGCGTCGTAGGTGAAGGTGACGGGCGACTCGAAGTCCGTCAGGTGCTCGAAGTGCTCCCGCGCGACCTCGACGCCCGGGAAGATGCCCCTCAGCTGGCGCTCGAAGCGCTCGTGACGCGTCCCCTCGGTCTGGTAGGTCGAGCGGAAGGACGGGGCCTCCGAGCCCTGGACCGTGTCGCTGCCGACCAGATGCGCGCTGCCGTTCGCAGCCAGATCGACGGTCAGCGTCCGCGTCCGCAGATCGTGCGCGGCGGGCTCCTGGGGCGAGCGGCGCAGCTCGGCTCCGTCGGGACCGACGATGAGCACGGTCACGCCCTGATCCATCGCCGGGAAGTCGGTCGTCCCGCTGAACTCGGCCGTGCCGTCGAGATACAGGTCGAGCTCCGGGACGTAGGCGATCGCGTGGTCGAAGATCGAGAGCGACGCGGGCAGATCCGTGATGGCTCCGTTCCGACGCGTGCGCACGAGCACGAGGCGCGCGTCGATGCCCGCTTCCGTCAGCATCGTGTAGATGAGCGATGCCTTGTCCTTGCAGTCGCCGAAGCCGCGCTGGACGATCTGCGGCACGCGATACGGCAGGAAGCCGTGGATGCCGAACTCGAGGCCGACGTAGCGCGTGTTGTCGATCACCCAGCGGTAGATGCGGCGAACGCGCTCGCGAACGTCCGTCACGCCATCGACCAGCCCCTGTACGACCGTGCGCAGGTGCGCGTCCGCGTAGAGCTGATCGTGGATGAGGCCCCACCACCAGCGCCCGACGTCGTTCCAGCTCTCGAACGTCGACACGTGGAGGTAGGGCAGCACCTCCGTGCGGCCGGGCATTCCGTCCTCGGGACGAAGCGCCGGAAGGTTCACCGCATGGAAGTGATCGGTGCGCACGCCGCCCGTGGTCTCCGTCTCGTGCTCGAGCGACGCGAGCCTGGGCTCGTTGAAGTAGAAGCGCCGCGAGGCCGGCGTCATCAGCACGTAGTCGAGGCTCGCGATGGGCGTCTCGCCACCGAGGTAGTGGAGATCGCCGTAGTAGTCGTTGAAGAGGTTTCGCTCGGCGATGTCGTCGATGCGATAGCGGACCTCGACCACGTCACCCGGATCGAGATCCGGGAACACGATCACGAACGCGCGCGTGTCGTAGTAGATGCGGTACTGCGGCTCGCCCAGCTGTTGCTCGAACGACTCGCCGGCCTCCAGCCTGCGTCCGTTTCGATACACGCGGGCGACGCGGACGGTGACGCGCTGCACGTCGGGATCGAACTGGATCGGATAGGTGCGCCAGTCGCGCGCGCCTTGATCGGTGACGAGCTGCGCAGCGACCTGGTGGAAGCTCGAGCCGAGCCCGTTCTCGTACACCGTGTTGACCGTCAGCTCCTCGAGGATCCGCGACGCGTAGCCGGTCTCCTCGCGCACGCGTGAGAGGAGCTCCTGCTCGCTCACGGCGTACGCCTCGTCCATGCGCGCTTCGGGCTGGATGCTCTCGAGCAGCTCGCGCGTCGCGGCGTCCTGCGGCCGGAGCGCGAGCGCGGTGCGGAGCGCGTCGACCGCGAGGCTCTCCTGGTGGGCGCGAAGGAGCGCGTGCGCATACGACACACGGACGGTGGCGTCGTCGGGCGCGAGCTCGATCGCCGCGCGGTACTGCCCCATCGCCTCGTCCTCACGCCCGAGCGCTTCGTACCAGTCGGCGACGTGCACGAAGTGGCGCGCGTGATCGTTGCCGAGCACGACGTACTGCTCGATGAGCTCGCTCGCGCGGTCGACGTCGCCGC
Source organism: Polyangiales bacterium (assembly GCA_038252025.1). GTDB lineage: Bacteria > Myxococcota_A > Polyangia > Polyangiales > Sandaracinaceae > JBBSAT01. The sequence goes on along the minus strand of JBBSAT010000012.1, from coordinate 26,820 downwards.
GGATGATCGCGTCCTGTACGAGGAGCTCGCGCGTGGACTGATCATCGAAGCGCGCGGCGAGCGCCTCGGCTGCGAACGTCATCGACTCGTCGCGCGCGCCGACGGCCTCGGCGGCGTGCACCCGAAGCCCCAGCCAGCGCGGCGCGCCCGGGGCGTGCGCGTAGGCCTCCTCGATGATCGCGCGCGAGGTGTAGGGCAGGCCCAGGCTCTCGATCAGGTCCGAGCGCAGGGCGGCGGCATCCATCCACTCGGTGGTGCCCTCGGGGATCTGCTCGAGGAGCGCGAGGGCGTCCTCCGGGCTCGGTCCACCGACGACCAGGCGCGCGCGCGCGAGGATCACGGCTGGATCGTTCCGCGCGAGGGAAGACGCGCGACCCAGGAAGCGCGACGCATCGCCGCGGGCGTTCGCGAGCGTGGCTGCGAGGATCCAGCGGTCGACCGTTGGTCCCGCTTCGGCGGCGCGCTCTGCCAGCTGCTTGGCCCGGAGCTCGGCCGGATCGTCCGAGCCGGTGTACGCGAGGATCTCGGCGAGATCCTGCAGCGCCTGGGCCGTCGGATGCGCACTGGCCGCAGCCGCCTCGAGCGCTGCGAGCGGCGCTACCGGGGCGGCCGGCAAGTGCGCCGTGCTCGGGTGAACCGCAGACGCATCGCCCTCCGTGGAGAACGTGAGCCCGGTCGCCGTGGCGCCCGTCGCGTCACCGATGCGCGCGTAGAAGCCCCACGTCGTCGAGGCGACGCACGTCTTCACGAGGAGTCGGTTCGGGCCCGCTTGCGCGCCGACCATGACGCTCGCGCGATCCGGATCGGGCTGCCGATACGCGGTGTCCCGGAGGACCTCCTGGCCGTTCCACCACGCCGCCACTGCCCCGCCCCCGCCGAGCCAGAGGGAGAGAGGCTGCGCGCGCGGGCTCGTGACGAACGTCTCGGCGTAGCCGCAGACGTTCGTGTCGGGCCGCATCACGGCATCGAACGAGACGTAGCCGTAGTGACCGATGTCCGGATAGTCGCGCCAGCCGACCGGCCGCTCGCGCCCCGCGAACCGCGCGTCCCGATCGACGGGATCCATGCGCAAGCGCTCCGGGTCGTACTCGCGGGCGAATCCAGCCTTGCCCTCGTTGTCGAACGGGCCGGCGACGCGCCACGTGCGAACGTAGCCGAGCTCGTCGAAGGCGCGCTGCGACGCGCTCACGTCTCCATCGCGCAACCGTCCTCGCGCGAGGAGCTGCGCGGCGTACTGACGCACGGGCGCCGAGAGACGACGATCCGCAGCGAGACGCGCGAGCGCCGTCATCGTCACCTCGGGCCGCACGTCGTTCCACTGACGATAGAGCTCGAGCAGCGGCAGGATCGCTCTCGGAGAGCGTCCTGCGCTCGCTACTTCCCGCGCCAGCGAGGCCGCGCGCGCCTCGTACGGGGCGGCGGTCGCGACCTGCGCGGTGGCCCCGTCGGTGGGGCAGACGAAGAAGAGCAGACCGAGGAGCGCTGCAGAGAACGTGGCGCCAGCGGCGCGAGATCGATTCGGCGTCAAGAGCTCCCCCGTGGGGTTCGGCAGAGGCAGGTCGAGGAGGAGGAACGTGGAGCGGACCCCCGGCGGCGCGGCGACCTTAGCGAGCGCCTCAGGCACGGACAAGCGCTAGGGCCGCCATGTTCCCGGGCGTTTCGGCGCTCGCCTCGCCCCTATCCCAGCGGGGAGGAGTTCTCTGATACCTTCATAAATCCAGGGACAGGCGTTGGAGGTGTCGAATGGCGCGCTGGTCATGCACGGGGTTGGGGCTTCTGCTTGGAGCGCTCGTCACCCTCTCCGCAGGGTGCTCCCCCGCAGCTCCGTCGGCGCCGTCGTGCGCGACGAGCTCGGCGTCAGCGACCTCATCGAGGTCGGCGCCGGGACGCGGCCGCTCGATCCCACGGACAGCCCGCCCACGCGCGGTGACTTCGTGTTCCTCGAGCCGTACATGCTCCGCCCTCGCCGACGCGCGACACGCTCCAGTTCGCGACGAGCTTGCAGCGCGCCAACGTCTACTTCCTGATGGACAACACCGGCTCGATGAGCGGCACCGTGTCCCGTCATCGACTCGGACAGCTTTCCGGATACCTTCCAGCGCGTGACCCCCGGGACTCCGGTATGCTTCGACATCATCCCGAAGGTGAATGCCACGGTGATGCCGACTCTCGTTCCGCAGCTCTTCCGGGCTCGGATCGACGTCATCGGCGACGGCTTCACCCCGCTCGACAACCCGCTCATCTACTTCCTCGTTCCGCCACGCATTCCGGACCCCAACGAGTGAGAGAGTGCGAGAAGCATCGACATACGCACGGGTGAGCGCGTGACCGATCGAGCACGGCGAGCATCCGCGCCCGAGCGAGCGGAGCCGCAGTCAGGGACGCGCTCGTCGCAGGTCGCGCGGACGATACGCGAGATCGTCACGGCGTTCGCCAAGGAGGACCTCGCGGACGAGCTCATCCACGAGGCGCTCTCGGAGGCTGGGCTCACGTCGTTGCCGGAGCGCGCCGCCGAGCTCCGCGAGTTCGCCACGGTCGAGCTGCGGCACGCCATCGCGGGAGCCCTCAGCGCCGACGCGGCGGGGGCGGTGGTCGAGGGCCTCGAGCCGATGCTCGGCGTGCTCGATCAGATGGACCAGAGGCGGAGCCCGCGATCGGAGGAGCCGACGCAGCGCGTCTCGCTCCCTCGCTCCGGGCTGGCGAGGGTCGCCCGCGTCGCCGTGGTGACGGATGATGCGCGCCTGGCCGTGCGAGTGCGCGTCGCTCTGGGCGCCTCACAGGAGCTCGCCCGCTACGACTCGCTCGAAGAGCTCAGTCAGCGCGGGCGCATCCACTCGAGCCTCATCATCGACTGCCGGCCTCTGCGGCGGCCGGGCGCGCTCGTGGCGAGCGCGAGCGAGGCGCGCGAGGCCCTCGCGCGTACCGACGTGTTCCTGCTCTTCGCCGGAGTGGGCGAGCGCAGCGCGCTTCGGACAGCCTGCCCGGCGGCCGGCGTCATCGTCTGCTCGACCCGCGACGTCGAAGACGCTGAGCTCGGCGAGCTCCTCGCGACCTTCGTCGGAACCAGGTAGGCCCGCCGGCTTCGTTCGCAGCGGGTCGTCGGCCGGAACGGTGCCAGGAAGCCCGTGCGGCGTGCTACACGCCCCTTCTCGCCTAGGAGGACCCCATGAGTGAGATCGTCGAGACCATCCTGTCGAACTACGCCGGCGAGAGCCCGGCCGTCATCGGCAACCTTCGCGGAATGCTCAACACAGGCACGCTCGCGGGGACCGGCAAGCTGGTCATCCTTCCCGTCGATCAGGGCTTCGAGCACGGCCCCGGCCGCACGTTCGAGCCGAACCCCGCGGGATACGATCCCTACTACCACCCGCGCCTCGCGGTGGAGTCGGGATGCAACGCCTACGCTGCGCCGCTCGGTGCGCTCGAGGTGATCGCGCATCGCTACGCCGGCGAGCTCCCGCTCATCCTGAAGGTCAACAACAGCGACCTTCTCGGCGATCCCGGCGCGCCCTGCTCGGCGCTCACGTCGAGCGTCCGTGACGCGGTGCGCCTCGGCTGCAGCGCGATCGGCTTCACGATCTACCCCGGCTCGCCCGCTCGCAACACGATGTACGAGCAGGTCCGCGACCTCATCGGCGAGGCACGCGAGGCAGGCATCCCGACCGTGATCTGGAGCTACGCGCGCGGCAGCATGACCAAGCAGGGCGAGACCGGTCTCGACGTGATCGCGTATGCGGCGCACATCGCCTGTCAGCTCGGCGCGCACATCGTGAAGGTGAAGCCGCCGACGGCTCACCTCGAGCGCGAGGACAGCAGGAAGTACTACGAGAAGATCCCGCGCGAGACGCTGAAGGAGCGCATCGCCCACGTGGTGAAGAGCTGCTTCGACGGACGCCGCATCGTCATCTTCTCGGGCGGCGAGGCCAAGGGGTCCGCCGAATTGCTCGCGGAGATCAAGGAGATCCACGAGGGCGGCGGCTTCGGCTCGATCATGGGGCGCAATGCGTTCCAGCGGCCCGAAGCCGAAGCGGTAAAGCTGCTCGCCGACGCGATGGCGATCTACAAGAGCTGACGGCGGGCGTCGCCAGCGCTCCTGCGTCCCTCAGGCGGCAGGAGCGGTGGCGCCCTTCTCTCGCACGACGAGCACGGAGCGATCGGCGTGGTTCACCACACGCGAAGCCGTCGTCCCGAGCAGGCGATCGAGCACCGTGTGGCCGTGCGAGCCCAGCACGATCAGGTCGACGTCGAGCGCGATCGCCTCACGGCAGATCGCGTCCCATGGCGTCCCGACGCGCACGTGACGCCCCTCCACCATGCCGGCGGGCGCGCCCGACGCGAAGTTGGCGAGGTCTGTGTGCGCCCACTCGGCCAGCCGCTCGGAGAGTTCCGCGGGCGAGAGCCCGATGAGGCCGCCGTGGATGTCGGTCGGAACGCCGACCGTGCGGAGCAGGTCGAGCTTGGCGCCGGTGCGCGACGCGAGATCGACCGCGGCGGCCAGCACGCCGGCGGCGCGCTGCGACGAATCCAGGCACACGAGGATGCGCTTCATGAGCGTTGCTCTAACACGAGACGCGCGCGCGCTCTCGTGCGGCTCGCGCGGCAGGCGGTTTTCGGGCGAGGATGCGCCGGCGCGCCGGGACGACCGGCGCGGGGGGAGGATGAGATGGAATTCGTCGGAGTGTTCGTCGTGTTCGGGCTGATCGCGGGAGGCATCGCGAGCCTCTATCTCGTCGGCGGTTTCTTCATCGTCCAGCCACGCACCCAGGTCGTGGTGCTCCGCTTCGGGAAGTACTAGCACACGATCACGGAGGAAGGCATCCGCTACGTCTTTCCGCTCGGCCGAAAGCTCTACCGGCTCTCGAGCCAGGTCGTCAGCGTCGACCTGCCGCGGCTGATGGTGCTCGAGGCGAACGGAAACCCGATCGAGGTCTCGGCGGTCTGCCTCTACCAGGTGAAGGAGGCGCACAAGGCGGTCCTCGAGATCGAGGACTTCAACGGCTACGTCACGCTGCTCGCGACGGCCGTCGTGAAGAACGTCTGCTCGCACTATCCGTACGAGTCACCGGATCCGAAGGCTCCCTGCCTCAAGAAGGAGAGCGCGCAGGTCAGCGATCACCTCATGCGCGAGCTCGGTGAGCTCGTGGTCCCGGCCGGGATCGAGATCCTGGAGGTTCGCCTGAACGACCTCACGTATGCGCCCGAGATCGCGCAGTCGATGCTGATGAGACAGCAAGCGCTCGCGATGGTCGACGCGCAGCGCACCATCGTCGAGGGCGCGACCGCGACCGTGACCGACGCGGCCAAGCGAATGGACGCTGCGGGCATCCAGCTGACGCCCGCGCACAAGGAGACCTTCGTCGCGAACCTGATGCTCGTCCTCTGCAGCGGCGAGCGCGTGACGACCGTCATGCCGATCGATCTCGATCCGGCGCCGCCGGAAGGAGCAGCGCGATGAACGAAGACGCGATCGTAGGCCTGTTCTGCGCCGCGGGCGTCGGCCTCGGAATTCTCTTCATCCCGGCCTGGTCCCTGTTCTTGCGCGGCTTCTTCATCGTCGAGCCGCGTCAGGCCTACGTGCTCCTCTACTGGGGCAAGTACAGCCGCACCGTGGACGAGCCCGGCCTCAAGTGGGTCTTCCCCCTCGGGCTCGACCGGCGGCTCATCCACACACGCGACACCGTGCTGCAGATCCCGCTCACCACCGTCGTCGAAGCGGTCGGCAATCCGATCCAGGTCTCGGCCGTCGCGGTCTATCGCGTGTCGGACCCCGCCAAGGCGCTGATCGACGTGCAGGGCTACCAGCGGTACGTCCAGAACCAGGCGAGCGCCGTGCTCAAGAGCGTCTGCTCGCGCTACCCGTACGAGAGCCGCGATCCGAACCAGCCCTGCCTGAAGAAGGAGAGCGACGAGATCATCGAGGCGCTCCGCGCGCACCTCGGCCAGCAAGTGAAGAACGCCGGCATCCACGTCGTGCTCGTGCGCTTGAACGACCTCACCTACGCGCCGGAGATCGCGCAGTCGATGCTGCTCAGGCAGCAGGCGCAGGCGATGGTGGACGCGCGGCGAACGCTCGTGGAGGGCGCGGTCCACACGACGAGCGACGCTCTCGATCGGCTGAGCGCCGCCAACGTCCCCCTCTCTCCCGCCGCTCGAATGCGGCTGTCCACCAGCCTCACGCTCCTCTTGTGCGCGGGAGACCGGAGCGAGCACGGCGGCGGCAGCGCAGGCCGTCGGACCGGGCACGCCTGAAGGGCGCTGCTCAGCGAGGCGAGTCGACGGGACGTGTCGCGGGGAGTGTGCGGCAGTTCCCGCCGACCTCCTCGAGGAGCGCGTCGGCTTCGTCGAGGTCGCTCGGGACGGGCAGCGACGCCGCGAGCAGCGCGTCTCGGAGCGCGATCAAGGCGGCGCGGAGGCACGGGGCGCGCGTCCTGTAGGCGAGCGCTCCGCTGTTGTCGCGCCAGACGTCCACGGCGCGCTCGGTCTCCGCGAGCCTGGCCGAGACGCGGGCGAGCGGCTCCTCGAGCGCTGGCGTCTCGCCGCCGCTGGTCGAAGCTTCGGCGAGCGCGCTCGACGCGACGCGCACGCTCTCCTCCGCGAACGTGAGACGCGCGTCCGGCCCGCAGCCGGAAAGCCAGACCGAGACGAGCAAGAGCGCGAGCGCTGCGTTCGTCGTGCCGGGGCGCCGAGAACGTTGGCTCGCCCGGACACGACGACCGGTCACGTCACACGACCCGGAAGTCGGTCACGGTCTGGACGTCGTCCGCGAGATCCGGCGCATAGGGGACCTTCTGCGTGTCGAGCAGGATCACGGTCGCGTCGGGGAACATCGCCTTCGCGAGGTTGCAGTTCGCGGGCTCGTTATCGAAGAACGCGATCACGTCACCGAGGCGCTCGAGCGAGGGCAACGCACCGCGCTTGAAGGCCTCGTCCGGCATCGTGGCGTCCGGCTTGAGGACGATCTCGATGCCGGCGATGGCGATCGGAAACCCACAGTCCCGCAGCGACGTGAGGGTCCCGACGAGCATTCCCGAGACGTCTCTGCCCGTCATGTAGACGACGATGGCGCCCGCCTCGTGGCAGGCGCGGACGTACTCGGCGGCGCCCTCGAGTGGGGCATCGCGGTCGAGGTAGGCGTCCGTGAAGAAGCGGTCGCGCCAGAAGCGCGTGACGTCGGAGACCACGTCGGCGCGCGTCACGCCGACGCCACGGAGCGTGTCCGAGAGAAGGTAGTGGACGCGCTCGGCGGTGAGGGCCGCGAACGCCTCGCCGACGTCCGGCTGACGCTCCATCACCTGGTCCCGGTACTCCATCAGGATCTCGAGCGTGCGCGGGCGGTTGTCGTAGAGGGTCGCGTCCAGGTCGAAGACGACGACCGCGGCACGCCCAGTCTCGGCGGACCAGGCAGGAATTCGCTCGAGGAGCTCGGCGAGAAGACCCGTCTGATGCGGGAGGGGGGGCGGACGCACGGCCGGACGATATCCGGTTCGAGGCGGTGCGATCAAACGATGCGCGCACCTTCGGCAACCCTTTGTCACGAGATGGTCGCCGCTCGTGCGCCGGGTCGATTCCTGGCGCGGTCACCCTGGTTGGTGGGAACAGGCCGCGGCCAGGCCCTGTTCTTGGCGGGTTCCGCCTTCTTGGACCTGCCCCCACGCCCGGCCTCCCCGCTCCGCTCAACGCAAGGTCGACGAGACACCTCATGATCCATCGCCCCGATGCGACCGGCGTGCTCCTCGTGGAGCATGATCCGGAGACCCAGGCAGCCCTCGCAAAGGTCATCGCCGAGAGCGGCGCGCGCGTGGTCGGAACGGGCTCGGGGGAGGCCGCCATCGCGCTCTTCGACGCATGGCCCACCAGCCTCGTGGTGGTAAACGATGCCATCCCGGGCATCGGCGGGCTCGAGGTCGCCAGGCGAATCCACGAGGCGAGCCCCGGCGTCCCGATCGTTCTGATGCGCACCCGGTCGTCAGGCGACGAGCGCGCCGCACTGGCCGCGCGGCTCGCCGGTGTGTTCGCCACATTGGCAATGCCGTTCGATCACGCGCTGCTCGCCGACCTGGTGCGAGCGCTCGTACCTCAGCTCGGCTGAGCTCACTCGAGCTGCGCGCGGATGCGGAGCGTGTGTCGGGCGACGCCGAGGTTCGCCAGGGCCTGGATGTACAGGACCTCGGACTGGAACAGGTCGCGGTCCGCCTGGATGACGTCGAGCTGGGTCGCGGCGCCCGCGTCGAAGCGCAGGTGGGCGTCCTCGGAGGCGCGAACGAGAGCGTCACACGCCGCGCTCGCCGCCGCGGCTGCGACGCGAAGCGTTCGGACGCGCTCCCACTGCTCGAAGATGCGCGTCGAAGCTTGCTGGTCGGCGAGCTCGGCCTGGGCGCGCGCCGTCGCGAGCATGCCGCCGCGCGTCCCGATCTGCGCGGGCCTCAGGAAGTCGAGCGACCACGTCGCTGTGATGCCGAGCGCGTAGTACGTGTTGCCACCGAAGCCTGCGGCGTTGGTGAAGGTCTCGCGCGCCGTGCCCGCGAGCGTCGGGAGGAGGCTCTGCCAGGCGGCGTCGACGGCCAGCTCCGCGGCCCGCACGGTCTCGGCGGCCGCCCGCACCTGGGGCGCCTCGTCGGCCCGTCGCGTGAACTCCTCGAGCGACGCCTCCGCGTGGAGGTCGTCTTCGAGGGTCACGGCGGTCTGGCTCGGGTGGAGGCCCGTGAGGTTCTCGAGCTTGCGCTGCGTCAGCACGACGAGGAGGTCCGCCTCCGAGAGGGCCTGCGTCGCGCGCTGCACCTCGGCCTCGGCGCGGGACAGCTCGAGCTGCGGTGCGACCTGTGCTTCGAAGCGCACCTGCACGGTGTCGCGAGACGCCGTGGCCACGTCCAGGTTTCGCTGCGCCGCATCGCGCACAGCGCGCGTTCCGACGAGCTGGTACCAGATCTGGACGACGGCCGCGTGTACGTCGTCGCTCGTGCCGGCGAGCCGCTCGTCGGCGGCGTCGGCCAGGTGCTCGGACGCGTAGAAAGAGGACCACGCGCTGATGTCCAGGATGGGCACGCTGAGCGTGAGCGTCGCGCTCAGCTGGTCATAGGGGATGATGACGCGGATGATGGGCGCGCCCATCGCGTCCGTCCCGAGTGGGATCTGCGACTGGATCTCGTTCCGCTGATACGTGCCTTGCCCGATGAAGCTCGGCAAGAGACGCGAGCGCGCTTCGTCCGACTGAGAGCGCGCCGTATCGAGCGCGGCCTGGGCGGCGTGTAGGTCGATCGCCGCCGTGTCGGACGACGTCATGAACTCCTCGAGCGGCTGCTGTGCCGATGCGATGCAAGGAAAGAAGAACAGCGCCGAGAGGACGGCGACGCGAACCTTGTCGGGGTGCATTCAGGCTCCGTTGGAGGGCGCACTTGCCCTTGACGCCGTCCGATTCTGGCGCCATTGACTGACGCGTCAACCAACGAATCGCCGGGACGCCCAGAAAAACGAAATGCCCCGCTCTCCCGAAGACAACGAGCAGCTCAAGGACGCGCGCCGGATCGAGATCCTGCGCGCCGCGAGCTGCGTCTTCGCGAAGAAGGGCTTCAGCGCGACGAAGATCTCCGACATCGCGCGAGAGGCGGGGCTCTCGCACGGCCTCGTCTATCACTACTTCGACAACAAGGACGCCATCTTCGGAGCGATCCTCGAGGAGAAGCTGGCGCGCTCGAAGGGCGCGATGGCCGAGGACGATTCGCTGCTGGGAACGAGCGTCGACCGGCTGCGGTCGAGCGTCGCCAACTGGCTCGAGCGCACGCAGGCGGAGCCGGAGATGGGCCTCATGATCGCGCAGGCGATCCTGAGCGACTCGCTCTGCCCCGAGGTTCGAACGATGATGGCAACCCACGCCGAGTGGACGTTCACGGAGTCTGTGAAGCGCATCCAGCAAGGACAGCAGCGTGGCGAGATCGGCAGCCATGCGCCTGCCGAAGAGCTCGCGACGACCTTGCTCTGTGTCATGCGCGGTCTCGCGCTGACCACGCTGGTCAGCAACGATGTTCCGTTCGTCGCCCCGAGCGTCGACACCGTGATGCGCGTGCTCCTGCCGACTGCTGCGCTCGCCGAGGCGCCGAGCCCCGCGCGATCGGCGCTCGTCTCGATCCCGCGCGCCGTACGGGCGCTGGCGGCGTCCTCGATTTCCCCGAAGAAGAAGACGCCACGAAAGGCTACGCGATGAATCGCAGAGATCAGCAGGTCGTCCACGCCGTCGTCTGGACGGCCCTCACGTCCCTGGTGGGCTGCGGGCGCGGCGCCACACAGGCAGCGGTGACGCCGACCCACGAGGCCGTGTCGATCCCGGCGCCCGCCCACGTGGTGGCCGACGCGCGAGAGGTTCCCGCCTCGCTCGAGCTCAACGGGACGCTGATGGCCGACGAAGAGTCGCACGTCAGTCCGCTCGTTCCGGGCCGCGTCGTCGAGGTGATGGTCGAGCGCGGCTCGGTGGTCGCCGAGGGTGATCCGCTCGTGCGCCTCCGCGACACCGACTATCGCCTCCAGCTCGCAGGCGCGCGCGCTCAGCTCGATCAAGCGCGCGCCCGCCTCGGGATCGCAGAAGGCGCAGCGCCGCCTGCGCCCGAGGCGACGCCGGACGTCCAGGCGGCCCGCGCACAGATGGAGCTGAACGACGGCTCCCTCACGCGCGCCGAGGGCCTCGCCGAGCGAGGCGTGTTCACGCAGTCACAGCTCGACGAAGCGCGAGCGCGCGCGGCCTCCTCACGGGCCGCGTATGCGACCGCGCTCCAGAACACGCGCGCCTCCATCGCAGCCCTGTCGAGCGCGAGCACGACGCTGAGGCAGGCGTCGACGTCGGTGTCGGAGTCGGTGATCCGAGCGCCGTTCGCCGGGGAGATCGCAGATCGTGCGGTCGCGCCGGGCGAGTACGTGACAGCCGCGAGCCATCTCGTGACGCTCGTCCGCACGGACCCGCTGCGGATCGAGGTCCACATCCCGCAAGAGCAGCTCTTCGCCGTCTACGAGGGTCAGGCGGTCGAGGTCCGCGTCGACGCGGCGCCCGGCCACGTGTTCCCCGCCACCATCCGCTACATCAGCGCATCGGTGGACGCGACGAGCCGCGGGCTTGCGGTCGAGGCGGTCGTCCCGAACTCGGACGAGCACCTGCGCCTTCGCACGGGCATGTTCGCCAGCGCCCGCATCCTCCTCGGAACGACCGCGACGATGGCCACGGTGCCCGGCTCGGCGGTGCTGACGCAGGCCGGCGTCAGCCGCGTGTTCATCCTCCGCGACGGCAGCATCGTGGAGAGCGTCGTCTCGATCGCGTCCCGCGAGAGCGGGACAGTCACCATCTCTCGGGGCGTGTCGCCGGGTGATGTCGTCGCGACGGAGAACCTCGAAGGGCTCGCCGACGGAATGCTGATCTCGAACTGAGCCGAGACGAAGGAAACCGCCCATGCAATGGCTCGCCGAGATCTGCGTCAAGCGCCCCGTCTTCACGTGGGTGCTGGTTCTACTGATCACCGTCGTCGGTGGCGCGAGCTTCTTCGGGCTCGGTGTCGATCGCTTTCCGAACATCGACGTTCCGATCGTCGTCGTGACGACGGTCTTGCCGGGCGCTTCGCCCGAGCAGGTCGAGACGGAGGTCTCGGACGTCGTCGAGGAGGCCATCAGCAGCGTCTCGGGCATCGACGAGCTCCGGTCGAACTCGTTCGAAGGCATCTCCGTCGTCGTCGCGCGCTTCGTGATGGAGAAGGACATGGACACGGCCGCGCAGGAAGTGCGCGATCGCGTCAACCGGATCCTCGCGCAGCTCCCCGAGGGCATCGACCAGCCGCGCGTCGAGCGTATGGACTTGGGCGCCGCGCCCGTCATGCAGATCGCGCTCATCAGCTCGCGCTCACCGCGTGAGGTGACCGAGTACGCGAACACGCGCGTTCGGCGAATGATCGAGTCCCTCGACGGCGTCGGCGGCGTCTCGATCATCGGCGGCCAGGAGCGCGTCATCGAGATCCGCCTCGACACGGCACAGCTGGCGTCGACGGGGCTGACGGCGCGAGACGTCCAGATGGCGCTCGCGGCCGGCAACATCGAGATCCCCGGCGGTGACGTCCAGGAGGGCGCGCGGACCATGCAGCTCCGCGTGCGGAGCCGTCTCACGAGCCCGACGGAGTTCGCCGATCTCGTGATCGCGACGCGCGACGGGCGTCCCGTCCGGATCAGCGACATCGCGACGGTCGCCGACACGGACGAGGAGCCCGACTCGCTCGCGACGCTCGACGGCGAGAGCGTCGTCGTCATCCAGGTCCAGAAGCAGTCCGGCACCAACACGGTGGCGATCGTCGACGCGCTGACCGAGTGCGTTCACGAGATCCAGGCCTCGCTCCCGCCGAGCTATCACGTGCAGATCGTCCGCGACGAGAGCGAGTTCATCCGGAACTCGATCCACGCCGTGGAGGAGCACCTGATCCTCGGTGGCTTCTTCGCCGCGCTCGTCGTTCTCCTCTTCTTGTGGAACGGACGGTCCACCGTGATCGCGGCGCTCGCGATCCCCACGTCGATCATCGGCACGTTCGCGCTCATCAACGTGATGGGGCTGACGCTGAACATCATCACGCTGCTCGCGCTGACGCTCGCGGTCGGCATCGTCATCGACGACGCCATCGTCGTCCTCGAGAACATCGTCCGATGGATCGAGGAGAAGGGCGTGGATCCGAGGCACGCCGCCGTGCTCGCGACCAAGGAGATCGGCCTCGCCGTCCTCGCGACCACGCTCTCGCTCGTGGCGGTCTTCCTTCCGATCGCGTTCATGTCCGGGATCATCGGTCGGTTCATGTCGAGCTTCGGCTACACCATGAGCTTCTCGATCCTGGTCTCGCTCTTCGTGAGCTTCACGCTCACTCCGATGCTCTGCTCGCGCTGGCTGACGGGATCGCACGCGCCGGGCCCGGTCCCCCCGCCGCCGGTGGAAGAGAAGCCCGAGGACGACCTCGTCATCGCCGATCCGCCGCCCGGCGACCGCCAGGAAGAGCGCGCCCACTATCTCGAGTGGGCCAGGCGGACGCGCTCCGTCTCGACCGCAGGACATGGCGCCGGGCACACCGAGCGCAGCGGGATCTATGGCCGAGTCGAGCGCGGGTACATGTGGCTGCTGGCGCACTCGATGCGCCACCGATGGGTCATCGGCATTCTCCTCGTCCTGGCCGTCGTCTCGATCCCCATCATGGGTCGCGCGGTCGCCAAGACCTTCTTGCCGGTGGAGGACGAGTCGCGCTTCGAGGTCTCGATCCGCGCGCCCGAGGGGACGTCGCTCGCGCAGACTCAGCTGGTCGGCGAGCGCATCGCTCGAGAGATCCGCGATCTCTCCGGCGTGAACCACACGCTCGTGACGATCGGAAGCCCCGCCGGCGACTCGAGCGGCCGCGGCCCGAACCAGGCCACCATCTTCGTGTCGCTCACGCCGGCCAGCGCGCGAGAGCTCTCGCAGGCGGAGCTGATCATCGCGGTTCGCGAGAACATCCTCCCGCACTACGCAGACGAGCACCTCCGCACGATCGTCAACCAGGTGAACGCGTTCGGCGGCGGCGGCGCGGACTCGGCGGCGATCCAGTTCGTCATCAACGGCCCGGACATCGATCGGCTCGGCACCTACTCGGCGCAGATGCTCGAAGCGGTCCGCCAGCTTCCCGGCATCGTCGACGCCGACGTCACGCTCGTGACGGGACAGCCGGCCTACGAGGTGCACATCGACCGCGCTCGCGCGTCGGACCTGCACGTGAGCGTCGCCGACATCTCCACCGCGCTGCGCCTCGTCGTCGGCGGAGTTCAGGTCGGCACCTTCGCGGACGCTGGCGAGCAGTACGACGTCGTGGTGCGAGCAGGCCTCGCGTCACGCACGACCATCGCTCAGATCTCGCAGGTCACCGTCCCGACCACCACGCCAGGACAGAGCGTTCGGCTCGCGGACGTGGCGACCATCGTCGAGGCCCAGGGCCCGGCGTTCATCCAGCACCTCAGCCGCCAGCGACAGGTCACCGTCTACTGCAACACGCTGCCTGGCGCGTCCGAGTCGACCGTGCTCGAGGGCTTCAACGCAGCGTTCGACGACCTTCACGTCGTGCCGGGCTACCGCTCGGCGCTGACCGGTCGATCGCGCGAGCTCGGTCGAGCGGCGAGGAGCTTCGGGATCGCCGTGCTGCTCTCCTTCATCTTCATGTACCTCGTGCTCGCGGCGCAGTTCGAGAGCTGGATCCACCCGATCACGATCCTCATCTCGCTGCCGCTGACGATCCCGTTCGCGCTGCTCTCGCTGCTCGTGCTGGGGCAGTCGATCAACATCTACTCGTCGCTCGGCATCCTGGTGCTCTTCGGCGTGGTGAAGAAGAACTCGATCCTCGTGGTGGATCACACCCGCACGCTGAGACGCGAAGGCATGCCGCGCGCGGACGCCGTCATGGTCGGCAACCGAGACCGCTTGCGCCCGATCCTGATGACGACCGTCGCGTTCGTCGCCGGCATGGTCCCGCTGCTCGTCAGCTCGGGCGCCGGGGCAGGGACGAACCGCGCGATGGGCTCGGTCATCGCGGGCGGGCAGGTGATGTCTCTCCTGCTGACGCTCATCGCCACACCGGTCATCTACACCTGGTTCGACGATGCTGCGCACTCGCGCGCGGCTCGGTGGATCGGGATCGGCGTGAGCTTCCCGTTCCGCCAGATCAACCGGATCTTCGACCGGAAGCCGCCCACACCTCCATCCACACCGATCGGTGATGCTCCGGCCGACGAACGGCAGAGCGCCGCCGCCGAGTAGAAGCGCGCGCTTCATGCTTCGTCACGGTTCTTCGCGCTCTCGCAGCTTGCTCGGGTGACGCATCGGACCGACCATCGCGAGATGAGCCAGGACGTCGGTCTCGCAAGCACGCTCGCCGTCACATCGCCCGTCGCCGGATCGACTCCCCCCCTCGACGCCACGGCTGTCGACTTCGGGAAAGGACGCACCCTCGGTCTCGGCGCGACCCTCGCGGCCCCGCTCGGCGCGATCTCCATCGTGGATCTCACGGGCACGGCCGACCGTTCGATCAAGACGACGAACGGTTCCGTCCTCCCCCGGCTCGAAACGGGCGATGACGGGGCGAAGCTCCTTCCGAGCCAGGGCCGTCGCTACGAGTCCGTGCGCACGCTCGGCCGCGGCGGGATGGGCGAGGTCGCCCTCGTCGAGGATCGCGACATCGGTCGTACCGTCGCGGTGAAGCGTCTGCTCGAGGGCGTGGAGGGCCCGGCAGCCGTCGCGCGCTTCGTGGACGAGGTGCGGACCATCGGACGGCTCGAGCATCCGAACATCGTTCCCATCCACGACGTGGGCGTCGACGAGAACGGCGCGTTCTTCTTCGTCATGAAGTACGTCGAGGGCGAGACGCTCGAGTCGATCATCGAGCGGCTCAGGGCGAAGGATCCCGAGGCCATCCGGGTCTACGACATCACGCGGCGCGTGGAGATCTTCATCGGCATCCTCCGTGCGCTGCACTACGCGCACGAGAAGGGGATCATCCATCGCGACATCAAG
Source organism: Polyangiales bacterium (assembly GCA_038252025.1). Lineage (GTDB taxonomy): Bacteria > Myxococcota_A > Polyangia > Polyangiales > Sandaracinaceae > JBBSAT01. Next base: position 11,285 of record JBBSAT010000012.1, on the reverse strand, counting down.
CCTGCGAACGTCATGGTGGGCCGCTATGGCGAGACGATCCTCATGGACTGGGGCGTCGCGCGCCCGGTCGGTGGGACGCGCGAAGGGAACGTCCCCGTCGATGCGAAGGCGCTGACCGGAGAGGCCGCGCGCGCGAGCTCCACGCACGTGGGGTCGCTCATCGGCACGCCGCTCTACATGTCGCCCGAGCAGGCCCGCGGAGCGAACGATCTGCTCGACACGCGCAGCGACCTCTACTCCGCCGTGGTGCTCTTCGACGAGCTGCTCACGCTCCGTCATCGATTCGAGACGGCGACGACGCTCCCCAGCCTGCTCCTCGCCATCCAGGAGACGGAGCCGCCGACGCGCGCAGACCTCTTCCCGAACAGTCGTCAGGAAGGGATCCCTCCCGAGTACGGCCACTTCGTGCGCAAGGGCCTCGCGCGCGCCCGTGAGGATCGTTGGGACAGCGCCGACGTGATGATCCACGAGCTCTACGCGATGCTCGAGGGCCGAGTTCGCGTGCAGTGCCCGGCGACGATGAACAAGCGCATGGCCCGCGAGATGGGCCGCTTCGTGGACCGGCGCCCACGCACCTCGATCCTCTTGGCCGCGATCGGGACGCTGCTGATGCTCGCGCTGCTCGCGAACGCGATACGCGACCTCGTCGCCTGACCGCCGCGTGGGGAGAGGCGACCGAGGGATCGCGTAGACTCGCGCCGTCGTGCCGACGAACATCGACTTCAGCTGTCCGCACTGCCAGACGCGGCTCTCGTTCGCGGCTGCGCAGGCTGGCGCGAGCGGACCTTGCTACGTCTGCGGCCAGACCCTCGTCGTGCCCTCGCTCGCCGCCGGTCCGATCGTCGTCGCCTGCCCTGGTTGCTCCACCTCGACACAGTTTCCGATCGAGATGCTGGGCCAGAGCGGGCCCTGCAGGACCTGCGGGACGACGTTCACGGTGACGCCACGCCGGGAGGGGCTCTCGCCCGCGCCGACGCAGTCGATGCCGCCCGCGCAGCAGCGAACCCCAGCGCCCGCCTCACGCGGACCGTCCAACCCGCAGCTCACCGTGCAGCCCACGCGCGTCCACCAGGTCGCTGCCGAAGCGGTCGCCAAGGAGGGCGCGAAGAGCAGCATGCAGATGCTGGGGATGCGCGTCATCCGGATCGGCCAGGCGGTGGGCTCCCGCGAGAACGTCGGAGCTGCGCTCTGGGGCGGGCAGATCCGGGTCGATCACGCCCAGGCGATCAAGATGCGCTGTCCTCGCGGCGACTTCTTCGTGTTCATCCCATGGTCGGGGAACATGAAGCTCGCACACGAATTCGGCTCGATCATCCCGCGCGGGCTTCCATCGTGTCTCTGTCTCTCGCGCGGTCTGCTCGGGAGCTGGAGCGCCGGCCGCTACGAGGGCAGCAACGGCGGGGAGCGCGATCCGATCGCGGTCGCCGCCGAGCCCGACTACGCGCTCCACGACGGCATCCAGTGGGACTGGGAGTCCGGGCGCATGCGCATCAAGCTCCACTGGGGCATGCAGGCCGTCCCGTTCGACACGGCTGCGGAGGGACCGCGGACGCTGCACGTCGTGCACACGGCGGAGATCGGCGTCCTGTTCCGCGAGTACGGGCTTCGCTGGTACCTCGATCGGCAGCTCGCGTTCGCGAAGTTCGTCCAGAAGATCGGCTACACGGGGCCGCCGCCTCCGCGCGCGTGGAACCCGACGCCGATCGCAGCGCTCTTCCTCGACGACTTCTACCTCTGAGCACGAGAGCGACGACGGCCCCGCCTCAGGGCGAGATCGCGCCCGCCAGCGTGAAGACGGGCAAGTACATCGCGACGAGCACCATCGCTGCGGTGGCCCACGCGAGCAGCTGAGTCAGCGGCGGAAGCGCAGCGTCGCTCCCGAGATCTGCGTACATCGCAGCGAACCTCGGTACGACGAAGAGCTGTATCGCCCACGCGGTCGCCAGGCCCGCCATCGTGAGCACGAGCGCGATGACGTCCGCCACGCCCACGACTCCGCCCCGATCTCGCGCTTCGCCTCGGACGTCGACCATCAGTCAGCCCCTTCGCTCGGCGCCGAGCGCGAGCCCGACGTGCGCAGTCGCGTCGCTGCGGAGAAAGTCGGCGTGCGGCCCGAGAGGATAACGCGCCGAGAGCGAGCCTCGGATCGAGCGGCGCGGGGGACGAGGTCCGGGTCGTGGAGCGCGAGACCGCGAAGGAAGCGGAGGTGCGCTCGTCCCGATGGCCAGGGCGACGCGATCTCGAGCGAGGCGCGCGAGCCGCCGATCTCCGAGCGCGTCGGCGGCGAGCGCGCTCCACGGCGCCCACGCCCCAGCCTCGATCGGCGAGAGCGCCGCGTTCCCGACGCCCGGGGGCGTGCGGCGACCGAGCGCGGTCGCCACCTACCGCCAGACGCCGCATCAAAGGTACTGACGCGCGACACGCAAACGGCGACCATGCTGGCGATACCCCAACCTGATCTCTTGGGAGGCAGTCGACATGAATCGCTTCTTCGTCCTCGCCGCGACCGTGGCGCTCTCTGGTGTGCTGGGCTGTACGACCCCTCAGCGGCGCGTCGACGGTGGTGACGTCGAAGACGGCGGCGGCCAAGACGGCGGCGGCCAAGACAGCGGCGATCAAGACGGTGGCAGCCAAGACGGTGGCCAGGATGGCGGCCCTGACGACGCCGGCCAAGACGGCGGCCTCTGCGCGAGCGTGGACTGCACGAGCCTCGACGACGCCTGCAACGTCGGCGTCTGTGATCCGGCGACGGGCACCTGCATGGCGATGCCGGTCGTCGACGGCACGACCTGCGACGACGGCGACATGTGCTCGACGGCAAGCGAGTGCACGAGCGGCGCCTGCGTCATGACCACGCCGGTCGACTGCTCCGGCTCAACCGATGCGTGCCACACGGCCACCTGTGATCCGGCGACGGGCGCGTGCTCGGTGGTTGCGGCCACGGACGGCACGGGCTGCGACGACGGCATCGCATGCACGACCGGCGACGTCTGCACCGCCGGCACGTGCAGCGGCATCTGCAGCGAGACCTTCCTGGCGACGAGCGATCCGGTCGGTGGCCCGGGCGGCGCCGGTACGCTCAACACCGGCATCACCCGATACCGGATGGGCGACTTCGTCGAGTCGTCTCGGACGACCGCCTTCGCCGTCTCGCGCATCGACCTCGACTTCCAGATGAGCGACAACACGGCCGGCTGCGCCGTCGGGCAGGCGTTGTCGTGGAACGTGAGCGTGAACGGCGTGGTCGTCGGATCGTATGGCTTCGCTGGCGGCTCGGGTGCGAGCACGCATCGCGTCATCCAGGGGTTCGCGTTCGCGCCGGTCCCCGCCGGGACGCTCACCGTCCGGATGGAAGCGGCGACCACGGTGTGCCCGGGCGGCGGCAGCTGGGGCTGGACGCCTGGCGGAACGATCACGACGCGCTGACCTCGTCGGTCGCCGGGCCGGGACGAGACGCTCGCGCTCGGCTCTGCGCCGAGCGCAGCCTCGGGCGCGACATCGTCAGGAGATAGCCGAGGCGGAAGCGGATTTTGAAAGCGAGCGCCGCGAATCGAAAGAGCCGCGATCCCCGACGGTTCCACGCCGCCCGCGAGCATTGCGTGGGCAATCCGTGTGCAACCGACAGCGGACCTACGGGTCGTTGCGGCCGTCGCCTCGCGCCAAGAAGCGAATCAAGCACGAGTGCAACAGAACCCACGCCGGGAGCTGCATCCGAGCGATCACGCGCGCCGCCCCTTCGAACGCTCGCTTGTGGATCGTCACGGGGCGCGTGAAGTCCGCGAGGCGGTGGACCCGATCGCCGCCGGGCCACGGCGGAACGTAGAAACGGCGGCTCGTCGTGTAAGCTCGGAAGATCGCGACGTCGGTCGGGCTAGCGTCCGCGACGTCTACAAGCGGGACGAGCTGACTCCACGTCACCTCTTCGAGGGTACGAGCGAAGTCGCACGTGTTGCCGATCACGAGCCAGAGGTCGCACTCGTCGGTCACGACGGGGACACCTTCCTCGTCAAGCACCGGGACGGCGGAACGAAGGCTTACGACGTCGCCTTGGTACACGCCGGGCACCGCACGCAGATCCCAGAACGTTGCGTCGAAGTCGCCGCCCGTGAGCCGCCGAATCTGCGCCTTGAGATCGTCCTCGTCGTAGACCGGTGGCCACCGGCCCTCGGGCGAAACGATCATCGCGCGCGTTGCGTGAGCGGCCGTTTCACGCGAGTGCCCGCGACGCGCGATTCCACAAGGCGATCGACGTGCGCCTCATGCTCGGCGTTGATCGGGAGCACTGCCAACGCTCGAGCGTAGCGCTGGGCGGCGACAACGACGTCCACCGCCTCGGGTCGGATCGCGAACCCTCCGGTTCCCACGTCGAGCAAGTTCGAGGGGGAGAACCCGGACGGGAGCGGGGTCTCGGACGAGCCGGTGCTGCACACGAGCACGCGCCGATCGCGCGCGATGCGAGTCGAGTCGAGAGCGCTCAAGTTCGCGAACGTCGTGAACGCGATCACGTCCAGCATCACCCCTCCATCCATTCGGCGAGTGCCGGGCCTCGCGCGGCCGCGAACACTTGAAAGATGTCATCCGCGAAAGTGGTCAACGTTTCGGGCACGGAGTCGAGCGCGAACGAGTCGTCACGATAGCGATCCACGTCAAGTCGGTAGCCTAGCCCCTTCGGGACCGGCGCGGGCAAGAGACCACACCGAACGGTCATCCCACCGAGCGGCATGGGGGACGAGAGTTCCGTCGCGAAACGGGTACCGTCGAGGTCCGTCAGGTTCCCGGGCACCCGGAGGAACGACTCACCGACGAGCTCGCTCCACGCCACGTCTCGCCGCAGGTCCTGCGAGATCATCGTCTGATCGATCGTGTTCACGTAGCGCAGGCCTAGCCTGATTGGCGTCACTGGCGCGAGGGCGCGCTGGGTGGCCTCGCACATGAGGTCGACGTCAGCCCGAAGTACCTCGCGATCGTCGTACGCCCGATACTCGAGCGCGACGGCCCCGTCGCCGAGGAGCATCGAGACGGGCTCGGCGCTCATGAATCGAAAATCCTTCCCCGCCCGGAGTCGGATGCCCTCGGGGCTAAGCTCCACCTGCTGCGACTCGGACTCCTCGTACCGCGGAAACCTACCGCGCACGATGTCCTGAAAGTCGGCAACACGCGCCTCGATCTTGAGGATCGGATTGAACCGCAGCTGAACGATCACCGCGACCAAGGGGTTGCGCCTATAGGTGCGTCGCTCGTGGTTCGGGAGCCGCCAGGTCACGATTTGTCCATACCACGACTCGGCATCCGGGGGGCCCCTCGGTTGGGACACTACGTCGCGTCGCGGCGTGCGGCGAGATCGATCACCTTCTCGCGCTTCTCGCCGGGAGCGAGCACGCCGCGTACGCTCGCGCGTAGCGTCGGATCCTCGATGTGCGCGTAACGCGTCGCCATCGCGAGCGTGCTGTGCCCCAGCAGCCTCGCGATCGCGTCGATACCTCCGCCCGCTCGGCGAACCGGTGTCGCGAAGTCATGGCGGAGATCGTGGAAGTGGACCGGCATCGACCACGGCGGTGTCGTCCGGAGTGAGCGCGTCGCTGGCGACCTGTGCATCGCCAAGTGGCATCCCGACCGAGCAGCCGGGGGCAAGCGCCGCGAGAAGGACGATGGCGGACCGCACGGCCCTCAGCCTATCGCGAACGACGGGATGTTGCCCACGCGCGGGCAGTCCGTGGGCAAAACACTCGCGATCGACTGCTACCGGCCGTCAACGACCGGCACTTCGTTCAGGCTCGGTCCGACCCATCGATCGCCGCGTTCGCGCCCAAATTTCAGGGATCGTTCGGAGATAGCCGAGGCCGGACTTGAACCGGCACCCCCTTGCGGGAAGCGGATTTTGAATCCGCCGCGTCTGCCATTTCGCCACTCGGCCGAGTGTCACGCGCTGGTTACCACGTTTCTCGCGAGGGTGGCGACGAAGGGAGCGCGGTGGGATCTCTTCGGACATCCGCGATCTCGGATCGCGGCCGCCCCGACCCGAGCCGTGTCTCTTCCGCGCGCAAGAAACACGAGTCGCATCGACCCGCAGCGGGGCGCTCTCGCCACACGGCACATCGCTTGCGAAACGCCGGCTCGATGGAACGCACGCTCGCGCTGGTGCTCGCCGGAGGCGAGGGACGCCGACTCGGTCCGCTGACGCGCGAGCGCAGCAAGCCCGCGGTCCACTTCGGGGGGCAGTACCGGCTCGTCGACTTCGTGCTCTCGAACCTCGTCAACTCCGGCGTGCGCCACATCAAGGTGATCACCCAGTACCGCGCGACGTCGCTGAACCAGCACCTCGTGCGCGCATGGCCCTCGGCACAGCACCTCCCCGGCGTCGAGATCGATCTGGTGCCGGCCGCGATGAACCTCGGCCCGTCCTGGTATCGCGGCACGGCAGACGCCGTCTGGCAGAACCTCGAGCTGTTCCGCGAGCACCGCCCGACCGACACGCTCGTGTTCGCGAGCGACCACATCTACAAGATGGACGTCTCGCGCATGCTCGCGCACCACCGCGATCGCGGTGCCGACCTCACCGTGGGCGTGGTCACGGTGCCGAGCCGGCACGCGCACCAGCTCGGCGTGATCGCCGTGGACGCACGCGGCCGTGTCGTCGACTTCGTCGAGAAGCCCGCGCAGCCGCCGGAGATCCCGGGCCGCCCCGGCTGGTCGCTCGCCTCGATGGGCAACTACGTCTTCCGCACCCCCGCGCTCGTGAGCGAGCTCGAGCGGTGCATGCACCAGCCCGCCGAGAGCTACGACTTTGGCCACGACATCCTGGCGACGGCACACCAGCGATGCGCGGTCCACGCGTACGCGCTCGACACGCAGCTCTGCCCTGGCGAGGCCGAGCGCTCTCGGGGCTACTGGCGCGACGTGGGCACGCTCGAGGCGTACTTCGAGACGTCGATGGATCTCGTCCAGGACGAGCCGCTGCTGAGCCTCCAGAACGACGCGTGGCCCATCCGCGGCTCCCACCTCTCCTGCGGCCCCGTGCAGCTCGACTTCGGCGCGAGAGGCAACGGGCGGGCGGTGCGCGTGCAGAACACGCTCGCCGGAGCGGGCGCCATGCTCTTGGGCGACCGGATCGAACGCGCGATCTGTTCCCACCACGTGCGGGTCGGCCAGGGCGCGGTGGTGGAGGACTCGATCCTCTTCCCGCACGTCGAGGTCGGCGCGCGAGCGCGCGTGCGTCGGTGCATCGTGGACAGCGACGTGCACATCCCGGCAGGCATGGAGATCGGCTACGACGCAGAAGCGGACGCCGAGCGCTTTCCGTTCCGATCAGCGGGCGTCGTCGTCGTCACGCGGGCAGACCTCGGCCAGGTCGACGAGTTCGACATGTCTCGCGCATCGAGGCCTCTGACGAGGCGCCCGTCCGAAGACGAGGCCGAGACCTCACACGACGACGTGGCCGGCGTCTGAGCGCGCGAGCCCGCCCGCCGAGCGGTGCAGACCGTGCGTGAGCGCGAGCCAGTGCGCTGCGAGCTCGTCCACGCCGAAGGGCCGCCCGAAGGGACGCGCCGCGAGCGCCTCGATCTGGCCGAGGAGGTCCTGATCGAGCCACTGACCCACGGAGACGTCGCGGTATCTCGCCCGCGCCTCCCAGCGCAGCGCTGCGCGCTCGCTCCGCCGCACCGCGTCGAACACGATCTCGCCGAGCGCTCGCCGACGAACGTCGAGGCACTGTCCTTCGCTCAGCTCGCGAATGATCCTCGCGGGGCCGGGCTTCGAGAGATCGACCACACAGTCCGCCAGGCTGCGAACGATCATGCGACGATGCCGGCGGCCCTCGACGCAAGTCACCTTGGACACGCCGAGGACGGTCGCGAAGCTCACGGACGTGACGCGCGCCAGCGACTCCTGGGACGCACGGAAGCGGAGCCCGCCTCCTCCAGGAGTGCCTCGTTGTTGGAACGGGTCGGCCGGGTGAACGTGCATGGCTCGTGTCCTTTCTCGCGTCGGGCGACCGGGACGATCGCGCGTGAGGCCCGCGGCATCGCAAGACGAGTGCCCGCCGGATCAACGAGGTTTTTGCGCCGCGGGGCGCACGTTCCATGGGACGAAACCGCGGCAGGTGAGATCATCGACCGCGCGCCACCGCGTCACGCGTGGCCGAACGCTGCGCGCGCCGGAACGTCGAAAGAGAAGAAAGCCGAGAGCTCATCGCTCCCGGCTGCCTCCCTCGATCCTGCTGGACGGCCACGCGGGGCCGCCGACGCGTGCCTCAGCGGCAGGCTTGCGGACGCGACTCGGTCACGACGGTGCAGCCGAGCACGGTCGCGTCGCATCGCGTGATGAACGGAGCGCTCGCCCCACACGCGGGCCCGGTGCCGGTCTCCCAGCCGCTGGTGATGGCGCACGCGAAGCCAGTCCGCGTGCACGCGCCGTGGACGCTCGTACGCGTCTCCTCGGTGCCGTTGCAGTCGTAGTCGTAGTCGCTCGACATCGGCGCGCCGGCGATGGCCGTGGTCTGGAACATCGCCTGCGTCGGATGCACGGTGGCGTTCCCGTCGTTGCAGTCCGAAGCCGTCGCCGGGCTGCGCGCCGTCCAGCCGCCGCCGCTCGCGCACATGCTGAGGCCCGTTGCGGGCGTCGCGCAGGCAGACAGCGTGTGGGCGCCCGTCGCCGCGTAGCCGTCTGCGTCGCAGTCGGCGTACCACGTGGTCGCGCCACCCTCGTCGACCATGCCGTCGCAGTCGTCGTCGATGGTGTTGCCGCAGACCTCGGGCGCGTCGGGCCCGACGTCGGCGCGCGTGTCGTCGCAGTCATCGCCACACGCGCCGAGGCTCGCGGCCGCGTGGCCGTCGCCATCGACGTCGATGAGCGTGTGCGAGCAGCCCGTGGCCGCTGCGCACGCGTCGGCCGTGCACGCGTCGGAGTCGTCGCAGCTCAGCGCCGGACCTGCCGCACAGCCCGTCGTGCCGCACGTCTCGACGCCGTTGCATACGTCCGCGTCCGCGCAGTCCGCGCCCGTCGTGCACGAGTTCGGCAGGCAGCCGCCGGAGACGCAGCGCCCAGTGGCGCCGCTGCAGGCCGTGCCGTCGGGAAGGTTCGTTCCGGCCTGGCAGATGTGGGCCGCCGAGCACGTCTCGACCCCGGTGCACGCAACACCGTCGTCGCAGTCGGTCGGCAGCGTGCAGGAGAAGCGGCAGTCGTCGCAGCCGTCGCCGCTCACGTCGTTTCCGTCATCGCACTCTTCGGACGCGGCGGTGTCGACGAACATGTCGCCGCAGCGCGTCGCAGCGCATGCGCTGGCGACGCAGATGTCGGCCGTTGCGGGGTCGCCATCCGCGTCGCAGTCGGCGCCAGCGGCGAGCGCCGTCCCGGCGACACAATCGCCCGCGGCCGAGCATGTCTCGTCCCCGGTGCACGTGTTCCCGTCGTCGCAGTCGGCGGCAGCCGTGCACTCCGGCGTGGGCCCCGCGTCGGTCCCGGTGTCCCCGGTCGCCGAGTCGATCCCCGCGTCCGTCGCGCCGTCGAGCACCGGCCCGCCGTCCGACCCCGCATCTCCCGTCGTCGGCTCCACGGGAGCCGGGCACCCTACGAGCCCCAAGCAAATCATCGCGATCAGTCCGCGCCCACGTCCAAGCGAAGTGACAACCATTCGTCTCCGAGCTCCTTCTCTGCGCACCGTGCGCGGGGGGCGGTTCAGCAAGGCCCAGGCCGCTGCAATTGCCGGGGAATTCAGCGCGAATTCGCGCTGCCGCCGTAGGCGACCGGCCCACAGTCGTAGGGCGAGGCACCACGAGAGGTGGGGACTCGTGGGCCATCGCGTGGGCCGCCGAGCGCGGATCAGAACCTCCCCATGAGCGTCAGGCCTGCGTGGCCCGCGCCCACGCTCGGCATGACCATCAGCTGCACGCCGCCCGCGTCGGCGGTCTCGTCGCTGTCGCTGGTGGACGTGGCGATGCCTGCGATCAACATCGTGAACCCCGCCGCTTGGATCAACCCGTCGATGATCAGCCACACGCCCCAGTAGTCGTTGTCGAACGACGTGGGCTGCACGCCGAGCTGCACCCAGGGGCCTGCGATCGGGATGAGCGAGACGTAGCGGAACGTCTGCCACTCCGGCTCCGCACCGCTGTGAAAGGGATCATCACCGGCCGGAAGACCGGCGATGAAGTTCGTGATCCAGCCGACGCCGAGCAGCACGGCGCCGCTGATGATGAGGCCGAGGTTCGGCCCGCCGCGGCCTCTGCGCGGCTGGTCGTACACCGGCGCGTAGGGCTGCTGGTACTGCTGCACCGGCGCGTACTGGACCTGCTGCTGCGCGGGAGCGGGAACGATGACGACGCCCGACTGGGCCTCCGCGCGCCCGACCGGCGCGAGGCACGCGAGCACCAGCAGCAGCACGGCCAAGCCCTCCAGCAGTCCGCTCGCCCGAGCCCCGTTCGACGGTCGCGTTTCCGATCGTGTTGATGTCATGGCTTCACAACCCTTCTAGAGACGCCGTGGAGAGCAACCCTTCGGCCAGCACCGCCGCGAAACGCGCTGCGCGGAGCTTCTCGGCCAGACGCTCGCAGCCCTCATCCGCAGTGCGAAGAGGCCCGCGCAGCGCCTGCCCGAAGACCGTAGTGCCGTGCACTACACCGAGGGCTCGCCACCCACGCGGTCGGCTCGGCCGACGGCGAGCTGAAGGAGGTCGACGCGCAGGCACGTCGTGGCGACGGTCCGACAGGGGTTGTGGGGCTCCGCACTACGCCGTAGCCACGACCTGGCGGGCGCCTGTGATAGCCTCGCGTCAGTGCATCGGACCACGGAAAAGTGGGGAGAGCGACCGACCCTCGCGGTCCGCACCCTCAAGGCCGACGTGGTGGAGGGGCCCGACCTCGGGCGCTCGATGTGGACCTCCGACGAGCGACTCACGCTCGGCACGGCGAAGGGAAACGACCTCGTCCTCGGTGACGAGACGGTGAGCCGCTTCCATGCGCTCGTCCGCTGGACGGAGGACGGGTTCCTCGTCGTCGATCAGCGCTCCACGAACGGAACGTTCATCGGCGGCGCACGCCTCGGCGAGGCGACTGTCGCGCCCGGAACGATCGTGAACCTGGGGCGCACGCGGGTCCGCCTGCTGCACGGCGTGGACGCCCACGTGGACATCCACGACGAGCCGCGGCTCGCCGGGATCCTCGGGAGCTCCACCGTCATGCGCCGCGTGATGGCGTGGGTGCAGCGCGCGGCGGCCAGCGAGGCAAGCGTCCTGCTCTCGGGCGCGTCCGGGACCGGCAAGGACGTGGTGGCGCGCGCGATCTGCGACCTCG
>JBBSAT010000011.1:0-53228 GCA_038252025.1 Polyangiales bacterium | reverse complement strand
CGCTGCGCATCGTCGGGCGAGTGGTGCTCGATCGCCCGAGCACCATCGAGCTGCTCGCGGTCGGAGAGCCGGATCCGGCGGATCGCCCAGAGGGAGGCCGCACGCTTCGGCTTCCGAGCGCCTGGCATGGGCGCGCATGCATCGGCCACGACGCCATCGAAGGCGCGATGATCACGGGGGAGGACACGCTGGTGCGGCTGCCTGCGCCGCAAGGGAGCGATCAGGCCGATCCGCTCGCGCCGCTTCGTCGGCGCGTGCAGCGCGCCGCGATCGGAGGGCGCGCGACGCTACGCGCGGAGGAAGGCGACGTGATCGTGCGCGAGCAGGCGCGTCTCGAGAAGCGGCTGATGCCCGGCGCAGCGGAGCTCCTCGGGCACATGCTCGCGGCAGCCACCACCGCCTCCCGCGACGCGAGCGGCGCGCGCCGTCAGGTCGACCCGGCGCGCTTCGCAGAGGCATGGGCCCGCGCCGCCGTGTACGAGCGTGCAGCTTCCATCGACCTCGCGCTGTCGCGCTGGTAGCCGGTCCGCCGACCTCGCGCTCGCCGCCGCCGACCTCCACGTCGCTGCCGCTCGAGCCAATCCGACCGACTGGCTCTTCACTCCTCGTCGGCCGCACCACCGCTGCGCGCCAGATCGGAGGTCGAGATCTTTCCCGCGTCGAGGCCGGCTGCGCGCTTGGTCATCGTCCCGAGCAGGTCCTCGAGCGACGGCGGCTCGCCCTTCATGAAGCGTAGCGGGTTCACGCGCGCGACGACGAACGCGCGCAGGTACGGGCTCGTGAGCCCCGCCTCCTTCAAGCGCTCGACCGCGCCTTCGACCGCGTCGTCGAGCTCGAGCACGAGCCCCGCGCGGCGACGACGCTCCTCCACGGCTTCGGCGAGCGTGCCGTTCACCCACGCATCGACCTTCTTCAGCACAGGCACGTACGCGCCGCCGGAGATGCGTGGGCGCGCTTCGTACGCGAAGCCGATGGTGACGAGCGCTGGCTCTTCGAGCTCGAGCTCGAAGTCCATCTCGCCGCCCGCAGCCCAGCCCGCGAGGTCGACCATCATCCGGCGCACTTCGATCGCGCGCTCGCGCAGGTTGCCTTCTCGATGTTCAGCGCGAGGATCTGATAGGCGACGGCGCGCTCGGGCACGAGCAGCGTGACGATCGAACGCGCACCGAGCTCGCGCATCGCGGTGAGCCGGTGATCGTTCGGCGTGAGGAAGCGGCCATCGTCCTCGCGGATCGCGATCACCGGATCGAGGAAGCGGCGCGTCTTTCCGATCGCGCGCGCGAGCTTCTTCACGTGTGCCGGCGAGACGTCTCGCTGGAACGACGTCGGAGAGATGCGTTCGATGGGGAGCGACGCGAGGAGGAGCGGATGGCCTCCGAGCGGATCGCGATACGCAGCGAGCGGCGCGCCGCCGGCTTCGCGAACGTGATCGGCGAGCCTTGCGATCGATGGATCATCGAGCGCGAGGGCCAGCTCGTTCGGTGCGGGCCCGACCGGCTCGATCTTCACCGCAGCCTTCGTCTTGCGCGGCGCAGCCTTCTTCTTCGGTGCCGGCGTCGCGCGCTTCGTCTTCGTCTTCGTCTTGGCGGGCATCTTCCGATCTAACACGCAGCGGGACGCGCTCGCATGGGCGGTGGATCGCGCGATGCACCGATCCGGACAGAGGTGTTGCATGCCGCCCCGCGAAGGCTCCGAACGGACTGCGATGTCGCTCGCCTCGGATGTTCCGACACGCCTCGAGGTGCGCAGCGGGCGCACACCCACCCGGCTCACGCCCGTCGTGGTGCGCGGGCGCCACGTCTCCATCGAAGAGCATCACCGCGACTACGTACGCGAGAATTGGCTCGAGTCCAACGATGCGACTAAACATGGCCCATGAGGCACGAGACGCGATGCCGGACTCACGGACTGCAAGGTATCGGGCTGGCCTGCACGCACGTGGCTCACGCCATCGACACGGGCGAGGACGTCGGCTTTCATTGGGGCCCGCCCCCCGAAGACACCGCCCGCCCCGACGCATGGTGCTCGTCGTGCGAGGCCCGTCACCTCGACCCGAGTCGTGACGATCCCGACTCGTGGTTCGAGGAAGGCGACTTCAAGCTTCTCTGCGCTGCGTGCTGGGACGTTGCGAAGGCCAGGCTCTACGATGCGGCGCTCGGCGGTTGATCTCGTCGAGCCGACGACGGTGCGAGACGTCGCGTAGCGACCGACCACGCTGACCTTCTCGCACGGCCGACCAGCGTCGCCGCCCGCGTCGATCACGTATCGGCCTGCACGTCGTCCCAGACGGGGCGCCGAACACGAGCGAGAGCGATGGCCAGCGAGACGGGAGCAGGTCGGCCAGCGGACAGCGCTCCGGCCCGAGTGTGCCCGTTGAAGCGTGTGGTGGTTCGTCGTAGCGTTCTCCATGTCCGTCCCGACGTGGTCGAAGCGCTCGCTCATGCTGCTGTGTCAGCTCGGGACGCTCGGATGCGGAGCCGGCCATCCAATCGCTCGAGCGGACCAGCACGCCGAGCGCGCCAGTGCCGAGATTGCGCTGGACGCTCAGCCTGCCGGCGCCGAGATCACCCCCGAGGTCATCGAGCCAGCCTTCGAGGCGCCGCCAGAGACCCTGCTCGGCATCTGGCTGCGCTGCACCATCTTGCTCGGCGCGAATGACGACGTGGAGACCGCGCGTGTCGTCCCCGTGCACATGCGACCGCGGAGCGAGCTCGAAGTTCGTGTGGAGCAGATCGCCGGTGCGTGGACGGAGACTGTGCGCGAGTCCGGTGAGCCGGTGCGCGCCAGGCCCTTCCCGAGGTCGTCCGTCGACGCCGTCGAAGAGGTCCTTCGTCACATCGACGGTGCTCCGGGCGGCAGCTGCCCCGGCAGCCTCCGCGTCTCGACGACGCAGCGTCAGCTCGAGATATCGATCTGCTCACGTGAGGGCACAAGGATCATCGGCCTCCTCCGAGAGCGATGCCGGCAATGAGCGCCCGCGCACGCGTCATGGACCGGGTCAGCGCGCCGCGGCCGGGTAGATGCCGCAGCCGGCGTTGATCTGCTCGCGTGAACGGTTGCGGGACAGCCTCTCGTCACAGGGGTCGAACATTTGAGTCGCGTTGAGCCGCTCGTCGCACAGGATCTCGCCGCTCCACACAGGAAGGGACGAGGCCATGGACATCGAGACGTTGGTGAGGGTCGGGGTCGGGGTGGTCGTGTTGCTCGGGGCCGTCGCGGTCCTCGTGCAGCGGGTCGCGCGCTCTCGCCGGAGGGTCGTCGCCCAGATGCGGCACGCAGAGGCGCGGCGCCGCGCGATCCGAGAGATGGAGCGCACCTGAGCCATCGTTGATCACCGCGCTCCGCAGTGATCAACGTTTGCGGCATTCGCCGGTTCCAGCGCGCTGGCAGATCTTCGCGGGGCAACGATGACGACGCGACCGGAACAGCCTGGCTCGAGACCTACTACGCTCCTTCTCGCGGTCGGTCGGTCTCGACGCTCGTTGCCGAGCGTGACCTAGAACGAAGGATGTCGTCATCATGAGTGTGCTCGCTCCCGCCGTGCTCGAACAACTCGCTCGTCTGGGCGCGACCATCGATCCATCGTCCGAGTCCGTGGGTCTGCCGCCGGTGCTCGCGGCGCTGCATGCGGTCCGATGGCCTCGGGGCAACGGCCCCTTCCCATTCACGCATACCGGTCGGCGCGAGGATCTCGGTCTCGGCGAGAACATCGGCCAGATCGAAACGCGAGGGCACGAGGGCTATCTGTACGGCATCGCCGAAGACCGCGACCAGCACTACTACGTGATCGACGAAGACGACGACGCGAGCGACCCGCTCGTCTATCGAGTCGATCACAGCGGCTACGACCTACTCGCCAATGGTTCGCCGCTCTCGCAATTCCTCGCCGCGCTGCAGCCGGTCGCGGCGGTGTCCGAGCTGCTCACCGCGATGCGAGATCTCGGAACCGAGGCGACCCTCGCCTCCGTCCGCGCCGACCCCGCGACCGCGTGCAAGCCGTTCGACCAGAAGTCGGGGTTCCAACCGATCCATCTCGCCATGGTTCACCAACGGCCCGAGGTGGTCACCGCGTTGCTCGAAGCCGGCGCGCGGCCGGATGCGCCGCTGCGCGCCGCGATGAAGTTCGCCCGAAAGTACTGGGGCGACTCGTCGTGGACCGACGCACGGTTCGATGCAGGCGAGACGCCACTACACCTCGCGGTCCGCGAGCGTCCGAAGCTGCAGCGCCTCGGGCCGGCGGACGTGTCCATCGTGCGGCTGCTCCTCGCGGGCGGCGCAGATCCGAACGCCGCCGACGCGGGGGGCCACACGCCGCTCCAGCGCCTGGTCGGAGCCAGCGTCGATCTCACGAAGAGCGTCGAGGCGATGATGAAGGCTCTCCTCGACGCGGGCGCGAACCCCGACCTCTTCGGCTCGGACACGCCTTCGCCGCTGGTGCTCTCGTTTCGCCCACCTGAGCGAGCGAAGATGCTGCTCGAAGCAGGCGCGAGCCCGAACACCGCGACCGTCTACTTCACGGGCACGGTCTCCGGAGGTCCCGATCGCAAGCTGCCGGGGACGGCGATCCACGCAGCGGCCGCACGAGACGAAGACGCGCTTCTCAAGCTGATGCTCGATCAGTACGGCGGACTTCCCGACGTGATCGCTTCCGACGGCAGCAAGCCTCTCGACAATGCGTACGGAGCCACGGGTTTCCTCTTGCGCACGAGGCTCGCGAAGCCGTGAGCCATCGCGCTCGTCGAGCGCACGTCACGCGCCGGTCGGTCCGGCGAGCGCGACGGCGAGCCCGAGATCGCGCTCCACCGCCCTCTCCCGCACGCGGGGCGAGGGAGTCAGAAGGAGAACGACGACGACACTCTCCGCCTCAGAGCGTCTCGAGGAACGCGATCAGGTCCTCGCGGTCCACGGCCGTCAGGCTCGCGACCTGTCCGTGCGTCGCGCCGCCGCACTCCGGATCGAAACGCTCGGCCAAGGTGAGCGCGCAGCCGTCGTGCATCACCGAGAGGCGGCGCGAGACGCCGATGAGCGTCGGGACCTGGAAGGAGCCGCCCGTGCCCACGTCGACGGTCGTGCTGTTCGTCAGCATCGCGCCGCTGTGGCAGCTCGCGCACTCGCCCGCGCCGTAGAAGACCGCGGAGCCGCGCATCGCCGCATCGCCGCGCGTCGCCCGCGGCGCAACGCTCGGCCGCGTGTCGAGCCAGCCGCCGACGGCCGCGACCTGCGCCTCGGAGAGCTCGGAGCCGCCCATGCGCTCGGTGAACACCGTCTGCATCAGGCGCCCGAGGTTCGGAAGGTCGCCGTCCCAGTGGAACGGCGCCGTCGTCAGGAACCCCGGCGGAACCGACGGAGTGCGGCGCGGCCCGACGTGCTGGAACGTCCACGTCCGACCGTCGTCCCCGCCCTCCGGGTGGCACGACGCGCAAGCCGTCCCGCGACCGGCGTCCGCGTGGAAGAGCGCGTGTCCGGTGTCGAACGCGAGCTCACCACCGAGGCTGATCGGCGCGGCGCCGTCGATGCGGAGGACCGACGGGTCTCGACCCTGGACGACGAGGCGCCCGCCCTCGAGATAGGCCGCCGCGATCGCGTTCGGCGTCAGCTCGGGCGCCGTCGCCTCGTCGCCGCCCGACGCGAATCCATAGCTGTTCGGATAGACGCAGCCGCCGTACGAGCCGCCGTACGGGTCGTCGAGGCTGCTCGCCGGCACGCGCGAGACGCTGGGCGCGTACGACGACGGATTCTCGATGCCCGCCGCCACCAGCGCCACCTCGCCGGTGCCGTAGCCGCTGTTCACGTCGGGCGAGACCGCGATGTCCACCGGCAGCGTCGCCTGCGCGAAGTTCGGCGAGGCGGTCGGCGTGAGCTCCGCGCCGGAGAACAACGTCGCCGCCGACTGCACGATCGAGCCGCTGCAGACGCCGGTCGAGTAGTACGCGCCGGGTGCGAGCGCGAGCTCGCCGTCGCTGGAGCGCTGGTGGGCGACGTACACGTCGTCGCCGACGAGGATGGTGCGCCACGCCACCGACGGGATGAACTCTGCCGTCGACCCATCGGGTCGCACCGCGGTCGGCGACACGCTCGAGACGGGCGTCACACGCGAGAGCTCCGCGCCGCGCTGGTCGAGCCTGACGACCTCCGCCGAGCGGAACCGCGTGACGAGGATCTCGTCTCCGCGCACGAGCACGTCGCGCAGGTCGTCGAAGCCGAGCCGCAGCACGCTCGGAGTCGCCTCGGTCGACGGATCGAACGTGACGAGCTCGCCGTCACGGCACGCCACACGCACCACGTGCCGCGCGTCGTCCGCTGCGATCCCGCGCGGCGCGGTGCAGACCCGACGCCGCGTCACCTGCTCTGGCAGAGAGAGAGTGAACGAAGCGACCTCACCCGAGCCGCGGAGCACCACGTGAGCATTGTCGAGTGCGTCGATCACCACGCGGCCGGGCTCCGAGCCGTCCGGCAGCGACACCTGGATCACGTCGCGGGTCGTCGTGTCGACGACGAGCACGCGATCACGATCGGGATCGGCTGCGACCACGATCGCGCCCCGGGTCGCGAGCGTGCCGCCCGAGATGGGCGGCGGCGCGTCCAGCGTGATGACGGCGCCGCTGGCCCGGGGGTCGACGAACGACGCCGGTCCGCCAAACCCCGGGTCGGGCGCCTCGACGCGCCGGATGGGGGCCGGGCCATGACAGCCCGCGAGGAGAGCGACCGAGAGGGCGAGCGAGGTCTTGCGCATGACGCCCCCTCAGCACTGTCCGTGCCGGCGGTCTTCCGCGCAGTGGGACGTGGGAACGCTGGAGAAAGCCCGCGATCGCTCGCCCCTCGCCATGCCAGAGCGTGCCGGCGACGCCCACGAAGTGTGAAGGCAAAGCACGCGAACCTGGGCAAGAGGCTGCACACAGGCGATCGCACGCGCCGACCCGGTCGGTCGTTTTTTCAGGGCACGCGGTGATAGTCGAGCCGGACCGGGACGGGCTGCCCCAGCCTCTCGCTCGTCACCGTGCCGTCGACGTGAAGCGTCTGGCCATCGGGCTCCGTGGAGAGGAGAAGGCGCAGCGTTCCGTTCGGGCCAGTGAAGACCTGCTCGAGCCAGCCGGCCTGGATCCGCTGGGTCACCGGGACCGCGTCTCCGTCCCGGCTCGTCACGGTCGTCGTGCCCCCGATGGGGCATGCGACGACGTTCGTCCGCTCACCCTCGTAGGTCACGCTCACGATCGGATCGGGGAGCGCGATCGTGATCCGCGTCGGGATCGTGATCCGGGACTGCATCTGATCCCGGACGATGTCCCGCATGAACCCGGGGAGCTGCGCGAGCTGCGGCTCCATCGCCGCCATGATGAGCCCGCGGCCGTGCTCCATCTCGTGCGGGTACGCGTAGGCCCCGGCCAGGATCGGCGGCAGCCCACAGGTCTGGGCCCGCCCGAAGGGCGCCACGAGCGCGATCAGACAGACGACGCCGACCCCCAGCAGCGCGCGGTTCATGGCCTTCAGGATGCCCGACCTCCGGGGCTTTGGACATGGACGAATCGTGGACGTCGCCCCAAACGCCACCGCCGGGGTCCGAGCCCCTGGGCCCCGTCGTTGACACCCTCGGACGCCCCGCGTAGAAAGGTGCGCCCTCGCGTCTTCGGCCCCGCCTCGCAAGGGTTTTCGGGGCTCACCCGGCAGGCTGCCGGGGCGAGGCCCTCTCCACGCTCGTTCGCGACCCAGCCGCGATCGGGCCCACGCCGGAAGAACCTGCATGTTCGCGGTCTACGTCCCGGTCTTTCTGATGCTCGGCGTCGCGATCACGCTCGCCGCTACGCTCTTCATCCTCACGGAGGTCCTCTCGAAGAAGACCGTGCAGACGGGCGAGGGGCTCATCCCCTTCGAGTCCGGCTCGGAGAGCACCGGCGCGGCGCACGTGAAGCTGTCGGTGAAGTTCTACCTGACGGCGATCCTCTTCGTCGTCTTCGACATCGAGGCCGTGTTTCTCTACCCGTGGGCGGCGCAGTTCCGCGAGCTCGGGTGGTTCGGTCTGGTCGAGATGATCCTCTTCCTCGTCGTCCTGGGCATGACCCTGCTCTACGCGTGGAAGAAGGGCGCTCTCGAGTGGGAGAAGTGACGCCATGACCGACAAGATGACGATGGGCGGCGGCGACGCCGGCTTCGTGACGACGCGGATCGACGATCTCGTCGCCTGGGCCCGCAAGTACTCGCTCTTCCAGTACCCGTTCGTGACGGCCTGCTGCGGCATGGAGTTCATGTCGCTCAACGGTCCGCGCTACGACGGGCTCGCGCGCTACGGCGCCGAGGCTCCGCGCTTCTCGCCGCGCCAGGCCGATCTGCTCTGGGTCGTCGGCACGGTGAGCCAGCGTCAGGCCCCGGCGCTCCGACGCATCTACGAGCAGATGATGGAGCCCAAGTACGTGCTCGCCTTCGGGACGTGCGCGAGCTGCGGCGGCTTCTACGACAACTACGCGACCGTCCCCGGCATCGACAAGATCATCCCGGTCGACGTGTACGTCCCGGGCTGCCCGCCGCGCCCGGAAGCCGTCATCGACGGGCTGCTCTTGCTCATGGATCAGATCGGGCGGGGCGTGCGCGGAACGGCGATCGTCCCGCCGCGCGAGGTGCCGGCGATGGCGCAGCTCCGGAAGAAGGGCTCGGCCGTCGATCAGGCCAAGGAGCACCTGGCCGACCGCGAGCGCGCGCTCGGCGAGGGCAGCCAGTCGCTCGGTGATCTGCTCGGTATGACCACACGCAAGGTCGAGAGCGTCGCGATCCCGGCGACCCACGGCAAGACCGACGACGACCACGGGGACCACCACTCATGAGCAAGAAGGTCGTCGAGCGCCTCAAGGCCGAGCTCAAGACGAAGATCCTCGAGACCAGCGACTTCCGCGGCGACGAGAGCGTCGTGGTCGCGCCGGCGGACTGGCGAGCGGTCGCACAGTTTCTCGCGAGCGACCCCGACTGCGCGATGGATCACTTCGTCGACCTCACGGCCGTCGACTATCCGGAGCGAGCGGAGGCGCCGGACGGCCTGCCCCGCTTCGACGTGATCCTGATGATGCGGTCGATGAGCAAGAAGCACCGCATCCGCGTCAAGACGCGCGTCGGTGACGGAGAGCCGGTCGACTCGCTCATCAGCGTCTGGGAGGGCGTGAACTGGGCCGAGCGCGAGGTCTGGGACATGTTCGGGATCCCGTTCACGGGGCACCCGGATCTCCGGCGCATCCTGATGTACGACGCCTTCGTCGGTCATCCGCTGCGCAAGGACTATCCGATCGCGCAGACACAGCCGCTCGTCGCGTACCGCGAGGTGGACGGCACCGTGAAGCTTCCGCCCTTCGGTGCCGACGAGGGCCAGCCGTGGAGCCGCGTGGACTGGACGGAGCGCCTGGACGGGCGTGACCTCCAGGTCTCGCCAGCCATCGGCCTCCAGCAACACCAGCGGCCCTCGCTCAGCGAAGGCCCCGAGTACGCGTCGCCCAAGCACCCGCCGAGCGAGGACTGAGCCATGGAGCCGAACTACGAAGAGCTCGACGCAGACGGAGTTCTCGAGCTTCCCGCCGAGCCGATGCGCCTGAACATGGGCCCGTCGCACCCCGCGATGCACGGCACCATCCGCATGGTCCTCGAGCTCGACGGCGAGACGGTGAAGGACCTCGACATCCAGCCAGGCTACCTGCACCGCGGCTTCGAGAAGAGCTGTGAGCGCGGGAACTGGTCGCAGGTCTATCCCTACGTCGACCGCCTCAACTACGTGTCGCCGATGCTCAACAACGTGGGCTTCTCGCTCGCGGTCGAGAAGCTCTGCGGCATCACGGTCCCCGAGCGCTGCACCTGGTACCGCATGATCCTCGGCGAGCTGGCGCGGATCAGCGATCACCTCACGTGCAACAGCGCAACGGCGATGGAGCTCGGCGCCTTCACGCCGTTCCTCTGGTGCATCAAGACGCGCGACTGGGTCTGGGACGTCCTCGAGCAGGAGACCGGCGCGCGCCTCACGCACAGCTTCGGCCGCATCGGCGGCATGGCGGCACCGCCGACCAATCAGATGAAGGACGCCGTGCTCGCCGTGCTGCCGCGCGTCGAGGAGGCGATGGCCGAGACGGAGGCGCTCCTCCTGAAGAACCGGATCTTCCTCGATCGCATGCAGGGCATCGGCAACCTGAGCCAGGCGCGCGCGCTCGAGCTCGGCGTGACGGGCGTCGTGCTCCGGTCGACGGGCGTGGACTACGACGTCCGCAAGGCCAACCCGTACATGTTCTACGACAAGGTCGACTTCGACATCCCGATCGGGCACGACGGCGACAACTACGACCGCTTCATGTGCCGCTTCGAGGAGATCCGGCAGTCGATCAAGATCCTGCGCCAGTGCGTAGAGAAGATCGCGGACTCGGGGCCGGTCAACGTCGAGGACGTGCGCGTCATCCTTCCGGAGAAGCAAGACGTCTACAACACGATCGAAGGCACCATCGCGCACTTCAAGATCGTGATGGAGGGCGTGAAGCCGCAGGCCGGCGAGATCTACTCCTACACGGAGGGCGGCAACGGCGAGCTCGGCTTCTTCATCGTGTCGGACGGAAGCGGCACGCCCTATCGCGTGCGCGTGAGGCCTCCCTGCTTCTTCAACCTCGCGGCATGCCGCGAGATGCTCGTCGGCGACATGATCGCCGACATCGTTCCCACGTTCGGCTCGATCAACATGATCGGCGGCGAGTGCGATAGGTAGGCGAGAATCCATGGGTACCTTCAAGCTCGACGGCAAAGAGCTCACCTTCGAGGCGGGCGACACCATCATCCGGGCCGCGTGGCGCGCGGGGATCGAGATCCCTCACTACTGCTGGCACCCCGGGCTGAGCATCGCGGCGAACTGCCGCATGTGCCTCGTGGACATCAAGAGCGCCCGGCCGATGGCGCTTCCGATCCTCGCCTGGGACGAGAAGAAGAAGGACTACGTCGAGGCGACGAAGAACAAGCTCCAGCCCGCCTGTCAGCAGGAGGTCTCCGAGGGCATGGAGGTCGAGTCGAAGAGCGCGCCCGTCCTGAAGGCGCATGCGGCGGTGCAGGAGTTCCTCCTCCTGAACCACCCGGTCGACTGTCCGATCTGCGACCAGGCCGGCGAGTGCAAGCTCCAGGACTACTGGGCCACCTCGCAGAAGAAGCTCAAGCGCGAGGGTCCGATCGCAACGGGCTTCGAGCCGGTCCACAAGCCGAAGGCCGTGCGCTTCGGTCCGACGATCGTCTACGACGGCGAGCGCTGCATCATGTGCACGCGCTGCATTCGGTTCTGCGACGAGGTCGTCGGCGACCACGTCCTCGACATGCGCGAGCGCGGCAACAAGAACGAGATCTTCGTGTCGCCGGGCCGCGAGCTCGATCACGCGTACACGCTGATGACCGAGCACGTCTGCCCGGTCGGCGCGCTGACGAGCAAGGACTTCCGCTTCAAGGCGCGCGTATGGTTCCTCCGCAGCGCGCCCGGCGTCTGCACGGGCTGCGCGACGGGGTGTAACAGCTGGGTCGACTACGACCCGCGCCCGATGTCGTCCCACACGGGCGGGCGCGTCTACCGCCTGCGCCCGCGCGACAACGCGAACGTGAACGAGTTCTGGATGTGCGACGACGGGATGCTCTCGTACAAGCGCTTCCACGAGGACCGCGTCCTGACGGGGCGCATTCGCGACGGCGCGCGCGTCGTCGAGGTCGTCCGTGACGAGGCGATCGACGCCGCCACGGCCGTGCTTCGTTCCTTCGCAGCAGGCGGCAAGAAGCGCATCGCGATCGTGCTCAGCGCGCAGCACTCGAACGAGGACAACTTCCTGCTGGCCAAGCTCGGCACCGCGCTCGCGGCGGGCGGAACGAGGAGCGTCTACCTCGCTGCGAAGTCGGCGGCGGGGTGGAAGGCCGATGCCATCCTGCGCGACGCGGACCCCAACCCGAACCGCGCGGGCGCGATGGCCGTCGCGGCCGGCCCGGTCGGCGAGACGTCGGCGCTCGTCAAGGCGGTCCTCGCGGGTGAGGTCGACCTGATCCTCTCGCTCGGCTTTGCCGCCAACGAGGCTGCGGAAGATCTCGCGGGTCTCAGCAACGTCCCGCACGTGAACCTCACGACCAACATCGGGCCGCTCACGCAGTCGGCGACGATCGTCATTCCCGTGGCGACGACGGCCGAGGCAAGCGGGACGTTCGTGAACGGCAAGGGCGTCGCGCAGGGCTTCACGCGCGCCGTCCACGCACCGCTCGGCATCACGAGCGCGTGGGAGACGCTGAACGCCGTCGCGACGGCGCTCGGTCACGACCTCGCGCTCGCGCGCCTTCCAGACGTGCGCGCCGCGCTGAAGCTCGGCGCCGGCTCCCCCGCCACGGCCGCGGAGGCCTGAGGAAACATGGAACTCGATCCGACATCGGCAGAGCTCGGGCTGGGCTGGATGCTCCTCGCGGCGACGCTGAAGATCAGCTTCGTCCTCGGCGTCTCGCTCCTCTTCTTCGCGCCCGTCTTCGTGCTCTTCGAGCGAAGGCAGAGCGCGATGGTCCAGGACCGCGTCGGTCCGATGCAGGGCGGCATCAAGATGCCGCGCATCGTGATCGACAACCTCCTGAACCTGCAGCTCGGCGCGTACGCGATGGCTGCGCTCACGGGGCTGATCTTCGTCGGGCTCTTCTTGCGCGTCGCGCTCGCCGGCGACGGCACGATCTTCGTGGAGCCGGTGTTCGGGATCCACAACACGTACGGCGCGTTCATGATCGTGTTCGCGCTGCTCGCGCCGGTGCACGTCGTGCTGGGGCTGATCCTGCCGTCGATGTTCCACGACGACCGGCTCACGATCTACGGAGGTCTGCATGCGCTCTTCGACGCGCTGAAGGCGTTCACGAAGGAGGACTTCCTTCCGCCGAAGGCCGACAAGCTTCTCTTCCGCCTCGCGCCCGTGCTCGCGATGATCCCGGCGTTTGCGCTCGGCGCCGTCCTGCCCTTCGGGCCGACGCTGCACTTCGATCACCTCTTCGAGCAGCTCCCCGCGATGGGCCCGATCGACGGTCCGGCGATCTCGCTCCAGGTCGCGTCGCTCGACATCGGCATCCTCTACATGTTCGCGATCGCGGGCACGGGGATCATCGGCGCCGCGATCGCCGGGTACGCGAGCGACAACAAGTTCTCGCTGCTCGGCGGCCTACGCGCCGCGAGCCAGATGGTGAGCTACGAGGTCTGCATCGGCCTCGCGCTCGTTCCGATGTTCATGATCTACGACTCGCTCCGGCTCGAGGAGATGGTCCGCTTTCAGGACGAGCACGTCTGGGGCGTCCTCTATCAGCCGTTTGCGTTCGTGCTCTTCCTGACCGCCTCGATCGCGGAGTACAAGCGCGTCCCGTTCGATGCGCCCGAGGGCGAGAGCGAGATCGTCGCCGGCTACTTCCTCGAGTACTCGTCGGGCAAGTGGCTGATGTTCATGATCTCGGAGTTCCTCGAGGTCGGCACCAGCAGCATGCTCATCGCGGTGCTCTTCTTCGGCGGCTGGAGCGTTCCGTTCCTCCATCGCGGTGGATGGGAAGCGTTCGGCTATCGCTTCGATCTGAACGGGACGGACTGGGCGATCCTGAGCGAGGTTGCGAACTCCCACATCTTCGTGATCCTGGTCTCCATCGTCGCGTTCCTCGCGAAGGCGTTCTTGCTCGGCGTGCTGAGCATCCAGATCCGCTGGACGCTGCCGCGCTTCCGATACGATCAGATCATGCAGCTCTGCTGGAAGCTCGTGCTTCCGATCGCGCTGCTGAACATTCTCGTGACTGGCATCGCCATCTTGGCGTTCCAGTGAAGGCCTGAACGATGGCGTACAAGATCCACAAGCCCGCTCGCACCGTCGCCGACCAGTCCTACGTGGTCGAGGCGACCAAGGGCCTGGGCGTGACGTTCAAGCGCCTCTTCGTGAACCTGTTCTCGAAGGAAGAGAACAAGAAGATCGCGACCGTTCGCTATCCCGACGAGACGCGCGAGTACCCGGAGCGCTTCCGCGGCGTGCACCGCCTCACGCATCGCGCGGACGGCAGCCCTCGCTGCGTCGCGTGCCTGTGCTGCAGCACGGCCTGCCCCGCGCAGTGCATCTTCATCGAGCCGGCGGAGTACAAAGAGGGCGACCCGCGACACGGCTACGAGCGCTTCCCGAAGGTCTTCGTCATCGACGAGCTCCGCTGCATCTTCTGCGGCTACTGCGTGGAGGCTTGCCCTTGCGATGCCATCCGCATGGACACCGGCGTTCACGTCCCCGGCTCGGCGTCGCGCGAGGACTTCATCTTCGACAAGGAGACGCTCATGAGCATCCCCGGTCGCGATGGGACGTACGTGACGGCGAACCCGCGCCACGAGCCCGGCGATCCCTCGTTCCCCGGCATCTCGCGAGACCACGGCGGGCACTGATTTGCTGCGCGCCGCGCGGCGGCGCGCGCTGGGGGCCCTTCGGGCTCCCCAGACCCCCGTACGGCAAGGAAGGCGCTGCGCGCCGTTTTTTTCTGTCTCCCTACTTCGTGGGAGACGGGTGCGGCGAGGGCGTTTTCGAGCTGGCGGGGTGGGGTACGGCAAGGAAGGCGCTGCGCGCCGTTTTTTTCTGTCTCCCTACTTCGTGGGAGACGGGTGCGGCGAGGGCGTTTTCGAGCTGGCGGGGTGGGGTGCGGCGAGGAAGGGGCTGCGCGCCGTTTTTTTCTGTCTCCCTACTTCGCGGGAGACGCGTGCGGCGAGGGCGTTCGAGCTGGCGGGGTGGGTACGGCGAGGAAGGCGCTGCGCGCCGCTTTTTTCCTGTCTCCCTACTTCGTGGGAGACGCGTGCGGCGAGGGCGTCGAGCTGGCGGTGGAGAAATGGCGGCTCGAGGGAGAAGTGCGAGCGGGTTCCGCTCTCCTCCCTCTCCCACTCGTGGGAGAGGGCGGGGTGAGGGTCCGGTGGATAGAGACGCGCGGGGCGTTCGGCTAGACGGGAGGTCCACTTGAAGCGGTTCGAAGACAAGGTGGTGTGGATCACCGGAGCGAGCTCCGGCATCGGCGAGGCGCTGGCGCTGGAGCTGGCGGCCGATGGTGCGCGGCTGATCGTGTCGGCGCGACGTCGAGAGCTGCTCGATGCGCTGGCCGCGCGCTGCTCCGACCCGAGCGTGGTGTCGGTGCTGCCGATGGACGTCGCCGAGACGGAGCGCGCAGGCGAGCACGTGAAGGACGCCGTGTCGCGGTTCGGGCGCGTCGACGTGATGGTGCACAACGCCGGCATCGGTCAGCGGTCGCTCATCGTGGCGACGCCGCTCGAGGTGGACCGGCGCATCATGGAGGTGAACTACTTCGGCGTGGTCGCGCTCACGCGAGCGCTGCTGCCCGAGATGATGCTGAAGGGCGGCGGGCAGTTCGTCGTCATCTCGAGCCTCGCGGGCTACGTCGGCACTCCCTACCGCTCGACGTACTCGGCGAGTAAGCACGCGCTCCACGGCTTCTTCGAGTCGCTTCGCGGCGAGCATGCGAAGGACTCCATCGACGTGACGATGGTCTGCCCAGGGTTCGTGCGGACCGACATCACCAAGAAGGCCGTCGCCGTGTCGGGCGAGGATCCGTCGAAGCACACTGCGCTCGAGACGGGCCTCGCGCCCGACGCGGCCGCGAAGAAGATCGCGCGCGGCATCGCGACGAAGAAGCGCGAGATCTACGTGGGGGGCGCCGAGGTGCTCGGCGTGTACCTGCGACGCTATGCTCCGGGGCTGCTCGCGACCGCGCTCAAGCACGTGAAGACCACCTGACGGAGAGCCGCGATGAAGGCCGACGAGAAGCAGTTCGCGGGTGAGACGAGCGAGACCCGCGCCGTGCACGGCGGCGAGGCGCGACAGCGGCCGATGAACGGGCTCGCCGAGCCGATCGCACAGACGGCGACCTACACGTTCGAGAACACGGCGGCCCTCGTCGAGATGATGGAGGGCAAGAGCGAGCGCGAGGAGTATGGGCGCTACGGCAACCCGACCGTACGGACGCTCGAGAACAAGGTCGCCTCGCTCGAGCGTACCGAGGACGCGATCGCGTTCGGGAGCGGGATGGCCGCCGTCACGACCTCGATCCTGGCGCTCACGAAGAGCGGCTCGCACGTCGTCCTGTTCTCGGACTGCTACCGACGCACGCGGCAGTTCGTCACGAAGTTCCTGGATCGGTTCGGTGTCACATCGACGCTCGTGCCGCCGGCAGACCTCGACGCGCTCGAGAAGGCGATCCGCAAAGAGACGCGCCTCGTCGTCAGCGAGGCTCCGACCAACCCCTATCAGAGCGTCGTCGACCTCGATCGTCTCTCCGCCATCGCCAGCGCCGCCCGCGTCAAGACGATGATCGACGCGACCTTCGCCACGCCAATCAACCTGCGTCCCGCGGAGCATGGGATCGATCTGATCGTCCACAGCGGCACGAAGTACCTCGCAGGCCACAACGACGTGCTCGCGGGCTTCGTCGCCGGCCCGACCGGGCTGGTCTCCATGGTGAGGGACCTCCGGCACGTGCTCGGCGGCATCCTCGATCCGCACGCTGCGTACCTCGTGCTCCGCGGGATGAAGACGCTCGCCGTACGCGTCGCTGCGCAGAACCGCTCCGCCCTGGCGCTCGCGAGCACGCTCGAAGGCCATCCCGACATCCGCAAGGTCTGGTACCCCGGCCTCGCTTCGCATGCGCATCACGCTGTCGCGAAGAGGCTCATGACGGGGTTCGGTGGCGTGGTGACCTTCGCCGTGAACGGGGACATCGCGCGCGGCTCTCGCTTCGTGGATGCCCTGCGGATCCCGCGCATCGGCCCGAGCCTCGGCGGCGTGGAGTCGCTCGTCGAGCAGCCCGCGCTGATGAGCTACTTCGAGCTCTCGACCGAGGAGCGTGAGCAGGTCGGCATCACGGACGACCTCGTCCGGTACGCGGTCGGGCTCGAAGACGAAGACGAGCTGATCGCAGACGTGCTGCGCGCGCTCGAGACGACCCGGTGAGGGTGCGTCCGCGTCGGGGGACCTCGATCGTCGCCGCTCGGATCACCCCGTCCGGTCTCTCGGTCACGGCTCGAGAGCACGGCCGGTCGCAGGACGCGACGCTTCCCCTCGTGCGGGTCCCCGGACCGGGTGACTTCGTCGTGCTCGATCTCGACGGCTGAGCCGTCCGGAAACGAGAGAGCCCGCCTCCTCTCGGAAGCGGGCTCGCCTCATCGACGAAGCGGGCCGACTACTCGGTCGCGATCGGCGCTTCGTCCGTCTGCGGTCGGTTCATCTGGAAGAGGACCTCGCGCGCATCCTCCGCGCCCGCCCCGCCGCCGTCGCGCGCCGCCATCAGGAGCCCGGTCGCGTTCATCGCGCCGAGCGCCCGAGCGATGAGCTGCCGACGTTCCGCGTCCGGACCGTCGATGTCCACGAGCATGCGCTGCCGGATGTCGTTCGCCGTCATCCCGTGCACGCCGGACCATCCGCTCTGGAGGCGCGCCGCGAACGTCTGCCACGCGTAGCCCTGGCGATTGTCGCCGTCGCCCTCGTTGAGGATCTCGGCGACTCGAAGTCGGCGATAGACCTCGCCGGACTCCCAGAGCTCCCCCGTCACGAGGTTGAAGAAGTCGTTCTCGGAGTTCATCAGCTCGGTCTGGAGGGACTGGCGAAGGTCGTCGTCCGCGCCGAGCTTGGCGAGCAGAGCCCTGGCGGCGGCGTCGCTGCCGCCGAGGACGATCCCGATCGCCGCGTCGAACGCCATGTCGTGGTTGTCGAGGAGCGCGATGAGCCGCTCGTCGTTCGCGGGGTCGGCCGTGTAGCCGATCGCGATCGCCGCGGGGTGGCGGACGTCCGGCGGCGTGGCCGGGTTCGTCATGAGGTCCATGAGCCGACCTGCGACGGCCCGGCTCGGGTGCTGCCAGAGCGCGCCGAGGTAGAAGCGGCGTGCGACCTCGTCGAGGTCCGTCTGCTGGATCTTGCCGATGACGGTCTCGAGGATCTCGTCGGTCGCCACCGCGCCGAGCGCGAGGCCCGCATCGTTCCGGAGACGGATGTCGTCCTGCGGATCTTCGATGATCGCCTGGAGGGCCGGCGCCGCCTCGGGACGGCCGAAGCGTCCCAGCGCGCGGACCGCAGCCGTACGGTTGTTGTACTCCATCTCGTGCGGGACACCGGCCATGCCCTGGTAGGCCGAGAAGTCCACGTCGCGCGGCCGCGGGATCATGCGAAGCAGCGCGTCGAACGCGGGGTCGTAGTTCAGCTCGGCGAGCGCCGTGGCGGCCGAGGCGATGTCGTCGCCATCGAGGTGCTGCATGAGCTCGCGACCAGCGTCGGGGGAGCCCGTCCGACCGAGCACTCGGATGACCGACGCGCGCCGGCCGAGGAAGCGCTCTTCGCCTAGCATCGGGATGAGCGCCGACGCCACCTCGGGCGAGCGGACGAGCATCAGCATGTCGAGCGCGTCGCGGCCGGTCTCGAGGCTGGTGCTCTGCGCGAGCTGGACGAGGACGGGGACCGCACGAACGTCGGCGATCTCTGCGAGGCCGCTCGCGGCCTCCATACGGAGGTGCTCGTCGGCGGAGTCGAGCTGCGACGCGAGCGCGTCTGCTGCAGCGGGGTCGTGCGTCGCGCGCAGCATCCCGACGAGGTCGGTCTTGGTCGCGTCGTCCGTCGCGGCCGTGAGCAACACGGCGAGGCCGCGCGCTCCGGTCGTCCGGCGCAGCGCCTCGAGCACCGCCACGCGCGTGCCGGCGTTGCGCTGCATCTGGCTGAAGAGCGGCGAGGCCGCGCGCGGATCACCGACGCGCCCGAGGCCGCCGATGCAGGCGCGGATCACCGAGTCGTGCGCGGCGTGGTCGCCGTGCGAGTCGTCGTCCGAGTCCTCGAGCCGCTGCTCGTTCTCGATCATGTGCGAGAGCGGAGCGATGACGTCGGGCGTCGCGGCTTCGGCGAGCGCCTGCGCGACGAGCGTGCGCACACCCACCGACTCGTGGTCGGTCAGCTCGGGGGTCGCGAGGCGGCCGACACCGAGCACGTTCGTGATCACGCGCGGATCGAACGCGTGCTGGTGCTGGAGGCGCCCGGCCGCGAACTCGTCGATGATCGCGTTGGCGGCGCCTGCCTCGCCGAGAACGGCGAGCGCCCAGACCACGGGGGCACGGTCACGGATGTCGCAGCTCGGGAGCACGCGCAGAAGGTCGGCCTTGGCCGAGTCGGCGGCAGGAGATCCGATCGCGGCGAGCGCGCGAGCGGCGTGGGCGCGCATCGGGCCCGCCTCGTCGAGGATCGGGATGAGCAGCGGGACCGCGGCCGCATCGTGGTGCTCGGCGAACTCGTTGATGTACTCTTGGCGGACGTCGGTGAAGTCCGTGTTCGGCAGATCCTCGCGCAGCATGCGCAGGTACTCGGCCTCCGACGGGGCGTTCTGCGCTGCGTGGAAGGCCTCCCACCGGTGCTGCGAGGCCTGGTCTCGCTGGTACGTGACGACACCGAGGTAGGCGGCGCCGCCGACCATCACGAGGCCGATGATGACGGCGACCGCGCTGGTGCGACTGCCGATCTTTGCGGCTGCGGCCTCGTCGTCGAGGCCCGCGATCTGCTGGGTCGCGCGCGCCATCTCGTCGTTGGTGTCGACGCTGTCGGGAACTGCAGGGAGATCGTTCGAGTCGTCGTCGCTCATGGCTCGTCACTCTTCCAGCCGCGCGCGAGGGAAAGTAGGGAGCCACGCCCGGCGCGCGCAGAGTAACGAATGGGTGGAAGGCGTGTAAACAGTGGCCTCGCGCCCCCATCTGGTACCGGTCTTTTTGGCGATCCGTTGCGCGCTGGGCGGGGTATCATCCGCGCCGGAACAGGCGTGTTTTTGTAGGCGATCGGTCACGCGGGAGCTTCGAGGAACAGATGGAGAAAGTCATCGGCATCGACCTCGGCACGTTCAACTCGTGCGTCGCGGTCGTCGAGGGTGGAACGCCGGTCGTCATCGCCAACCGCGGCGGATACAAGACGACGCCATCGATGGTCGCCGTCACCGAGGCGGGAAAGCGGTTGGTCGGGCACATCGCCAAGCGGCAGGCCGTCACCAACGCAGAGAACACGATCTACGCGGCGAAGCGCCTCATCGGCCGGAAGTTCCAGAGCACCCAGGTCGCGAACGCCGTGACGAACGTCGCCTACCGGATCGTGGAAGGCCCGCACAACGACCCGCGCATCCAGATCCGCGACAAGGTCTACTCGGTGCCCGAGATCTCCGCGATGATCCTTCAGGAGATGAAGATGATCGCCGAGGACTACCTCGGTCAGGAGATCCTGAAGGCCGTCGTCACCGTCCCGGCCTACTTCAACGATGGTCAGCGGCAGGCCACGAAGGATGCAGGCGCGATCGCGGGCATCGACGTCATCCGCATCATCAACGAGCCGACCGCCGCGGCGCTCGCGTACGGCTTCGGGAAGAACATCGATCGCACGGTGGCGGTGTACGACCTCGGTGGCGGCACCTTCGACATCTCCATCATGGAGATCTCGAGCGCCGGCGTGTTCAAGGTCGTCTCGACGGCCGGTGACACGTTCCTCGGCGGCGAGGACTTCGATCAACGGATCATCGACTGGCTCGTCGAGGGCTTCAAGGAAGAGCACGACATCGACCTCCGCCAGGATCGCATGGCGCTCCAGCGGCTCAAGGACGCCGCCGAGAAGGCGAAGTGCGAGCTGTCGAGCGTCGTCGAGACCGAGGTGAACCTGCCGTTCATCATCTCGAGCGCGCGGAACGAAGCGCTCCACCTGCAGCGCCTCCTCACGCGGCAGCAGCTCGAAGAGCTCACCAACGACCTGGTCGCGCGGACCGTGCAGATCTGCGAGATGACCCTCGAAGAGGCTGGCCTCGGGAAGGACGAGATCGAGGAGGTCATCCTCGTCGGTGGCATGACGCGTATGCCGCGCGTGCAGAAGTCGTGCGCCGAGTTCTTCGAGCGCGAGCCGTGCAAGGGCGTCCACCCGGACGAGGTCGTGGCGCTCGGCGCGGCGATCCAGGGCTCGGCGCTCGTCGACGAGGAGCAGGACATGGTCCTCCTCGACGTCACGCCGCACACGCTCGGCATCATGGTCGTGGGTGGCTACTTCGAGGAGCTCATCCCGCAGAACTCCACCGTCCCGACGTCCCGCTCGAAGATCTTCACCACCGTCCGCGACAACCAGACGGCCGTGAAGATCCTCGTCATGCAGGGCGAGAACAAGCGCGCCGACGAGAACGATCTCCTCGGCGAATTCGTGCTCACCGGGCTTCGTCGCGCGCAGGCCGGCGCGGTGGAGATCGAGGTGACGTTCGAGATCAACGCGGACGGCATCGTGAGCGTCCACGCGAAGGACCTCGAGACGAGCAAGGAGCAGTCGATCACCGTCACCGCGACGAGCGGTCTCACGAAGGACGAGATCGACAACATGGTCGCGGGCGCGAAGAATTTCGCAGTCGCTCGGCGAGACGACGAGGAGCTCGAGCGCGCCAAGCAGGAAGCCGAGACGCTCATCTCCGAGATCCAGAAGCTGCTGCCGAAGGTGGAAGAGGTCGTCGCCGGGAGCGACTACGGCAAGGACGCCGTCGACAAGGCGCGGGTCGTCGTCGAGAAGGCAAGGCAGCTCATGGCGGCCGGCGATGCGAAGGGTGTGAAGGAGCAGATCGAAGCGCTCCAGCGGACCCAGCGCATGTTCAAGGGCGTCGTCGGCAAGGTCGGCTGAGGCGAGTGTCAGAGGGCGGAGACGATCCGAAGGACGACGAGCGAGGCGGCCCGAAGAGCGACGAACCGCTCGGCGCTGCGGTGGAGCCGGCGCCGGTGGAGCGGGCGATCACCGGTTGGGAGCGCATCGAGGGCGCGCAGCGGCGCAAGCCCAAGCGGATCACCCTCGACATGGTCGGTCCGCCTCTCGCGCTACCCGACGCTCCTCACGCTGAGGCCGAGGCACCGACGACCACCAGGCTCGCGCTTCCGCCGATGGACCCGCTTTCGGGCGAGCTCGGGCGGCTCGAGCGCCTGATCCTCGGCGGCACGCCCGAGGTCACGACCGATGAGGATCCGCCCGCGGGTCTCGAAGACGACGGATGGGGGCGCAGTCGGGAGATGCCGCCGAACGCGCCGCCACGACCCCGTGCGAGCACGCCGCCGCCGTTCAACGCTGCGCTCGGGCAGGGGCCGACCGTCCCGGGCGAGAGCGACATCCTGCGGCTCGTCGCGACGCGAAGTCGTCCGCCCGGCTCGAGCGTGCTCGATCTCGAAGGCGAGATGATCGATCGCTACGCCCTCGGCGACTTCACGGGCGCGCTGCTCGCGGCCGAGCTGGTGCTCGGCAAGCAGTCCGATCACGTGGAGGCTGCGAAGTGCGCGGCGAGCTGTCGAGAGCGGCTCTGCCACCTCCACCTCTCACGCCTCGGCGGCGTCGCGCGCGTGCTTCGTGTGGCGGTCGACGGCTCCGAGGTGCGCTGGCTCGGCCTCGATCACCGCGCGGGCTTCATCATGTCGCGCGTGGACGGCGCGAGCACGGTCGAGGAGCTCGTCGATCTCTCCGGGATGGCGCGGCATGAGGCGCTGAAGATCCTCGTCGAGCTCCTCGACGCCGGCGCTCTCAAGCTCTGAGCGAGAGCGCCTTCACCGCGCTCTGGAACGGCCCCAGAGATGCGGGTTACGTCCTCGCTCAGCATCCTCAGCGCCGCGTCAGGGGCAGGTCCGTCCCATTCCCTGGAGAATCTCTCGGACCTCGCCGATCGCCGGATGATCCGCGGCGACCCGGCAGAAGCGCTGATAGTCGCGGATGGCCTCTGCCCGGCGGCCAGCGCGCATGAGGCAGTCGGCGCGGCGCCTGAGCGCGATGGGCGTTCCGCCGGTCCCGAGGACCTCGTCGAGGATCTGCACGCAGCCATCAGGATCGCCGCCCGTCAGTGCGCGCTGCGCAGCGCCGAGCGGATCCGCGATCGGATCGATCGGCGGCGGATCGGTCGGCGTCGCCTCGGCGTGAGGGTGCGGCGCGTGTGCGTGAGTCGTCGTCGTATGCGTCGTCGCATGCGTCGTCGTATGCGTCCCTTCCGTCGTGGGTGTCGCCTCCGACGTGGTCGTCTCGTCCGCGGCGGGAACGGTCGTCTCCGTCGTGGCCTCGTCGGTCGGTGCGGCCGTGGTGCTCGTTCCGGTCGAGGGCTCAGTGCTCGGTCCGGTCGAGGGCGGCTCCGGCTCGGTCACCGGCGGCGGCGGTGGCGGTGGCGGGCTCTCCGTGGCGGAGTTCGCGGAGAACCAGCTGAGCAGCGCGATCGCCACCCCGGCCGAGATCGCGCCGGCGGTGAGCCCGATTCCCGCGAGCATGAGCCGTCCACGCGCCGGTGAGGCCGGCTCGATCACGCGCGGCGCCGGCGCGCGCGCTCCCGCGAGCGAGGCCGACCCTCCGATCGATCCGTTCATGCCCGCATCGCTCGGATCTCGTCG
The DNA here is from genome assembly GCA_038252025.1 of Polyangiales bacterium. Lineage (GTDB taxonomy): Bacteria > Myxococcota_A > Polyangia > Polyangiales > Sandaracinaceae > JBBSAT01. The sequence continues at coordinate 29,830 of JBBSAT010000011.1, read as the reverse complement.
AACCGGTGCCAGCCGGCTCGTCGAGCCGGGGCCGAGCGTCCCTGCGAGAGGAGGCGCGGGGCTCGCGGGAGGCTGCAGCTCGACCGGGGAGGGCGCGCGCACCTCCATCATCGAGATCGCCGTGCGCGGGATGTCGCGCACCGGGACGTCGGCCGCGGGCCCCGTGCGGGCGAGCGGTCTCATCTCGGGCTGTCCGCCGTGGATCGCGTCGGCCAGGTGCCGCGGCTGGGCCGCGTGCGGCGCGGAGAGCTGGGTCGCCAGCGCTCCGACCTCGGCTCGGATCTTCGCCTCGTCGAACGCAGGCAGCTCCGAGAACGTCCCGGGCGCGAGCGGGTCGACCGGCGCCTCCGGCACCGGCGTCGCCACCGCCACGACGCTCGCCGGGATCGCCGCAGCGAGGACGTTCTTGGCGTGCAGCGCCGCCGCCACGGCCATGTCGATGTGCCCCGGGTCTCCCGTCTTCATGCTGCCGAGCGGCGTCGTCGCCATCCCGGCCCGCGGCAGCGCGCGCGCGTTGGCCTCGATCCCGGACGCCTCGAAGAACGCTTCCGCGAGCTCGGTCGCAGCCCGGAAGCGCGCGTCCCGAACGCGGGCCCTCGCGCGCATCACGACGCCTTCGATGCTCGCCGGAAGATCGGGCCGGAGCGAGCGCAGCGGTACGACCTTCCCGTGGAGGATCGCGACGATCAGATCCGTCGGCGTGCTCGCCAGGAACGGAGGCTTTCCGGTGAGCGCCTCGTAGAGGATCACACCGAGCGAGTACACGTCGACGCGATGATCGACCTCGGGCTCCGCGCCCAGCTGCTCGGGCGACATGTAGCGAGGCGTCCCGAGGACCTGGCCCGTCTGCGTGAGCCGCTCACCGCCGAAGATCTTCGACACGCCGAAGTCGAGCAGCTTCACCTGCACCCGGCCGTCGCTATGCGTGCCGAGGAAGATGTTGTCGGGCTTCAGATCCCGATGCACGACGCCGTTCGCGTGGGCTGCCGAGAGGCCCGCGGCCACGCCCGCGACGATCGTGGCGAGCTCGGCCGGCTCGATCTTTCCGCGTCGCATGCGAGCGCCCAGCGTCTCGCCGACGAGCAGCTCCATGACCAGGATGACGCGCCCGCCCTCGAGCTCGATGACATCCTCGATCCCGACGATCGCAGGGTTCTTGAGCGCGCGGAGGACCTGCCCTTCGCGCTTGAGCCGCGCGGTGGCCTCCGGGTTCTGATCGGGGCCGGCGCGCAGCACCTTCACCGCGACCCGGCGCCCGCTCGCGAGCTCGAGCGCCCGGAAGACGTCCGCCATGCCGCCGGAGCCGAGCGACTCCTCGAGCCTATATCTACCGGCCACCACCATGCCCGGTGTGGGCGGAGGCGTCGCGTTGCTCGAGGAAATGGGCTCAGCCATCGGGGGCATGGGGAGGATCGCGCGCCGGTGAGACGTGCGTCAAACCCGTTCGACGCACGAGCGGCCTCTTTGTTTTCGCGGAGCCCCTACTTGGCGCCTCCTCGCGTGGAGGAGACGTCCAATCTGCCACGCTCCGTCGCACATCTTCGCGTCGCACCGATCGAGCGTTCGAGGGCCCGCGCGAAACGAGCGCGCGTCGTAGTACCGTCGCCGCGATGCGGCACCCACACATCGATTTCCGCCTGCCGCCGCGGTTCGTCGCGCTGCTGGACTGGCTCCTCCAAGGCCATGACGCCAAGAGCGGCCGCACGCCGTTCGAACACGCGCTGCAGCGCAGCGGCTCGTGTCTCTACGACATCGACTCGCTTCTCCTCGCGGCGCGCGCGGGCGGGCCGCTTCCGCAACGCGCTCCTCATCAGGAGCTCATCTACGACAACCACCCGATCGAGGTCGTCCCGTTCTCTCACAACGGCGGTGACAGCCTCGTGTACGCGTGGGCCCTCCTGGCCCCGGAGCTCGATCTCGACGAGCTGCCGTGCGTCTCGTTTGCTCCCGTGGATCCCGAAGGCGCCGTGTGGCTCGGCGACGACATGACCACCGCGCTCGAGAACATGCTCCTCGGGAGCGTCGCGGACGGCCTGGATCAGCACCACGAGCCTGCGTTCGCGGCGCTCTGTCAGGCGATGGGCCTGGCTCCGGACTTCACGCGCACCGACATCACGGCCGGCGCGCGTACGAGCCGCACGCTCCATCCGTTCCGCCCAGCGGTCCCGGCGGGCTACCGTTTCGAGCCCATGAGCGACGGAATCGGCGTCCTCGCCCCCGCGTCTGCGTTCGCCCCCGGGCCCTTCGACGGCTCGGCGATCGACGGCGAGGACACCACGCTCGCCGAGGCGCGACGACACATCGACGAAGGGCACCCGGCCTCCGCCCTCGTCGCTCTGACCGACGGCTACTTCGAGGACACGCCGGCGCCGCTCGTCCGCGCGAGGCGGGAGGCGTACCTGGCGCTCGGCCGCCCAGCGCTGGCTGAGCGAGCGTCGGCGTGGCTCGCGTTTCACACGGAGTGACTCCGTCGCGAGACGGTCGTCGTCCGTAGCGCGCGAAGTGGCGAGATCGTGGCCGACCTCACGCGGTTGTGGAGCGTGCGGTCGGTGTCGCGCGCGACGCCGAGCGCGCGGAACGGTGCGGGGAGAGCCGCCGTCGTTCGCGCGCGCGGTCATGGGCGCACGTCGCCCACCACGCAGAGGCGCCGTCGGGCGTGCAAGCGGCGCCGGTCGCGAGGCCGTGATCCACGAGGGCGAGCGTGCCGACGGAGATCACTGCCCCGGCATCGGGTCGAACGGATCGAACGGATCCGGCGGCATCGTGGGCGTGTCGATGGTCACGCAGGCGAGCGGGTCGCCGCCGAGACACGCGGGATCGAGGACGCACACGGTGCGCGAGCGATCGCCTTCGTCGGCGAGGCAGGCGTAGAAGTCGACGGTGATGCCGGCGAGGGTGGGCGGGTTGCACTGTGATCGCGCCGTGCAGGGGACGGTGCACTCGCGGTCGCCGGCGAAGAGCGCGCACACGGCGCCGCGCTCGATGGCGTCGCACTGCGCGTCGGTGCTGCAGCGAAGGTGCGGCTCCTCGGACGCGCGCGGCGCGCCGTCGGGCTCCTCGGCGGAGGGCGGCGGCGGCTGGCAGTAGTTCGCCGAGAGAGAGCCCACGCCCTCGCACGAGGCGGTCCCCGAGCACTCGTTGCCGGTCGTGGTGCACGAGAGCGAGCACGCGCCGGTCCCCGAGGCGACGATGCACGCCTCCCCTGGGCCGCACGGTGAGGGGTCACTGCAGGAGGCTCCCCTGCCCTCGCTCGCGCCGCCTCCCGAGCAGGCTCCGAGCAGCAGCGCGGCCGTGGCGAGCCATCCGATGTCGATACGCTTCTTCATTCCATCCTCCGCTTTCGGCCGCATGGTCGCGGCGCATCGGGTGGTACGGGAAGCTCGCGCGGTTCTTCGGGAGTTCGGCCTTATTGAGCCTTATTCGAGCGCGGGGCGGGGAGCCGAGTAGCCGTTCACGGGGTGGCTCTGCATCCGCCGCGCCCTTCTGGAACGGCTCCTCACGGCCGGGAACCGGGGGTCACTCCGCGCGTGTGTAGCGCGCGCCGAACACCCGCACGTCGAGGCCCGCCGCGAGGCGATATCCGCCCTCGTCGCTGAGGATCATGTCGCGCAGGGCGCCGAGCTTGCGGAGCGTCGCCATCGCGACGTAGACGCGGTTGGCGGCCGCCGACGCGAGCACCTTCTCTCCGGGCCAGACGCGCTCCGTCAGGTCGGCCACGGTGTGGACGGGCCGCGCGCGCGCCCAGGGCGGGCCGGCCAGCGCGCGGAGGAGCGCGAACGAGTTCTCGCGGCGCGATAGGTCGATCCAGCTTCCGTCGGGCGCGCGGACGCTGCGCGTGTCGACGTCGACGAGGAGAGTGCCGCGGATAGATCCCGAGAGGCCGTGCGCGCGCTCGAGCCACTCGCGGCGGGTGATCGGATCGAGCTCGCCGACCAGGCGCCTCAGCGCGAGCCAGACAGCCCACGGTGCTCCGCGTCCGTCGGCCCCGCGGTGCTCGGGCGGCGTCCCCATGAGCCGCGCGACGGCCTCCAGCCACGGCAGCGCAGCGGCCTCCGCGTCCGCATCGGGCTCGCCGCGCCGGCGCGCGAGGAGGGCACCATAGATCCCGATGGCGTGCGCGTAGACGTGATCGGGATCGGCGACGAGCGAGCGAGCGCGATCGACGATGGCGCGCGCGTCGGCGCCGGGACGCAGCACGGCTTCCTCGACGAGGACGAGCCCGAGCCGCGCGGCGTCGTCACAGCCCTCGAGCAGGGCGCGCGCTTCGGTGATCGCCTCGCGCGCGCCGCGGAGGTCGCCGAGCTCCCATGCCACGTCGGCGAGCTCGGCCCGCGCGACGCCGGACAGCAGCCGCTGGCCGTTGCGATCGGCGAACGCCTGCCCTCGCGCGCACTGATCGCGCGCCGCCGCGCCGCTGCCGAGCGCGGCCAGGACGCAGCCGAGATCGCACGCGGCGAACACGAAGCCGGGGTGGCCGAGCGCTTCGAGCGCGGGGGTGGCGCGCTCGAGGAGCGCCTGCGCTTCCTCGAAGCGAAGAAGAGCCATCAGCGCGAGGCCGGTGTCGAGCCGCACGAACGCGGCGCCGCGCTCGTCGCCGATCGCGTCGAACGTTGCGGCGGCGGCGAGCCCGTCCTCGACGAACACCGTGCGCGGCGGGATCGACACGGGCGAGACCCAGTAGCCGGTGCGCGACAGGAGTAGGTTCGTCACCGCCATCGCATCGAAGCGAGGCGCGTCGACGCCGCGGAGCACCTCGCGCGCCGCCTCGAGCACGCGGATCGCTTCGCCGAAGCTCTCGTTCTCGGCGTAGGTCCCGCCGAGGCTGATGCGGGCGCGTGCGCTGGTGGCGAGATCGGGAGAGCCGATCGCTTCCTCGAAGGCGCGCCGCGCGGCGTCGTAGTCACGGCGGAAGTGCATCTGGTGCACGCCCAGCGCGAGCGCGACCTCGCCGCGCGCAGCGTCGAAGGGCGCTGCGAGCATGGCGGCCTCCGTGAGCGCGGCGAGCGCCTCGTCCACGCGGCCGGCGCGCTCCGCCAACGTGGCGCGCTCGATGGCCAGGCGAGCGAGCGATCTCGGGCCGAGCTTTCCCGCGCGGGCGAGGGCGAGGATGCGCGGCGTGGTCGTCGTCGGGTCGGCGCCGGTCGCGCGCGCACGCCCGAGCGCCGCGGATGCGACCTCGTCGCACGCGTCCGGGTCGCCGCTCTCGAGCGCGAACGCGAGCGCGTCATCGAGGTCGGCCTGCGCGCCGTCGAGGGCTTCGCGCGCAGCGCGGGCGCCGGACAGCAGCATGCGCTCGACCTCACGGTTCACGCGCGCCGCGGTCTCGAGGGCGTGGGCGCGCTGCGCTTCCCGCGCGACGTCTGGAGAGACGTGCTCGAGGAAGAGGCGGGCAACGAGGAGCGGCGCGCGGAAGGTGAGCTCGTCGGGCGACGCGTCGACGCGGACGACGGCGCCGAGCAGGGCGAGCTCGCGGAGCGCGGCGTCGGTGTGCGCGGTGAGGGCCGGAACGCGGTAGCCGCTGCGATGCGGCGCGACGCGCGCGAGCAGCTTCGCGGCGTCGCTCGACAGGCTCCCCCAGAACGAGACGAACGCTTCACCGAGCGTTCCGGCGCCTGCGTCGACGACGACGGGGATGGATGACGGCCGGGCGAGCACGCCCGCCAGCTGCTCGACGGGATGGAGCGCCGCGAGCTCTGCGGCGGCACGCAGCGCGAGCGGAAAGCCTGACGCGGCCCGCGCGATCTCGGCGAGCGCGGGCGCGGCGGCTCCGGGATCGCGAACGCTCGTGCCGGCGCGTGAGGCCGCGGCGAGGAAGAGCTTCACGCTCGGCGACGCGAGAACGTCGGCTGCCTCGGCGTGGTTGCTGGGCATCGGGAGCAGAGCGATGCGAACGACGTGCTCGTCCTGCGTGCGGAGCGGCGACCACGCCGTCGCGACCACCGTGCGATCGCCGTCCCGCTTCTGCTCACGCGCCTGGCCCGGTGGATCGATGACGATGATGTCGTGCCGCCGCCCGAGCTCGGCAGCGAGCGCCGACTTGCCCGCGCCCGGCAGGCCCACCAGCGTGATCCAGGGCACGCGCTTCTGGACGAGCGCATCGACCTCGGCGAGCTCCTGCTCGCGTCCGACGAGGCGAGGCTCGCTGGGCGGCACGGGGCGAGTGTGCCCCGCATGAGGCCTCCGCTACCAGCGCCGACGCGCGTGGCGCCGCTCAGGGCCGCTCGACGCGCGCGGGCGCCGCGTTCAGCTCGTGCGCTGAGGGTGAGCCGTCGGCTGCCGCGTGGGAGCCTCGACGCGACGCGAGGTCGTCGCGAGCGCGTGTGTGACGCGAATCGAGGCGAGCGAGCCGAGGATCGGGTAGCTGACCGCGAGCCCCTGCTCCGCGGAGAACTCGCGCAGAGCGTCGAGCACGCCCGGAAAGCGGCGAACGGCGTCGTGCACGAAGATGCTCCCGCCGATCGCGGTGCGGCGGCCCCAGTTCGAGAGATCTGCGGCAGCACCTTCGCGGCTGTGGTCGCCATCGATGAAGACGACGTCGAATTGCTGGAGGTCTCGCGCGTCGCTCGCGATGAGCTCGGGCGCGCCCGACAGTGAGCGATGCAGACGCACCTGAGGCCGAAACGTACCAACGGTCTCCCAGAAGGCCGACTCGTAGCTCGCTTCGCCGAGGATGGTCTCGACGGCCGTCGTGAGGGCCGCCATCCCGCTCGGCATGTGTCGCGCGATCCCGTTCGCGACGACCTCGGCCGCCCAGCGCATCGGGTCGATGACGACCACGTAGCCCCCCCGCTCCGCAGCGGCTTGGGCGAGCGCTCGGGTCGTCTCGCCCTTGAACGCACCGATCTCCAGGACTCGCGGCTGGTCCAGCGCCGAGATGGCCCGGCAGATCTCGTTCCTCTCGCTCTCCGTCGTGCTCCACATGGTTGGCCTTCTTCCTTCGTTCGCATGCGCGGGAGAGCAGCAGCCATGCCAACGTGGCGACCGATGCTGAACGCTGGGAGGCGGTTCAGCGGTCCGCGGTCGGCGACCTGTCTCTTGCGTTCCTCGAGCTCGCGCGCGAGCTCGACTCGAGCTCGTCGACGACGACCGCCGACTCCAGGGTTCCGCCGCATTCTTGGTCAGCCTTCACTTCGCCGCGATGCGCTTGCGAAGATCCCTCTCGATGGCGCCCATGACCGCGCGCAGGCGCGGCACCTTCCGCGCGTCGCGATGCGCTACCAGCCACATGCGTCGCGGCCTGAGCGCCGGCACTGCGGCCACGCGCACGAGACCGCGAATCGCCTCGACGCCGATGCATCCCCGCCCGCGGCGTTGCGGCTTCTCGAGATACCGCCAGTATTCTCTCGTCCCCGCGCCTTGCTGGCGGGCGCCTCGACGCCGATCCGATCCACTTCTTTTTCCGCGGGCCCTTAGGCGACGGTGCGCTGCGCCCCAGCCGCGATCGTCCGCCTGCGCGCCCTTCGCGCGAGGAGCGCGGCCAGGGCCGCTGCGAAGGCGAGCGAACCCGTCGAGGTGCCTGCCGACGCCCGGCATGCGCAGGTCGCGGCAGGCGCCGCGCTCACGGCCGCGTCGCCGGCGATGCCAGCGTCGTCCGCGCTCGCGTCGCTCGCGCCCGCATCGACCACCGGCGCACAGTCTGCCTCGCTCGATCCGATGCAGAGCGAGACCACGCGGCTCATGCCCGAGAGGCGGCCGTCGACGAGCGCGATCATCGCGTTCTCCGCGAGCGGTATGCGGAGCGACACCTCTCCGAGGCCGCGGACGTCGGTCACGAACCGCGTGCCGGTGAATGCGAGCGCGATGACGTCGATCTCGCTCGCGCCGGCGCCGTCGAGGCGGACGAAGACCGTGCTGCTCGGAACGGCGAAGTAGTGAATCGAGCCTGGGAAGAGGCGCACCGAGGCGTCCGCGTAGGGGACGCTCGCGTCGACCGGGGCGACCTCGGCGATCTCGTCCCCGCGCGACGGGCCGTGCGCGGGATCGGCGCGCGCGCCGGTGAAGACGAGCCACTCGGCGAAGTCCGGCATCATCTCGGCGAACGACGACCCGTAGTCTCGCACGAGCAACGCGTCGAGCACCGCGACCCAGGTCTCACCCGCGCTCGCCGCGTCGAGGTCGTCCCAGAGCGTGCGGACGAGCGCGTCGTCCCATCGCGTCGTGAGGTACTCCCAGAGGATCGCCGCGCCGTACGCGTAGGGCTGCGCCGCGCCGCCGGGGTCGACCGCGAGCGCGCGATCGGTGCGCGAGGTGAACGCGTTCGAGAAGCCCTCGAGATCCTGGAGCGAAGGGTCGAAGCGCTCGCTGGCCCATACCGCGGTGGACTCCGAGAGCGTGCTGCCCTGGACGCCGAGCAGGTCGTCGTACGCCGCCTGCACGGCATGGAAGAACTCGTGGCTCGCGAGCAGGCGCACGGCGTAGGTCGTGGACGGGTAGTGGTACCCGACGAAGTCGTTCTCCTGGAGCATGTAGCCCGCGCAGCCGGCGCCCGGCGTGCAGAGCTCGCGGCGGAACGAGCCGTCGGACGATCCCGCGAAGTCGACGAGGTACACGTCGAAGAGCTCGTCCCCACCGTTGTCGCCGGGCACGGCGCCGTCGGCCTCGGGCGGGCGGAAGCCGGCGGCGACATCGAACGCGAGCACCTCGTCGTAGGTGCGCGCGACGAGCGCGGCATAGTCGGGGATCGAGTCGCCGTCGGTGTCGGCGCTCGGCACGGCGTGCCTGCCCGCGCGCGTGAAGTGGATCCGGAAGTCGCCGCCAGGGGAGACGATGGACTCGACGATGTCCGTCGCGTCGTAGCGCGGCGGGAGCTCGGTCGTGCCGGGCGAGTCGGGGCGGAGCTCCTGGACGGTCGGTCGCAGCTCGGTCGGAGGACCCGCGCTGCAGCCCGCGAGGGCGAGGGCGAGCGCGAGACGCGAGGAACGAGAGCGAGAGCGAGAGCGAGCGGCGAGGGCGAGGGCGAGGGCGAGGGCGAGAGCGAACGGCGAAGCCGACCCCGTCCCGCTTCCTGCACGACAAGCACACCCGCTCGCCGGCGGCGTCACCGCTCCTGCGTCGACCCCCATCGTGCCCGCGTCGTTCTCCACACCCGCGTCGGGCGGCGGCGGCAGGATCCGATCGAGGGCGGCGCGCGGCTCGACGATCCCGAAGCCGTAGAGCGGGTCGTGGCCATCGGCGTCGGGCGTCGCGAACGGCGCGGGCCTGACCGTCTCCACGAGCGCCGCGCGGAGCGCCGCCGCGTCGAGCGTCGGATCAGCCGAGGCCAGCAGCCCGAAGATGCCCGCGACGATCGGGCACGCCGACGACGTCCCGCCGAAGCGGCTCGTCACGTCTCCTGGATCCTCTCCGTCCGGCCCCGCGATGTCGGTCGTCAGCGTGCCCGTCGGCGCGACGAGATCCAGGCATGCGCCCGAGTTCGAGAAGCTCGCCGCCTCGTCGAAGGTGTTGATCGCGCCCACCGTCACGACGCCCGCGATGGCCTGCAATTCGCCGTCGCCGATCGTCGAGGCGTCGTTGCCCGCCGCGAAGACGACGACGGCGCCGAGACCGCCGCGGCCCTCGACCTGGATCCGCTCGATCACCGCCACGAGCGGCCCGGGCGCCGGCGCCCCGTCGACGAAGCCCCAGCTGTTCGACACCACCGCGACGTCGTCCTGCATCAGCGCGAAGTCGAACGCGCGCACGTCGCTCGAGATCGGGATGAGCGACCCCATTGCGCCGAGAAGTCGGATGCACCGCAGCGAGCACTCGGGGCATGCGCCCGCCACGTCCGTCCCGTTGTCCGTCGCCGCCGCCACGAGGCCCGCGCACGACGTGCCGTGGTTGTTCCCGGGGCTCGAGGGAAGGAACGAGGGGTCGTCGTCATCGTCGATCGCGTCGTAGCCAGGCAGCAGGTGCGGCGCGAGGTCCGGGTGCGTCAGGTCGCAGCCATCGTCGACGACGGCGATGGTCACCGAGGGGTCGCCGTCCTCGCGCGTCCAGGCGCTCTCCATGTGGATCGTGTCGAAGAACCACTGGCCGCCGTACCGCGGATCGTTCGGCGGCACGTGGATGTCCGCGCGGACATGCTCGACCGCGAGGTCGGGCACCGCCGACTCGAGCCCGCCTGCGCGGACCAGCGGCGCGAGACGCTCCGCCAGCGCGAGCGCGCCCTCGCCGCGCGTCGAGCGCACCGCGAGAACGTGCGCGCGTGCCGACAGCACCTCGTCGACCACGACACCGAGCTGTGCGAGCTGCGTCTCGGGCCGCACCACGAGGATCACGCGATCGGTGCCGAGGCGTGCGGGAAACGACGTGCGGTCCGTGTGGACGAGGAGCGATCCGTCCTGACCGACGTCGATCGTTCGCTCGGCGCCGCGGTCCGCGTACGAGAACCGCTCCTGCGCGGCTGCGGCCGACGGCGCGAGGCTGCACGCGAGCACGGCGGCGAGCGCGGAGCATCGCATCCGCCCAGCGACCAACGGTTCAGGGCGCATGGACCGAGGGCGCATCAGTCGAGGAACGCCCAGCGGACGAGGAGCTGACCCGCGCCGCTCGGGGTCGTGATGGTCCCGGACGTGTCGCAGGAGTCCTGGTTCGCCTCGGGGTAGTAGCGCTCCATCTCGAACTTCACGTGCCGACCGCTCGCGAGGGAGATGACGTAGACGTTGTGCGTCATCGACACGCATCCGGGGTAGGTCCAGTAGCTCGAGAGCGCCGTCGCGGGCGAGCCAGGCAGGCCCGAGCCGTCCGGCATGAGCTCGCACGTGTCGCCGAGGTAGATCTCGGTCCGGTACGAGAGCGCGTCGGGGACGGCGGTCACGTCGTCGAACAGCGTGTCGGGCGCGGTGCGCGCCGCGGTCACGCAGGAGGGGCCGGAGACGCCGCTGTTGAGGCGCACGATGTAGCGACGGAACGCGATGTCCCAGTCGACGGAGGTGAAGGCGTCCTCGTCCGAGATCGACACCTTCTCGAGCCCGGTCGCGGTGAAGCGCGCGTAGACGAACGACTGGTTCGGCATGAACCCGCCGCCCTGAGCATCGACCGCCGTGAGGAACTCACCCGACGTCGTGCCGGTCTCCATGATCGCGTCCGGCGAGACGGTGTCGAAGAGATCGAGCATCGAGATCGACTGGTCGATGCACGTCACGTCGGTCGGCGTGCAGCCTGCGCTGCCTCCGTCCACGGGGCCGGCATCGCCGGTCCCTTCGTTGGCGTCGTTCACCGCCGCGTCCGTGCCGGGGGTGACGGGATCGCTCGGACAGCCAGCGAGCGAGAGAACGAGAAGGAGAAAAGACAAGCGGAGCGTGCGCATCAGCGATCCTCGTGAGAGAGCCAGGGTTGTCGAAGAAGCGTTCCGCTGCGGGGCTCGCGCGCGGAGCCCATTAGCTTGCGCGCTCGGGCTCGCGAGTTCTAGTCGAGAACGATTCTCTTCGCGGCGCGACGCACGCAGGTCCGGAGCGATCGGTATCGTGGAGCGCAAGTACGCTCGCCTCGCTCGTTCGCTCCCGGACCAACGCGATCGCGGTGATCCAGTCCGCGAGAAGCACGCACGCTGGGTCGCGGCGCATGCGGAGACGACGCGAGATCGGTCGGGAGGAGCGAGGCCCTCATGGCGGAGCTAAATCGCTTCACCTCGGTGCTGCACGAGCCGCTCGAGTGGCGCGCGATCGATCGCGCCGCTCCGGTGAGAGCCCAGCGAACGCGGCCTCTTCGTGTTTCCGAGCCCCTGCTTCGCGCCTCGCTCGGACAGAAGTGCCACGCCCCGGTTAGCATGCGGCGATGTCCTCGAACTTGTGGCTCGTGACCTCGCTCGCCTGCGCGGCGGGCGCGGTCGTGGCTGCCACGCACATCGAGCCCCCTCGCGCGGAGGAGCCTTCCTACTTGCCACGCTCGATCTGCGAGATGGTCGAGCACGGACCACACGCGGATCGCGCGGAGCAAGTCGCGTCGGCGCGTGCGCGCGCAGCCGTGGACGCATACCTCTCGCGAGCGACCTCGATCCCCGAAGAGCGCTCCGCAGCGGTCGCGACTGCGCTGCGTCGCGGCGTCGATGATCCGTGCCGGCTCGGGGTCTCGACAGGCGTCACGTGGGACCTCAGCGCGCTCGAGCTCCCGCCGGCCCTGCCCGTCACCGCCTCCGCTCTCCGCTCGGCCGAAGTGACCCGGGTGATCGAGCCCATCGGGAGCGCGCTCGACGGGATCCGTGCCGTGGATCGCTCCGTGGACGCCACGCTCGCCGTCCAGCTGGATCTCCGAGCCACCCGCGATGCGGCTCGGCGCGTCGGCGCGCAGGGCATCGAGGCGCTCGGTTGTGAGCTCACCGTCACGATCCGCGACGAGCGCGCCCGCGCCGACGTCGCGGTGTTGCACCACACGCTCGCGCTGCCCCCGGACGCAGCGCCCTCGTCGGCCGACGAAGCGCTGGGTCAGCTCCTCGAGGCGGCAGGGGCGGCGGCGAGAGCAGACCTCGGGCTCTGACCGGATCTCGAAGCTCTACTTGGCGTCTCCCCAGCTCGCGCCGACGCCGATGCCCACCACGAGCGGCACGTCGAGCGGGTAGGGGTGCTCCATCACCTCGCGGATGAGCGCGCTGGCGGCGTCGACACGCTCCTCCGGCACCTCGAACACGAGCTCGTCGTGCACCTGCAGCAGCATCCTCGTGCCCTTCGCCGCGCTCTCGAGGCGCGCGTCGATCCCGAGCATCGCGAGCTTGCAGAGATCGGCAGCCGAGCCCTGGATCGGCGTGTTCGCCGCCATGCGCTCGCCCGCCGATCGATCCGTGTCGTTCCGCATCGAGAGCTCGGGGATGTAGCGACGGCGTCCGAGGATCGTCGTCACGTACCCGCACGCGAGCGCGTCTTCAATCGTGCGATCGAGCCAGGCTCGTACGCCGGCGTAGTGCGCGAAGTACTGCTCGATGTAGCGCTGCGCGTCCTTGCGCGGGATGCCGAGGATCTGTCCGAGCGCCGTCGCGCCTTGCCCGTAGATCGTCGCGAAGTTCACCGTCTTGCCGACGTTGCGCTGCTCGCTCGTGATCTCCTCCCAAGAGACGCCGAAGAGGATGCTCGCCGTGCGGCGATGGAGGTCGAGGTTCTCGCGGAACGCCTCGATGAGCCGCTCGTCTTTCGAGAAGTGCGCGAGAACCCGCAGCTCGATCTGGCTCCAGTCGGCCGAGAGGATCTTCATCCCCGGGGGCGCGGCGAACGCGCGACGGATCCGCTTGCCCTCCGGCGTGCGCACGGGCGTGCGCTGTAGATCCGGATCGGTCGAGATGAGCCGCCCCGAAGCGCCCACCGTCTGCTGGAAGGTCGCGTGGATGCGTCCCGTCTTCTCAGCGATCGCGTTCGCGAGGACGTCCGTGTACGTGTTGATCAGCTTGCTGAGCTCGCGCTGCGCGAGGATCTGCGCCGCGATCTCGTGCTTCGGCGCGAGCCGCTCGAGCACCTCGGCGTCCGTCGAGTAGCCCGTCTTCGTCTTCTTCACGACGGGGAGCTTCAGCTCCTCGAAGAGGACCTGCGCGAGCTGCTTGGTCGAGCCGATGTTGAAGTCGTGGCCGGCGAGCACGTAGATCCTTGCCTCGATCTCCACTTTGCGCGCCCGGAACTCGACCCCCATCGCGTCGAGGTCGGCCCGGTCGACGTTGATCCCGGCCTGCTCCATGCGGGCGAGCACACCAGCGAGCGGGAGCTCCACCTCGAGGTAGTGGCGCGTGAGGCCGGCTTCCTCGAGACGCGCGCGCAGCACCGGCGCGAGCGCCCGCACGACGTCTGCGTGCTCTCCCGCGTGCCGCGCGAGATCCTCGACCTCGACGGCGTCGAGCGAGCGCTCGGACTGCCCGCTCCCGGTGAGCGCCTTGATCGGCGGCACGGTCCGCTGGAGGTACTCCTTGCCGACCTGGTCGAGGTGGTGCGGGATGCACTTCGTCGGCTCGACCAGATACGAGGCGAGCTGCGTGTCGAAGACCGAGCCGGTCAGGAGCCCGCGGAGCGCTGCGAGCTCCAGCATCGTCTTGACGCCGTGCACGGCGATCGGCCGGGCCACGTCCGAGAGCAGCGCGGCGAACGCGCTCTCGTCGGCCGCCTTCTCTCCGCCTTCGAGCCCGCGCGTGTCGATGAACACCGCTTCGCCAGGCGCCCACGAGATCGCGAGGCCAGCCAGCTTCGCGTGCACCGGATGGTGGTTCGCATCGAAGAGGGGCACGACGCCCAGCTCGGCTCCCGCCGGCACGTCTTCGAGGATCCGTGCGGCCTCCTCGTTCGTTCGCGCGAAGCGCACGTTCACCGTTCGCGTGTCTTCCGCCTTGGCGCTCGCGCCCCCTCCGCCCGTCAGCAGCGAGTAGAACTCGAGCTCGTGGTAGAGCGCGTCGAGCTCGCCCGGATCGGGCGGCACCAGCGTGAGCTCGTCGAGCGAGGTCTCGATCGGTGCGTGCTGGTCCACCGTCGCGAGCTCGCGATAGATCAGCACGTTCGCGCGCTCCGCCTCGAGCGACGCCTTCTGCTTTCCCTTGAGCTGATCGAGGCTCGCCAGGATTCCATCCACGCTGCCGTACGTGTCGAGGAGCGCGGCGGCGCCTTTCTGGCCGATGCCCGGGACGCCCGGAATGTTGTCGACGGAGTCGCCCATCAGCGCGAGGAGATCGGGAATGAGCGCGGGCGGCACGCCCCACTTCTTCCGCACGAGCTCCGCGTCGTAGGTGATGTCTCGCATCGTGTCCTGCATGCGGACCTGATCGCCCACCATCTGCGCGAGGTCCTTGTCGCCCGCGACGATGATGACCTCCATCCCCGCCTCGACGGCGCGGCGCGCGAGCGTCGCGATCACGTCGTCGGCCTCCCAGCCGGGCGCGCGCAGCACCGGAAATCGATGCGCGCTCACGACGCGATCGATGTGCGGCAGCTGGCGACGCAGGTCGTCCGCCATCGCCGGACGCTGCGCCTTGTACGCGGGGAACTTCTGCTCGCGGTGCGTCATCGCGGGCGTGTCGAACACGACCGCGCCGCGCTCCGGCGTGCGCCCGGACAGCATCTTCCGGAACATGGTGGCGAAGCCGAAGATCGCGTTGGTCGGCAGGCCTTCCTTGGTGGAGAGGCTCGCGGGGAGGGCGAAGAACGCCCGGAACACGAGCCAGCTGCCGTCGACGAGGACGAGTCTTTCTCTCTGGGCCATCTCGCGGCGGAGCATACCCGTGAGCAGGCCCGGCGCGCTCCGTCGGCGTGACGCACCCTCGCAGGGAAAAGGACCGCAAAACGGGGCCATGGCGTTAGGATTGGCCATGAGCATCGCCGTACGTCCGCATCGAGCCGTCCTGTGTCTCCTCGCTGCCTTCGCCGTCGGCTGCGGCGGTTCGCCCGAGCCCGTCGATGGGGGTGAGACCGACTCGGCCAGCGACGCGAGCGTGGACGGTGGTGCGACGTGCACGCGCGACGCGGAGTGTGACGACGGCCTCTTCTGCAACGGCGTCGAGCGCTGCACCGGCGGTCGTTGTGGCGCGGGCACCGTGCCCGACTGTGCGGACGCGATCGCGTGCACGCGTGACGAGTGCTCCGAGGACCGACGCACGTGCCTGCACTCGGTGCCGGACATGGACACCGACGGCCATGGGGACATCGCCTGCGTCGACGCCGCCGGCGTTCCGCTCGGCGACGACTGCGACGACACCGATGCGATGACGTTCCCCGACGCGATCGAGGTCTGCGACGCCGCGGCGCATGACGAGGACTGCGACCCGACGACGCACGGACGCATCGATGCCGACAGCGATGGCTTCGAGGCCGCGCGCTGCTGCAACGGCTCTTCGTGCGGCACCGACTGCAACGACGGCGTGCGCGGCGCGAACCCGGACGCGACCGAGGTCTGCAACGGAATCGACGACGACTGCGACTCGCTGATCGACGAGATGGTCTCGGTCGCCGGGTTCGCGGACGACGATCGCGATGGGTTCGGCGACGACGCGCGGCCGCTCTCGAGCTGCGGAGACGCGGCGGGGTTCTCGACGCGGCCCGGCGACTGCGACGACACGAGCATCGAGGTGAACGCCGGGCAGCTCGAGTTCTGCGACGGCGTCGACAACGACTGCGACGGCCGCATCGACGAGATGGCCACCGACGTCACCTGGTATCGAGACGCCGACGGGGACGGCTTCGGCACCGCCGGGACGACCATGCTCTCCTGCACGCGCCCGCCGGGTCACTCGATCCTCGGCACCGACTGTGACGACACCACCTCGAGCCGGAGCCCACGCGCTGCCGAGGTCTGCAATGCGATCGACGACGACTGCAACGGCCGCGCGGACTTCGTCATCTCCCCCGGGAACCTCGAGGACGACGACGGCGACCTCGTCGCCGACACGGGCTGTGGCCTTCCGCGCGGGCTCGACTGCGACGACCTCAACCCGAGCGTTCGCCCGGGCGCCGCCGAGATCTGCAACGGTGCCGACGACGACTGCGACGCCGTCGTCGACGAGGGATCGACGAGCGTGACCTTCCACCGGGACAGCGATCACGATGGCTACGGCGATCCGGGGACGGCCGTGATCGGCTGCTTCGCCCCGGCCGGCTACGTCGTCGACGCCACCGACTGCGACGATCGCTCGGCGGTTCGTCATCCCGGTGCCGTGGAGATCTGCGACGCGATCGACGGCGACTGCGATCACCACATCGACGAGACACCGGCCGAGTCCAGCTGCTCGATCCCGCATGCGATCGCGCTCTGTACGGTCGGCATCTGCCACGTCGATGCCTGCGCCGCTGGCTGGGACGACTGCACGCTGGCTCCCGGCTGCGAGACCCGCACCACGAGCGACCCGCTTCACTGCGGCAGCTGCACCGCGTGCCCTTCGGGCGATCTCTGCGCCGCGGGCGTCTGTCTTCCCAACGCGGGCTACGTCGGGTTCACGGCGTCCGATGGCGACGAGGCCGTCACCGCGGTCGCCGTCGCATCGGACGACTCCTTCGTCGTCGCCGGGAGGTACACGGGCTCGTTCGTGAGCGCGTGCGGCACGCTACCGCTCTCCTCGAGCGTGAGCGGGTACATCGAGCGTCACCGCTCGGATGGATCTTGCGACTCCCTCATCGGCCTCCAAGGCGCGATGAACGACGAGATCACCGGGGTTGCGTTCGATTCTTCGGGCAACCTCTACGTCACGTTCAAGACCAGCTCGGACAGCGTCGCCTTCAGCACCGGCGGCGCCGTGGCGAGGGCGGCCGGGCAGGGCGGGCAGGACGCGGTCGTGGCGTCCTTCGACCCGAGCGGGCTCCTCCGATGGTCCTTCCGCTTCGGTGGCGCGGGGGCGGACGCGGCCAACGCGCTCGCCGTCCTCGGCACGCACGTGTTCGTCGCGGGGGGCGTGCACGCCCCCGTCGTGCTCGACGCGACGCGCTCCCTGCCGATGCGCGACGGCTCTCTCGACGCGACAGTCCTCCAGCTCGACGCAGCGACCGGCGCGCTCGTGGCCGCGACGGCGGCAGTGCCCAACGGCGCGGCGGTGGGCGACGACGAGGCCACGACGGTGTCGGTCGACACGAACACCGGCGACGCGTTCGTCGGCGGCCTCGTGTCCGTCCCGACCTTCTTCGGCGGAACGGACCGCATCCTCTCCGTCGCTGGGCCGACCGACGGATTCGTCTGGCGCGTGACGGTGGACACGCTCGCCTCCGCGGGCGTCATCCCCGTGACCGGGCCGGGCCGCGAGACGGTCACCGGAGTGTCGGTCGACGGTCCTTACCTCTACGTGGGCGGCACGTTCATCGGCTCGACCTCGTTCCAGGGCAGCCCTCTGTCGGCCCACGGTGGGGTCGCCGACACCGATGGGTTCGTGTTCGGGACCGACATCATCGCGGGCATCCCCTTCCTCGCGCGCGCCATCGGCGGGCCCGCGGTGGACGGGGTCTCGGGCCTCGCCTCCGCGTTTGGACGCCTGGGAATCGTGGGCACGATGGGCGCCGGCTACACCGACATCGGCGGTTTCGGCATGGAGGGGACGGGCGGCACGGACGGCTTCGGACTGACGCTCGAGCCCATCATGGGCTTTCCGATCGGCGCGGAGGTGCTCGCGGGCCCGTCCGATTCGTTCGGCTACTCGGTCTCCGTGGGCAGCTATGACATGGTCTTCGGCGGAGAGTTCTCCGGCCCGGTCACCGTGCTGGGTGACCCCTATCCCGACGTCGGCGGGGGGACCGACGGCGTCTGGGTCCGCGTGTCGTCCGGCGGCATCAAGTGAGAGGGTGCCGTTGACCTCGGACACCCTCACCTTCGCCGTCTGCACGTTCAAGCGCGTGTTCGACACGACGCCGGTCCAGGAGGTGCTGACGCTGTCGGAGCTCGTCCAGTGCTTCCGGCGCTTCGAGCTCAAGCCGCAGCTGCACACCCGCATCGAGCGCGAAGTGCAGCGCATCGACCGCGCGCTCGATCAGGCGATCGCGGGAGAGACCGTGGGCGAACGCGTGTCGGAGATCGCGATCGCCGGCCGCGCGGCGTCCGATCCCGTTCGTGCCATGCGTGCCAAGGCGGAGGAGATGCGTGTCCTCGCGCGCAAGGAGGCCAAGCGTGACCTCCGCCTCTGGTCGCCCGCGCTCTATCGCGAGGGCGCCGTGGAGCGAGGGACCGCGGGAGTGAGCCACGTCTCCTGCCTCGTCCTCGACTACGACGCTGGCGCGCGGATCCCGGAGGCGACCGCTCCGTTCGCTTCCTATTTTCATCTCGTGCACACGACGTGGTCGCACTCTCCCGCTCACCCCAAGTTCCGCGTGATCCTTCCGCTCGCTGCGGCCGTGCCCGCGGACAAGTGGGAGGAGCTCTGGAAGTGGGCGCATCGCGAGAGCGGCGGCGAGATCGACGTCGCCATGAGCGGCGCAGCTGCGACCTACGCTCTGCCCGCGACGCCCTATCGCGATGCGGCGCGCGAAGCGCTCTCCAACGCGGCCAAGATCCTCGACCCGCGAGATCTCGGCATCGATGTCGGCGGCGAGCCTTTGCGGCTCGCGCCGCTTCACGCGCCGGTGTCACCGATGCTCGGCGACCCCGAGAAGGAGTACGTCGAGGAGGGCGCAGAGAAGGCGCTCTACGTGTACGACGATCCGATGGAGGACTGGGACGCGACCGCCGCCCCTCTCCTTCGAGGCCCGCCGAACGCGGCGATCTCGGTCGACGAGCAGGACCTGCCGGCCCACCGCATCACCCTCACGGACCGCGTGACCGATCCTGGCTCGCCGCTTCCCTCCGCCACGACACCGACCACGCTGCCGCGGACCGTCGGTCGCGTGCGCACGAAACGGATCGCGAAGAAGACGATCGTCGTCGACTTCGACGGTGTCCTCCACGCGTACACGTCCGGCTGGAAGGGCGCGACGGTCATCCCCGATGCGCCGGTCGACGGTGCCCTCGAGTGGCTCGCCGCCGCCGTCGAGCGCTTCGAGGTCGCGATCCACTCGGCGCGCTCGCGCGAGAAGGGCGGGATCGAGGCGATGCGAGAGTGGCTCGTGCGCGAGGGGCTCGGGGAGCGCGTGCTCGAGCAGCTCAAGTTCCCGCGCACGAAGGTGCCGGCCCACGTCTACATCGACGATCGCGGCTGGCGCTTCGAGGGGACGTTCCCGGATCTAGACGAGCTCGACGCGTTCGAGCCCTGGTTCAAGCGTTAGCCAAGCAGGGGGTGCTCACCCCGGCATGATCTTCGGGAGCGCCGGACCGAGCTGCGTCGCGAGCATGCGCACCACGACCGCCGGATCGGCGGCCTCGATCGTCGGAAGCCTGAGCTGCGCCACGCCGCGCAGATCCTTGGCGAGCACCGCGGCGAGCCGATCACCGGCGCGCTTCCGGTTCGCGAGCTCGACGTCCATCTGCTGGATCGCGATCGCCACCGCGGGCCAGCCGCCCGAAGCCTTTCGCAGCACGTCGAGCCAGGGCGGCGCATGGTCGTCGGCGCGATTGAGGAGCGCGAGCCGTGCCGTCTGCTCGAGACGGCCGAGCTTCTTCGCGAGGAACACCGCGTCCGCCTGCGCGGAGCCGGTCGGCGCCGCGACGAGCACGTAGCTCGTCTTCGCGCCGAGGAGCAGGCCCTCGGCGATCCGTGCGAAGCGCGCGAAGCGATCCTTCACCAGCGCGAGGTCCGCGAAGAGCTGCGCCAGATCCTTCAGGAAGCGCGCGTTGAGGATGCGCGAGAACATGTTCTCGATGCGCTCCTGTGCGCCCGCGAAGAGGCCTCCCCCACGCTTCTCGTCGCTCCCTTCGGGCGCGTTCACGCGGTTCGCGAGCCGTCCGAGCCACGCGACCGCTCGGCCCTCGAAGAGCACTGCGAGCCGGCCCGGATAGCTCACGAAGTCGAGCGCGTTCCGTGAAGGCGCCGTGTCGATCACCAGGTAGTCGTAGTCGCGCTCCTCGACCGCTTTCGCCACGAGGATGAGCGACACGATCTCGTGCATCCCGGCCGCGGCGTCCGCCATCGTCCGGTACACGGGGTTCTTCATGACCCGCGCGAGATCGTCCGGCCGACCTTCGTAGAGGATCTCCGCGAACGTCGGCGTCGAGCGCCGGGGCTCCGGCATGAGCGCGAAGAGCTTGCCCTCGACGCCTGGCTCGACGTGCGCCGGCTGGACGCGCTCGTCGATCTCGACGCCCATCGCATGCGCGAGGCGCCGGGCGGGATCGACCGTGACGACCAGCGTCGTCGCGCCGGTCCGCGCCAGCGCGACGGCGATCGCCGCTGCAGTCGTCGTCTTCCCGACGCCGCCACCGCCTGCGCAGACGATCGTGACGGGCTGCTTCACGTGGCGTTCTCCGCGAGGAGGAACGTAGCGACGGCGTCGGCCTTCGGATCGTCGAGCATCTCGCCGTAGAGGACCGGCGCGGTGTGCAGATCGCCGCGCTTGGTCGCCTTGGTGAGGATCTCGAGCGCATCTCTCCGCGCCTCGGCGCGCGCCTCGATCACCGTGAGCAGCTCCCGCGCGGCGTCGCCCTCGGGGCCTCCTCGCGCGATGAGCGCGCGCACCTCGTGGAACGCCGCGTCGGCGATCTCGGCGGGTAGGCGGTTCACCACCAGCCGGGAGGGCGGAAGCTTCACCTCGGTCTCGAGCGCGTGACACAGCTCGACCGTCTCGCTCAGCACGAGCCGCTCGGGGAGCGTCACGACGACGACCGAGCAGCGCTCGGGCGACACGATGCGGTCGATCACGCGCTGCGCGAGGTCGTGGATGGGGCCCGACGCGAACATGTCGCGCATCTGCACCGGCAGCCGGAGCCAGGTCAGGCCGTGCCCGGTCGCCGGCATGTCGACGACGATCCGCGCGCCGGGCATCTCGTCGGCGTAGATCCGGACGCACTCGAGCATCGCGAGCTCACGCATCGCGGGCGCGGCGCGCAGCATCGGGCGGACCGCGAAGTTGTTGAGGAAGACCTTCGCGAGGAGGGTCGAGCCGAGCAGGCTCGCGATCGCGCGCTCCATCGCGACGCGCGGATCGACCACGCGGTGGGCGACCTTGGAGGACCGACCGAGCACGCGCCGTCCAGACTCCCCGTCGCCGAACTCGATGAGCATGGCGCGGCCGTCCGTCTTCACGGCGGCCTCTGCCAGGCCGGCGGCGACGGTGGTCTTTCCCACGCCGCCCTTCCCGGTCACGAGCACGACGGCCTTCAGGGGCTCACGAACCTGTCTCTTCAGCTCGGACATCGGCCCCGCGGGGAGGCCAAGGAGTAGCAGAAACGGCCAGACACAGGGCGAGCGAGTTTGTCGGGTTGCAGTGGAGCTTCAGTCGCAGGCCAGCGGCAGGGAGACGAGCTGGTTACCGCCGGAGACTAGCAGGTGGTCGCCGAGGAGCTCCGCATGACCGAGGTCGGAGGTCCAGTCGGTGGCTCCGAGCGGCACGAGCGCGCGCGGATCGGACACGTCGTAGAGCCAGGCGCCGCCGCCGAGCACGACGAGGCGATCGCCCGTGAGGTCGAGCGAGAACGCGTTCGTCACCTCTAGCGCCACGAGCCCGAGGTCGACGAGCGCCGTCGGGGTGGTCGCGTCGACGAGCTGAACGCCCTCGCCGAGGCGGCTGACGAAGAGGTGCCCGCGGTGGGCGACGATCGCCGAGAGCGAGGCGGCGCTTCCCTGCGGGAGCGTGCTGGCGATCCGCCCGGTCGCGAGGTCGATCGCGGCGAGCGAAGCCCCACCGGCGGCGACGTCTTGCAGGATCGCGAACGCCGTGGATCCCGCGCGCGTGAGGGCCGATGCCTCGTTCGCGCCGAGCTCGATGGGCGCCCCGATCACGAGCGCTCGCGGGTCGCTCGCGTCGATCGCGACGATCGCGTGGCTGCCGTCGTCGCGACGGATCGCGATGACGAGCTGATCGCCGTCCACGCCCATCGCGGTCGCCTCTCCCCCGAGATCGACGGCTCCCATCGAGACGGGCGCGAGCGGATCGCTCAGGTCGAAGCGCTCGAGCGCCCCTCCTGCTGCGAAGAGCACGTCGCCGACGATCTCCACGTCGTTCGAGTAGCGCGCCTCCTGCGGGACGCTCGTCACGAGCACCGGGTGGTCGGCATCGTGGAGGTCGATCACCTCGAGCATGAAGGAGAGCCGGTAGGCCACCTCACCGCGGACCGCGAACGGGCCGTCGCAGTAGCAGCCCTCTCCGGCCGACCCAGGCGTCGACGTCGTCGCCGTGAGCCGGCAGGTGGTGGCGATCGACGAGTCGGGCGCGGCGTCGGTGGATGCCCCGGCGTCGGCTCGAGGAGCGACGTGCGAGCCCGTGCAACCAGCCAGGGCCAGGAGCGAAGCGAAGACGACGAGTGGGGTGCGCATGGGAAGAGAATGCGCGCGCAAACCTCATCGCGGAAATCGAAGCATCCGATGACACCCATCACTCCGCGTGATGGCCGGCCGGGCGTCGGTCGGCGCGGGCCCGAGGGCAGACCCTCCCTTCTCGCGCTCCACCCGTCCTCGGCGGTACACTTCGCCCGTGGCCATCGACGTCGGCAGTCGCATCCGCGACTACGAGATCATCGCCCGCCTGAAGTCCGGCGGCATGGCGACGCTGTTCCTCGCGCGGAGAGGCGGCGCCGCAGGCTTCTCTCGTCACGTCGCCATCAAGGTCGTGCACCCGCACCTGGCCGAAGATCAGGGCTTCATCCGGATGTTCATCGACGAGGCCCTCCTCTCGGCGCGCATCCAGCACCCGAACGTGGTGCACGTCGAAGAGCTCGGCGAGGACCACGGCACCTACTTCCTCGCGATGGAGTACGTGCACGGAAGCGCGCTCTCCACGCTCCTCGGCTCTCTGGCCCGGCTCGAGCGCCGGCTCTCTCCCGCCGTGGCCGTCTCGATCGCGATGGCGCTCGCCGACGGGCTGCATGCGGCCCACGAGCTCCGCGCCGAAGACGGCTCGCCGCTCGGCGTCGTCCACCGCGACGTGAGCCCGCAGAACGTGCTGCTCTCGATGAGCGGGCACGTGAAGCTCATCGACTTCGGCATCGCGAAGGCCGCGTCGAGCTCGGGCAAGCGGACCGAGACGGGCTCGCTCAAGGGCAAGCTGCGCTACATGGCGCCCGAACAGGCGCACGGTCGCGCGGTCGATCGCCGCACCGACATCTACGCGCTCGCCATCGTGCTCTGGGAGATGCTGACCATGCACCGCATGTTCGGCGCAGGGAACGACCTCTCGATCCTCGACGAGGTCCGGAATCCGAAGATCGTCCCGCCGAGCCAGCTCGCGCCCGACGTTCCCGCTGCGCTCGACGCAGTGTTGATGGCGGCTCTCGCGCCCGATGCGGCGCAGCGTCCGGCCACGGCGCAGGACTTCCGCCGCATGCTGGGTGAGGCGCTCCCCGCCGCGCACTCGGTCGACGCCGGACAGGTCTCGGAGATCCTCGAGGCCGTGCTCGGCGAGCGGATCGAGGCCAAGCGCAAGGAGCTGCCCGAGAGCCTCACCGGTCTCTCGCTCTCCACCGGCTCGCTCCCCGTGCCCGAAGAGCGGTCCATGAAGCGCGGGAGCGCGCTCCGGACGATGACCCTCTCCGCGCCCGGCGCGCAGTACCAGGCGGACCACGACATCTCGCAGGACGGCCCCAGCCCGTTCCAGGATGCGTCGCGTCGCGTCTCGTTCGCGGGGCCTCCCGCCGCGACCGGCCCAGGGGCGACGCCCGCCGCTCCGGCTGGCAGCCGTGACCGCATGATCGCGATCGCGTTCGGGGCGATCGCGCTCGTCGCGGTCGGCGTGCTCGCGGGCGTGCTGCTCGGCAATCGCGGGAGCGATCCCGGCTCGGGCGAGCCGACGCTCACCGCCGTGCCGCCGCCCGTCACGGCGACGTCGGTGACCTCGACGCCGATCCCCGACGCCGTCGCCGTCACCCCCGACGCGCCCGTTCCGGTCGTCGTCGAGCCAGACGAGCCGCACGCCCCGACGAAGCGTCACGGCGGCCGACATCCTCACGGCGCTCACGGCGCGCACGAGGGCGGCGACCACCCCGCGAGCCTCGTCGACGGCGTACCGATCTACGACGACGACGGCTTCGGCGACTAGCCGGTCGCGCTCAGCGCGTCACGATCACGCGGCTGCCCTCGACCCCGGTGCCGTCGGTCGACACGCCATGCCAGCCCTCGGGGACGCTGGGCCACGTGTGGAGATAGACGTAGTGCGCGTCCCGCGGCGCGAGGTTCACGCAGCCGTGCGAGTGCGTCGTGCCGAACTGCGAGTGCCAGAACGCGGCGTGGAGCGCGATGGAGCCCTCGAAGTACTGCGTCCACGGCACGTCCTCGATCCGATACGCGTCGTCGCCGAGATCCGAGCCGGGGTCGGACATCGTGTCGGAGACGAGCTTGCGCCGGATGCGGAACTCGCCCTCGGGGGTCTCGTGCCCCTCGAGACCGGACGAGACGAGCGTCGCGTAGATCGGCGTCTGACCCCGGTAGAGGACGAGCGTCTGGGACGAGAGATCGACGTGCACCCACGGCTCGTCGTCGGCCACGCCGGAAGGCGCGTCGCGCCGCTCCGCGATCGTGAGGAACCAGTCGCGCACGAGCCGCTCACCGCCGTCCGTGCGGACGACGTGATAGCTCTGGTCGCCGACGCGCTGCCGTCGCAGCCAGGGCACGACGCTCAGCCGTTCGAAGGGCTCGGTCTCCTCGTCGTCGACCACGCGTGAGACGCCGTCCTCGTCGCGCAGGATCATCGTGCGCGCGGTCCGTATCGCCCACGCCACGGGAAGGGACACGGCCCCCTCGACGCCTTCTTCGAGCACGACGCCCTCGAAGCTCGAGCCCGTTCGCTCCTCGAGCTGCGCTTCCTTCACGTAGGTCCCTCGGACCGTTCGAATGAAGCGCCGCGAGGAGCGCACCTCGGCGCCGTTCGACGCGACGAAGTTGGCGTAGTCGAGGAAGCGCCCGGCCGCGGCCGGAGCCGACGGCTCGTTCGGCAGCTCGCCCGCGCGAAAGCGTCGGGCGCGCGCATCGTCGTCTCGTCGAAGCGCGACGAAGCGATCGACGAACGTCTGTGCGGTGCGCTGGTCTTCGCGCGACGGGAGCTGGAACCACTCCGGGACGATCGGCTCCTTCACGAACCAGTAGCGGTAGGGCAGGGCGCTCTCGAGATCGGGAGCCATCGTGCTGTCGTCGTCCGGCGCGGCGTCGCTCACGTCGATGCCCTGCCCGACGCACGCGTGGCCGCGCGGATGGATCTCGTACCAGCCGCTCGCGCACGTCGGCGTGATGACCGGCTCGCCGCGCAAGCGGACGTGCGCGCCGATCCGGAGCCACCCTTCGATGCGGCTGTCCGGGTCGGGGCTCTGCCGCACGACGATCTGCGTCTTCGTGAGCAGCCCGTGGCGCGGCCACTCGCGATCGAGCATCGCCTCCCGCTCGGCGTCGAGCCTCTCTCGCAGCTCCTCTTCGGACTCGCCCGGCAAGGGCACGGGCGCGGTCGCGGTCTGCGTCTGCGGCGCGGGCGCGGTCGGACCTCGTCCCGCGAGCTGTGAGACCGCCAGGGCCAAGGCGATCGCCGCGCCGAAGATGCCGCCGAGAATTGCGATCTTGCGGGTCACTTGGGGGCGGCGGTCTAGCCGACTCGCGTCGCGGGATCAAAGAGGAGCCGATCCATGGAGGATCGAGGCGGCGCGCGATTGACGCGTGACGCTCGGCCGGTTCTCGTATAATCGGTGCCTCGGAGGTGAGTGTGGACATCCTTCTCGGCCCGGACGTGTTCGTGAACGCATCGGTAGCGCTGGGCACGCCGCCCGAGCACGTCGCCAGGAGGGTGCTCGGTCGCCCCGGGAGCAAGCCCAAGACCACCCCGTGGGTGATGGGCTGGACCAAGGCGCTGCTCAGCAAGGCGCCCGGCTTCAAGGTCGACGCGCTCGACGCGCACATGAAGACGATCGAGGGCCTCCTCGACGTCATCGAGGTGAAGGAGAAGACGCCCGAGGGCGACTGGGTGAAGGGGCTCGTCGCGAGCGCGAAGGCGGCCGGCCTGAAGCGCGTCGTCACCGATCACCCCGACCTCGCCGACAAGACCGAGGTCGACGGCATCCAGTTTCTCTCGACCGACGCCTGGCTGGTCGAGCAGACGACACCGCCCCCGCCCCCGCCGCCGAAGAAGTGACGCGCGTGCTGCCCGAGCCATCCGGGCCGATCCCGTCGCCTCGCGCGCCGAGGCGCTTCGCGGGAAAGCCGTTCGCCATCGCGTTCGGCACCTTCCTGATCGTGGGGACCGCCGTGTTCTACTACTTCGCGCAGCGCGCCGAGCTCGCGCGCCAGGACGCGATCGAGCAGCTCCAGACCGACGGAGTGGTCGCCCCGCCGGCCCCCGACTGAGGACGTGACCAGAAACTAGTCTCGCCTTCTCGCGCAGCGCTACGAGGGGGTGGCTCCATCCCGATTCACTCGGGATGGAGGGGGCCGCGTATCGGCCCCGATGAAAAGGCGAAGTGCCGGACCAATATTTTCGGTCGGGCATTGAGCTCCGATCGCCCGTTCGGATGGCCTTCTTGCCAGTCGCGGGGCCGAGGCGCAGAGTACCCGCGCCTCTCCCCGTATGAGCCGCCTCGCCGCCATCGCCATCCTGCTCTCCGCACCGCTGTTCGCGCAGCCGGCTGCGGCGCAGGACTGCTTGTGCGTGATGGACGCAGGCTTCGGGCTCTTCGAAGCCGAGACGCCGGACACGACGATCGAGAGCCGAGCCCTCGAGCACGACGCTGGCGCGGCCTCCGCCGACGCACCCCGCGGGCCCTCGCGACGCACCGTGCTCTGGTGTGCGAGCGCCGACGATCCCCGATGTCAGCCGATGCAGCCGAGCGACGTCCCGACCCCGCGTGCCCTCTCGGGCGGCTCGGTCGGCGCGACGATCGGTGCGCTGTCGCGCGGCCGCCGCCGATCACCCGTCGAGATGACCATGACGCCTTCGCTCGGCCTCGCGCCGTCCGTCGGCGTGCGCATCTCGCTCGATCGGCCACCCCGCGGCTGATCTACGGCTGGCGTCTCCAGCGCCCGATCGATCGGCGACGCCCGTCCGGCTGAGCCGGACCGCGAGACTGATCCACGTGAGCGCCTCCGCACTTCCGCGGATCGTTCGCGCCTCGACCCGGCTCGGCCGCGGCGTCGAGCCCCGTTCTTCACGTTTTCCGGTTCCTTTCCCGCACCTCGAGGCTCTCTCGAGGTGCCATCGAGATGGTGCAAGACAATGGCGAATCGAAGTTCTCCTCACTACCCGCCGCCCCAACAGGGTGGCTCCATGAGCGTCCCCTCCGCGGTCATCCTGACCCTGGTGGCGTTCGTCGGCGGTCTCTTCATCGGCAACGTCACGGCTCGCCGTGGCGCGGGCGGTGGCGACGAGATCGCGGCGGCCGACCGTCCGAGCGACGGCCTCGGCGGCGGCCCGTCCATCGACGATGACGTCGATCGGCTCCGCGTTCCGGTCACCGACACGATGCCGCAGCGCGGCCCCGACGACGCGCTCGTCACGATCGCGATGTTCTCGGACTATCAGTGCCCGTTCTGCGGCCGCGTCGAGCCCACGCTCGCTCGCATCCGCGAGACCTACGGCGACCGCGTCCGGATCGTCTGGCGCGACAACCCCCTCCCGTTCCACGACAACGCGCGCCCGGCGGCCGAAGCGGCGCGTGAGGCGTACGCCCAGGGCGGCGATGCCAAGTACTGGCAGATGCACGACGCGATGATGGAGCACCAGACGGAGCTCGATCGCGCCCACCTCGAGCAGTACGCGCAGGCGGCGGGCCTCGACATGACGCGCTTCCGCGCGGCGCTCGACAACCACACGCACGCCGCGGGCATCGACGCGGACATGGCCGTCGCGGCCGGCGTCGGCGCGCGGGGCACCCCGGCGTTCTTCATCAACGGTCGTCAGCTCATGGGCGCTCAGCCCTACGAGCAGTTCCAGACCGTCATCGACGATGAGATCCACCGCGCCGAGGCCCAGATCGCGCACGGCACGCCGCGCGCGCAGCTGTACGCGGCGCTGATGCGCGGCGCTTCGGAGCACGCTCCGGAAGAGGCCGCCGCTCCGACGGCTCCGACGAAGGCGCCGGCGCGCGCGCAGCCCGATCCGAACGCGGTCTATCGCGTTCCGGTCACGGCGGCGCAGCCGTCGCGCGGCCCCGCCGACGCTCTCGTCACGATCGTCGAGGTCTCGGACTTCCAGTGCCCCTTCTGCTCGCGTGTCGAGCCGACGATGACCCAGCTCATCGAGCAGTACGGCCGCGACCTGCGCGTCGTCTGGCGTAACAACCCGCTTCCGTTCCACCAGAACGCGACCCCGGCGGCCGAGCTCGCGCTCGAGGCGTTCACCCAGCAGGGCAGCGACGGCTTCTGGCGCATGCACGCGACGCTCTTCGAGCACCAGTCGGAGCTCGATCGCGAGCACCTCGAGGGCTACGCGCAGGCGCAGGGCCTCAACATGGCGGCCGTCCGCGCCGCGCTCGACAACCACACGCACCAGGCTGCCATCACGGCGGACCAGGACCTCGCGCGTCAGCTCGGCGCGTCGGGCACGCCGTCCTTCTTCATCAACGGCCGCAACCTTCGGGGTGCGCAGCCGATCGAGGCCTTCCGCGCGGTCATCGACGAGGTCCGCGCGCAGGCGCAGGCGCGCGTCGCCGCCGGCACCCCGCGCGCGCGTGTGTACGATGCGGTCACCGCTGACGGCGCGACCGCGCAGGTAATGCTTCCGGCCCCCGCGGGCGCGGCGCCCGACGCGCCTCCCGGCGAGGATCCGAACCGCGTCTACGCGATCCCGGTGCTCGCGACGGCGCCGTCGCGCGGGCCGGCGACCGCGCCGGTCACCATCCCGATCTTCTCCGACTACCAGTGCCCGTTCTGCTCGCGCGTCGAGCCGACGATCGCTCAGGTCATGGAGCAGTACGCCGGTCGCGTGCGCCTCGTCTGGCGCAACTACCCGCTTCCCTTCCACCCGAACGCGATGCCGGCGGCCGAGGCTTCGGCCGAGGTCTACGCGCAGCGCGGCGCGGACGCCTTCTGGGCGTTCCACGACGCACTGTTCGAGAACAACCGCGACCTCAGCCGCGAGACGATCGAGCGGCTCGCCGCGGCGGTCCCGGGCCTCAACATGGCGCGCTTCCGCGCGGCCCTCGACAACCACACGCACCAGGCCGCCATCCAGGCGGACATCGCCGCCGTCACCACGGCGGGCGCCCAGATCGGAACGCCGTCGTTCTTCATCAACGGCCGCCTGCTCCAGGGCGCGCAGCCGATCGAGGCGTTCCGCACGGCCATCGACCGCGCGATCGCCGAGGCGCACTGAAGGCGTGCCCAAAAACTGGTCTCGCCTTCCCGCGTAGCGTTACGTGGGGGTGGCTCCATCCCGATTTACTCGGGATGGTGGGGGCCGCGTCATCGGCCCCGAGAGGAATG
>JBBSAT010000010.1:0-58913 GCA_038252025.1 Polyangiales bacterium | reverse complement strand
GGTGCTCGGCGATCGGGACGCGACGGCCGAAGATGCGCCTCGCCTCGAGCAGTCGCGCCGCGTCATCTCCGAGTCGATGCGCCTCTATCCGCCGGTCTGGATCATCGGGCGCTCGCCGCTCGAGGACGTGCAGTTCGACGGCTACGACATCCCGAAGGGCTCGCTCCTCTTCATCTGCCCGTGGGTCACGCATCGCCTTCCGGAATTCTGGGACGACCCCGAGGGCTTCGATCCGGATCGCTTCGCGCCAGAGCGTCAGAAGCTGATGCATCGCTACCAGTACTTCCCGTTCGCAGCCGGTCCGCGCATGTGCATCGGCTCCGGCTTCGCCATGCTCGAGATGCAGCTGATCCTCTCCATGCTCGCGCGACGCTTCCGCCTCGACCTCGTGCCGGGGCATCCCGTCGTGCCGGAGCCGCTCATCACGCTTCGCCCGCGCAACGGCATCGCGATGAACGTCCACGCGCACGCGACGTGACCGCGCTGGCGGTGCGGCGCACGATCGGCGTCAGGACCGCGACCGGTCTCGTCGTCGCCAGCATGATCGGCACCGGCGTCTACACCACCACGGGCCTCTTGCTCGGCGGCGGTCGCTCGCCGCTCGGCGTGCTGGCGATCTGGCTCGTCGCGGGCCTGCTCTCGCTCGCCGGGGCGCTGTCGTACGCGGAGCTCGCCGTTCTCTATCCCGAGAGCGGTGGCGAGTACGCGCTCCTCGGGCGCATCTACCACCCCGGCGTGGGCTTCGTGGCAGGCGTGGTCTCGCTCGTCGCGGGCTTCGCAGCGCCCATCGCGGTGTGCGGGATCGCGTTCGCCCGCTACACCGCTGCGGTCGTCCCCGGGGTGCCCGAGGTCCCGCTCGCGGTCGCGGTCGTGCTGGGCGTGTCGCTCTTCCACGCGCGGTATGGGCGCCACGGAGCCCGTGCCCAGGACGCGCTCACGATCGGCAAGCTGGTGCTCGCCGCGCTGTTCATCACGCTCGGGATCGCCTCGCCGCACGTGGACGTCTCACGGCTCCTGACGGTCCCGTCGGAGGCGGGTGAGCTCGGCCAGGGCAGCTTTGCCTACGGCGTCGTCCTCGTCTCGTTCGCCTACACGGGCTGGAACGCCGCGATCTACGTCGGCGGGGAGCTCGAGCGCCCCCAGCGCACCCTGCCGCTCGCGCTCGCGATCGGAACGCTCTCGGTGACCCTGCTCTATCTCGCGCTCAACGCGCTGTTCCTCGTGTCGGCCCCGCTCGAGGAGCTCGCGGTGCTCGAGGTCGCCCACGTCGCGGCCGCGCACCTCTTCGGACCTCTCGCTGCGCAGGTCCTCTCCCTGACCATCGCGTTCGGGCTCCTCTCCACCATCGGTGCGTTCGTGCTCACCGGTTCGCGCGTCTACGAGGCGTTCGGCCGTGACCACCGCGCGCTCTTCATCCTCGCCCGCCACGGCGCCCGGGGCACGCCCGCGCTGGCGTTCGCGCTCCAGGCCGCCCTCGCCGTAGCCATGATCGTGACCTCGAGCTTCGACATCCTGCTCGGCGCGGTCGGGGTGACGCTGTCGGTCTCGTCTGCGCTCACCGTGCTCGGCCTCTTCATCGTGCGCCGACGGGGCGCTTCCGCCGGCTACCGGACGCCCGGTCATCCGATCACCCCGCTCGCCTTCGTCGCGCTCTCCGCGTGGACCGTGGTCTGGAGCATCCTCGAGGAGCCTCGCGTCGCGATCTGGGGCTCGCTCGCGATCGCCGTCGGCGCCATCGGCTACGTGCTCGTGCGGCGCCGCAACGCGAGTCCCCATCCGTCGTGATCATCGCGACACCGTGGCGCGCGCTCCTGGGGTCGAGAGACCCGACGAGACGGGCGCTGGGACCGTGACCGGAACAGCCGACCCCGGATCAGACGTGAATTCGACTCTTGCGATCCAGTCCCTTCATTTGGCACGCTCGTCGCACAAGAGGTGGATCATGACGACCGGCAAGACACGAAGCGCGAGACGAGCTGGCAAGGCGACGCGCAACATCGTGGCCGAGGGCCCGGCGGCGCCGATTCCCTCCGCTGAGAACGGCGGCAAGGAGCTCGCCCGCAGCACCCGCGGCGGTGTTTTCGTCGAGTATCTCGTCGTCCTCTGCCTCGTGACGCTCGGCGGATCGGCCGCCCTCGTCAGCCTCGGCGCGCCGCTCGTCCACTACTACCGCGTGACCCAGCTCGTGCTGGGACTGCCGGTTCCGTAAGGCCGCCGGTTCCGTAAGGCCGCCGGTTCCTCGCCGGTCCTCTCGACGTTCCGCGCGCTGATGCGCGCACGATGCTGGTTCACGAAGCTCAACTACCCCACAGGGAGAACGCCACCATGATGAAGACCCGCCGGATTCGCAGTCTGCTCGCCGACACGCAGGGCCTCTCGACGGTCGAGTACATCATCATCCTCTGCCTCATCGCGGTCGTCGGCTTCGCCATCTGGCAGAAGTTCGGCAACACGGTGAAGACGAAGACGCGCGGCGCGGAGAGCGTCGTCAACGGTCTTCCGACCACCTCCACGCCGTGATGTGATGAGCAGCGAGGGCGCTCCGCTGGAGCGTCCTCCTGCTCGTTCTGTTCGGCGAGGAGAAACGCGCATTGTTCGCTTACGAGTTCAGCCCCGAGATCACGAGAATCCTCTTCGGGATAGCTCTGCTGATCGCCGGGACTGGGGCCCTGACCGACTACCGGACGGGCCACATCCCGAACTGGCTCACGCTCCCGCCTCTCGTGATCGGGCCGCTCGCCTACGGGCTCGCGTTCGGGCTGGAGGCGTTCTTCGCGGTGCTCGTCGGGATCCTGATCTGCGGTGTCGTGCCCCTGATCATGTTCCGGCTCGGCGGGATGGCCGGCGGCGACGTGAAGCTGTTCGCAGCGATCGCGGCCATCGTCGGGCCGGACATCGCTCTCGAGGGTGAATTTCTCGCGTTCGTGGTTGCAGGTATCTATTCGCTCGGCCGGCTCACCTGGGACGGCAAGCTCTTTCGGACCCTGGGCAACACCCTCGCGCTGGGTGTGAACCCCGTCCTTCCGAAGCGCCTCCAGCGCAGCGTCACGCCGGAGCTGCGCGAGACCCTCCGCCTGGGCGGCGCCATCTTCGCAGGCCTGCTGATCTCGGTGCTCGATCGCTTTCGCGCTCAGTTCTTCTGAGTCGCTTTCCGAATGGCCCCGATCCGAAGAGGAACGGTATGAAGAACGATCTCCAGCGAGACACACGCGGCGCTGTCTACGTCGAGTTCTTGCTCGCGTTCATCCCGCTCTTCTTCATGTTCCTCGGCATGATCCAGATGGGCATGCTCTACGGGGCGAGCCTCGTCGTGCAGCACTCGTCCAACGTGGCGGCGCGTGCGGCGATGGTCGTCATGGACGATGACCCCCGGCAGTACGACGGCGCCACCCGGCGTCAGGTCGACACGAGCGCCTCGGGCGCCTCGAGCTTCATCAACTCCGCCGGCGGCTTCATCGCGGGGATCTTCGGCAGTGGCGGCGGCACGGCCTCGTGGACCGGCGGCGCGCGGCTCCAGGCCGTCGAGTTCGCGGCCGGCATGCCTCTCCTTCCGCTCTCGCCTTCGGCCGTCTCGCTGATCCGGACCGGACAGACCGAGACCGTTCGTGCGGCGCTCGGCGTCCCCGGCGGCGTGGACTCTGCCGAAGCCCGCGTTGCATGGGGCCTCGTCTACAACCGGATGGCGCTCGCCGTGACCTTCGCGTCGACCCCCGGCCAGTCCGCCCACGCCACCAGCTTCCCGCGGCCTACCGCCGAGGGGAACGGCGGTCCCGTGACGGCTCGAGTGACCTACCTCTACAACTGCCAGGTCCCGCTCGCGAACC
Organism: Polyangiales bacterium; assembly: GCA_038252025.1. Taxonomy (GTDB): domain Bacteria; phylum Myxococcota_A; class Polyangia; order Polyangiales; family Sandaracinaceae; genus JBBSAT01. The sequence goes on along the minus strand of JBBSAT010000010.1, from coordinate 55,089 downwards.
GGCTGATGTGCGACGATCTCTTCTTCATCCGGACGGGCATCCCCGCCGGCGCGGTCGCCGGGCTGATCGGGTCCTTCTCTCGTGGAGAGCTGACGTTCGACCAGCTGCAGGCTGCGCTCGCCGACTACCAGCAGCGGAACGCCCGGCGCGACCGTTGGCAGTCCCGGCTCGACGAGCTCGGCAACCGTGTCGACGTGCTCTCCGCCATCTCGGGGCTCTCGACGGTCCTCGGCGGCCCGACGCCGCGCTTCGTTCCGATCACGGCCGAAGCGACGATGCCGATGCAGTCGGCGAACTATTGCTACCAGGGCCAGTCGGGCGGCGACTGCTGGTAGACGGTCGGCGACCATGGCCCGGAGCCTTGCTCCAGGCGACGCCGAACCGAACGTCGCGCCAGGCGAAAGAGCGGGCGATTGACCGCCCGTAGAAACCCCTTTCGGCGCGGCCAGGGGATCGGATAGTCTCCGCTCTCCGATGAACACCAAAGCCATCGCGGCCGCGGTCGCAGCCGCCATCCTCGGGGTGGTGATGCTCGGCCTCTACATGCAACGCTTCGAGGACGAAGCGTCCGGAGGCGAGCCGATCCTCGTCCTGACCGCCGTGCAGGACATCCCGCTCGGCGTCGCGTTGACGGTCGACATGATCGTGGCGCGCGAGCTGCCAGCCGCATATCTCGAGGACCGCCACATCACCGTGGCGGACCAAGAGCGCGTGCTTGGCGTGCGCGTCGTCGGTGGTGTTCGCGCGGGTGAGTCGATCCTCTGGAGCGATCTCGCGACCACGACGGACACCTCACGAGATCTCTCGAGCCTCGTGCGCAACGGGATGCGCGCGATCACGATCCAGGCGGATCAGAGCGCCACGTTCGGTGGGCTCGTGCGCCCGGGTGATCGCGTGGACGTTCTCATGACGCTCACGCGTCCCGGCGCGCCGGGGTCGACGGCGTTCGAGGACGAGCGCGTCACGATCGCGCTGCTCCAGAACCTCCTCGTTCTCGCCGCGGGTCAGGACACGGGCGCGCTTCAGCGCACGGCGCGGACGCCCACGCAGATGAACGACGTGACCCTGTCGACCACCGTCGAGCAGGCACAGCTCCTTGCATTCTCTCAGCAGCGCGGCCGTCTCACGCTGTTGCTCCGACATCCGGACGACATCGAGGTCATCGAAGGTCTCCCGGAGACGACGACCGACGACATCATCACGCCCGAACGCCGCGAAGAGCGGCAGCGCACGCGACCGCGTGCCTCCACCCCGACCACTCCGACGACCCCTACAGGAACGGTGCCCTCACGTGTCCAGTGACAAGCACTTCTCACGCTCGATCGCCGGTCCTCTCGGCCTGGCGGTTGCGTTCATCGCCTCTTTTGCCACGTTCACCACCGGGACAGCGCTCGCGCAGCGAGCCTCCTCGGGAGAACGCATCGAGCTCAACGTCGGCGATCAGGAGACCGTCTCCGCGGCCAACGTGCAGAGCTACTCGGTGGGCGTGGAGAACGTCGCCGACGTACGGTTGACCGCGGACGGTCGAACCTTCGTCATCGTCGGGCAGCACGCCGGCGAGACGTCGCTCCTCCTCATCTACGCCGACGGCCATCAGGTCCGCTACGTGATCGTCGTCCGTGAGCACACGACGGTGGCGCGCACCGGTGAGGTCGTCGCGCGCGACAACATCCGGCTGGACCTGTACTTCGTACAGCTCAGCCAGACCTACGACCACAACATCGGTATCGCCTGGCCGGGCACCATCGGTGGCAACGCGAGCGTGAGCCTCACGTTCGATCTCACGACCAGCTCGTTCCAGCAGGCGACCGCGTCGCTGCTGCAGCAGGCTCTTCCGCGCCTCGATCTCGCGCAGAGCGCGGGCTGGGCGCGTCTGATTCGCCAGGGCATGCTCGTCACCGCGAACGGCGAAGAGGCCTCGATCAACACGGGCGGCGAGATCAACTTCCTCGTCACGACGGGATTCGCGGCCGAGATTCGCCGCATCGAGTTCGGCACCGTCATCCGCATGCAGCCGCACTACGATCCGGACACGCGCCGGATCGAGATCACGATCGGCGCGGACGTGTCCGAGCTGACCGCGGCGGGCAGCGCCGGCGTCCCGGGCCGCCTTCGCACGCAGCTGCAGACCATCGTCAACATGGAGCTCGGTCAGTCGATCGTGCTCGGCGGTCTCGTCTCGCGCAGCGCGACGGAGACGCAGGGCGGGCTCCCGGGCCTCAGCCAGATCCCGATCCTCGGCGTGCTCTTCGGAACGAACGTCCGTCGCGAAGAGCACGTGGAGAACTTCCTCTTCGTCGTCCCGACGGTCGTTCAGTCGGTGCCCCGCTCGCAGGCGGATCGCATCACCGAGGCGCTCCACGTCTACGAGAACTTCGGAACGATCGGTGGCCATGGCCTGGGCGACATCGAGCTCATCGAGCCATCGCCTCCCGGCTTCGAGTGAGGACGTCTGCGCTGCGTTCGCCACAGCTCGTCTCGATGTGGTCTGCCCGGAAGTGGGGGGTTGCCCGGATGTGGAATGTGGCGAGGCGCGGCGCATCGTGTGACCGCAGGACTTCGAGAGGGGAGCTGTTGAGCACGTGGCGCTGAATCTCGCGATCGAGCTCCAGGACGGAACCGTCGAACAGCTCTCGGTCGACGTGCAGGGGCCCGTCACGATCGGTCGAGATCCGTCTTGTCACGTCGTGCTTCCCTCGCCGGACGTGTCGCGTCGCCACCTCGCGGTCGAGGCAGCGGCGGGCGGCATGTTCCTCGTGACCGACTCGAGCGCGAACGGCACGATGGTCGGCAACCAGCGCGTGCGGCAGACGACCGTGCAGGTTCCGGCGAACGTGCCGATGCGCGTCGGACCCTATGTCGTCCGGCCGATCGCGCAGCTGACGCAGGGCGCTCCGGCGAGTCAGTTCGGCGGGCAGCCCGCCGGATACGGCGCGCCCGCCTACGCCGCGCCGCAGACAGCGAACTATCCCGCGCAGCCTGGCGCCGGCTATACGCCACAGCAGCCGGGGTATCCGCAGCAGCAGCCGGGCTATCCACCGCAGCAGCCCGGCTATCCGCAGCAGCAGCCGGGGTATCCGCAGCAGCAAGCTCAAGCGCCGCAGGGCTACGGGCAAGCGCCGGCCTATCCGGCCGCGCCGCAGCAGATGCAGCAGCCGGCGCCGGCCGCCCCGAAGAAGGAGAAGGGCGAGGCCAGCCCCTACGACGTCTCCGGCACCATGATGGTGTCCGTCGAGATCCGGAAGCGCATCCACCGTCTGTTGCTCGAGAACCTCGACCTCGCGTCGCTCGACCGCAACAAGATGGACGACAAGATCATGCGGCCGAAGGTGCGCACCGCGCTCCGCCGCATCATGGGAGAGCTGTCCAAGGACTTCCCCGCGGGGACGGACACGGCAGCGCTGATCGACGAGATCGCGGACGAGGCCCTCGGTCTCGGGCCGCTCGAGCGGCTCATCGCGGACGAGGCAGTCAGCGAGATCATGGTCGTCGACCCGCACACGATCTACGTGGAGCGTCGCGGCAAGATCTCGCTCACGGCGCTGAAGTTCACTGATGACGAGGCCGTTCGCGCCGTCATCGAGCGAATCGTCACGCCCCTCGGCCGTCGGATCGACGAGTCCGCGCCGCTGGTCGACGCGCGCCTCAAGGACGGCTCGCGCGTCAACGCGATCATCAAGCCCCTCGCGATCAAGGGCTCGTGCATCACCATCCGGAAGTTCTCGAAGAACCCGCTCGGGCTGCAGAACCTCGTCGGCTTCGGTGCGATCACGCAGCAGATGGCGCGCTTCATCACGCGCACCGTGGTCGCGCGGAAGAACATCGTCATCTCCGGCGGCACGGGCTCCGGAAAGACGACCCTGCTCAACGTGCTCTCCGCCTCGATCCCCGAGGACGAGCGGATCGTGACGATCGAGGACGCAGCCGAGCTTCAGCTCAAGCAGCCGCACGTCGTCTCGCTCGAGACGCGCCCCGCCAACATGGAAGGCCGCGGTGAGTACTCCATCCGCGACCTGGTCAAGAACGCGCTCCGCATGCGCCCTGATCGGATCCTCGTCGGCGAGTGCCGTGGCGGCGAAGCGCTCGACATGCTCCAGGCCATGAACACGGGCCACGAGGGCTCGATGACGACGACGCACGCGAACAGCCCCCGCGAAGCCGTGAGCCGCCTCGAGACGCTCTGCCTCATGGCCGGTCTCGATCTTCCGGCGAAGGCGATCCGCGAGCAGATCGCCACGAGCGTCGACGTGATCATCCAGCAGACGCGCTTCTCCGACGGTACACGTCGCGTGACGAGCATCTCGGAGATCGTCGGGATGGACTTCGACGGCGAGCTGGAGCTGCACGAGATCTTCGCCTACGTGCGGACGGGGACGGGCCCGAACGGCAAGGTGCTCGGCGAGCATCGCGCGAGCGGCTACATGCCGACGTTCCTCGACGAGTTCATCACGATGGGCCTCATCACCGACGGGGAGTTCCTGTGATGCAGACGCTGACCGTGACGCCCACCACCATGCTCCTCGGCTGGGCCGGGCTCTTCCTCTCCATCGGCGGGGTCGTCGCCGCGGTGTTCTTCTTCCTATCGAACGAGCAGAGCGTCGCTCGCGTCCGGTGGGCGCAGTACGAGGACTGGATCGAGAAGGAGGTTCGCTTCCAGCTCTGGAAGACGACCGGCAAGACCATCGCCCGCGCGCAGCTCGGGGGCATGCTCGCGATCCTCGTCATCGCGTTCTTCTCGAACGAATGGGTGTACGCGCTGATGGAGATCCCGGCGGCCGTCATCCCGGCGATCTACCTGACGAACCAGCACGACGAGCGAATCCGCAAGCTCGAGGAGCTGCTCGACAGCTGGCTCCTGATGCTCGCCAACGCGCTCAAGGCATCGCCCTCGCTCGGTGAGGCGATCAGCTCGAGCGCGAAGCTCATCCGGCCGCCGTTCTCCGAGGAGATCGATCTCGTCATCAAGGAGATGAAGCTCGGCACGCCGCTCGACCAGGCCATGTTGAACATGTCGCGCCGCGTCGACAGCCGCATCATCTCCAGCTCGCTCGCGACGGTCCTCGTCGGACGTCAGACGGGTGGTGACCTCCCGAACATCCTCGAGACCGGCGCTGGTACGCTTCGCGAGATGGCCCGCCTCGAGGGCGTCATCCGCACGAAGACCTCCGAGGGCAAGATGCAGACGATGGTCCTCGCGATCATCCCCTTCGCCCTGCTCGGTATGATTCACTACATGGACAACACCTGGCTGCGACCGCTCGTCGAGACGAGCCTCGGCAACACCATCATCGTCGTCGCCACGACGCTGTGGTTCGTCGCGATCGTCCTCGCTCGCCGCATCCTTTCCGTGGACATCTGAGGAGACGCGAATGCCCGCACGCAGCTACGCCTATCTCGCGATGTTCATGGTGGCCTCCGGGCTCTTCCTCTCCGTGTTCACGCTCGGAAAGAACAAGCCGGAAGACTCCCCGCGCCTCGGCATGCGCGGTCTCAAGCGCCAGCGGGCCATCGAGGACGGTGGGACGTTCGTCACGTTCGAGCCGATGATCCGGATGTGCGCCGGCTGGATCGCCTACTTCCCGCTGACCGACCAGCGCCGCACGATCGACGAGCTCTTGAAGCACGCGGGCGACTGGCTGGGCATGACGGCGAACGAGTTCATCTCGCTCTCGTGCATCAGCGCGTTCTTCGCCACGGCAGTGGGGCTCATCGTCCTGACCGTGTCGGAGTCGCCGCCGATCTTCTTCGTCATCTTCACGGCCGTCGGCGGCATGGTCCCGTACTTCCAGGTCACCGGTGAGCGGAACAGGCGCTTCAAGGAAGTGAACCGTGCGCTCCCCGGGTCGATCGATCTCGCCTCGCTCTGCATGGGTGCCGGCCTCGACTTCCCGGGCGCCATTCGCCAGATCGTCGACAAATCGGGCAACAAGAACGATGCGCTCGTCGAGGAGTTCGAGCGGCTCCTTCAGGAGCTCGATCTCGGCCGCACGCGCCGCCAGGCGCTGGAGAACTTCGCCGATCGCGCTCCGACCGAGGCCGTGCGCGACTTCGTCGGCGCCGTCGTGCAGGCGGAGGAGAAGGGCAATCCTCTCGCCGAGGTGCTCCGAATCCAGGCGACGATGCTCCGCATGCGGCGCAGCGTCATGGCCGAAGAAGCGGCGACGCGCGCCGCCATGCTGCTGATGGGCCCGCTGATGCTGATCTTTGGCGCGATCATCCTCTGCCTGCTGGGTCCGTTCATGGTCCAGGTCAGTCAGTCCGGCGCAATGTAGCTCCGGCGGCGCGGGTCATCGGCTGCGGTGCAGTCGGAGCGAGTCCGGACACGACAAGTCCCAGCAACCAGACACGGCGAGCGAGAGAATGGAAGCCTACGTAGAGATCATTCGGGAGGACGGCACGCTCGAGCGAACGCGCATCGAGGGTGACCAGATCACCGTCGGTCGCTCGCCGACCGCGGGAGTTCCTCTGCCGGACGCGCGGGACCTCGAGCCGGAGCACCTCTTGATCGCTCCGCGCGGCGAGGGCTGCTGGGTCGCGATCGCGCAGGGCGCCAAGGTGGCCGCGAAGGTGCGCGGCCAGCCGTTCCAGCACGGAATGGTGACGTGGGGCAGCGAGATCGAGATCGGCGGACTTCGCTTCCGCGTCACGGACAAGCCGCCGCAGGACAACATCAAGGGCAAGGGCCAGACGTCGCCGCTGGTCATCATCGGTGGCGTGCTCGGCGTCGTCGTCCTCGTCTGGGCCATGCAGGGCGAGGACGTCGTCGGCCTCGACACCGCCGCCCCCGAGCCCTACGTGCTCTTCGCCGATCAACCCGGTTGCCCGGTCACAGGCGTGCAGGCGATGACCCGCGCCGAGCAGTCTGCCGAGTCCGCGCTCGCCAAGAGCGAGCGCTATCCGTTCGACGCCGCCGATGGCCTCGACTCCGTGATCCTCTACGACACGGCGTTCCTCTGTTATCAGTCGATGGGCGTGCCGGCTGCCGCTGCCGAGATGCAGCGTGAGCGCGACTACATGCGCCATCGCATCCAGGAGGACTACGACACGCACCGGCTCCGCCTGCAGCGTGCGCTCGAGCTCGAGCGCTACGACGATGGTCTCCTCGAGGCCCGCGCGCTGCTCGCGATGGTTCGCGAGCGCGGTGGCGAAGACCCGTACGTTCAGTGGCTCGTACGGATGGAGCGACAGCTTCAGCTCCTGACTGCAGGCCCGGGCGAGTGATGCACGCGGTCCCTCGCTGGGTCGGTTCGAGCTGGGTCGGCTCGTCGCTCTCCGACCTCGCCGGGATCGCTGCGCCTGCGCTCGTCCGCTCGGGGATCGCGCTGATGGCGCTCTCGGCGTCTGGCTGTGGCGGCGCGACGACGCAGGGGTCGGTCGCTGCGATCCACGATCCGTTGCGAGACACCACGGCGCAGCAGCTCTACGACTCGGGCATCGAGATGTTGAACGCCGGTGACTTCATCCGCGCCGAGCAGTACCTCACCGCGGCGCGTGATGGCGGCTACCCCGAGGAGCAGCTGATCCAGCCGCTGATCGGCGCCTGCGTGCGCGGCTCCCGGATGAGCGCCGCGCTCTCGTACGCCGAGCCGTATCTCGAGCACCACCCGGAGGACTGGCGTCTTCGGCAGCTCGTCGCGACGATCCAGATGGGCCTCGACTCGAACGAGGCGGCACGGCTTTCCCTCGAGCACGTCGTGCGCGATGTCCCCGACGAGCCCGTGCCGCACTACATGCTGGCGGTGTTGGCGCGCGACTCGCTTCACGACGACACGATCATGCGCGAGCAGTTCGCCCGCTACCTCGAGCTCGCACCGAACGGATCGCACGCCGACGAGGCCAGCGACGCGATCGGGGTCGGGCTGCCGCTGACGACGATGCCGGTTCGGCTCGAACCGGACGCGGTCACCACGGAGGTCGCTCCGACATCTCCCGGAGGTACCCGATGAGCTCCAAGACACTCGGCAAGGACGTCTACGAGCAGACGCTCCTCAAGTTCTTCGAGCCCATCAAGCCGTTCCTCGACGACGCCAGCGTCAGCGAGGTGATGATCAATGGTCCGGACCAGATCTACATCGAGCGTAAGGGCAAGCTCACGCTGACGAACGCGAAGTTCGCGAACCGCGAGGCGTTGACCGCCGCGCTGCGCAATCTCGCGCAGTTCGTCGGACGTCACGTGGACGAGCACCGTCCGATCCTCGAGGGTCGTCTCCCGGACGGCTCGCGCGTCGAGGCGGTGCTACCGCCGGCCGCGCCCGAGGGACCTTGCGTCGCGATCCGTCGGTTCTTCCGCGAGACGCTGACGATCGACAAGCTCGTCGGGTTCGGTTCGTTCACGCCGGAGGCCGCGGAGTTTCTCCGCCAGGTCGTCCTCGTGAAGAACAACACGATCGTCGCAGGCGGCACTGGCTCGGGGAAGACCTCGCTGCTCAACGCGCTCACGGGCTACATCCCGGACGACGACCGGATCGTCATCATCGAGGACTCGAAAGAGGTGCAGTGCCAGCAGCCGCACGTCGTTCAGCTCGAGGGTCGGCCGCCGGACGTTCGCGGGCGTGGCGCCGTCACGATTCGCGATCTCTTCAAGGCCACGCTCCGGATGCGGCCGGATCGGATCGTCGTCGGCGAGATCCGAAGCGGCGAAGCCCTCGATCTCGTCCAGGCGATGACGAGCGGTCACGGCGGCTGCATGGCCACCGTCCACGCTACCTATCCCACCGACACGCTGAACCGGCTCGAGACGATGTGCCTGATGAGCGACATCGAGCTACCCCTGGTGGCGCTTCGCGCGCAGCTCGCGTCGGCCGTCGACATGATCGTGCAGACCTCACGTCTTCGCGATGGGTCTCGGTGCGTGACGCACATCGCCGAGGTCCAAGGATACGACCCGACGGGGGGTTATCACATCGAGGATGTCTTCATTCGCAAGTACCACGGCGAAGACGAGAAGGGCCGCGTCCTCTCCACCTTCGAGCCGACCGGGTTCATCCCGAAGGTCACCGAGGAGATCCGTGGACATGGCAACGACATCCCGCACATCATCTATCATGCGGCCCAGCAGCGCGGTGGCGGCGAGGCTCGCGGCTCTGCCGGTGGGCAGGGTCATGGGTGACGGGTCATGGGTGACGGGTCATGGGTGACGGGTCATGGGTGACGGGTCATGGTGATGCTCGGGTCACGAATGGGGCCACGGATGATCGAGCTTCATAGGAACGGATGACATGGCGGCGTTCGGGCAAGCAGCTCCGGGGAGCTGGGCGAAGGTCCACCTCACTCGCGGTCAGTCTTCCGGCGGGATCTGGGAGATCGACGGGAAGTACCCTCAGGCGCGCATCTCGATCGGGAGCGATCCCAGTGCGGGCTGGAGCGTTCAGGGGCCGGGCGTGCGACCGACGCACTTCGAGCTCTACTGGGACGGTCGAAGCCTCTTCGTCGCGGACACACAGCGCGGCGGAGCGCTGTCGCTGAACGGTCAGCCGGTCGGAGGCGACTGGGTGCAGGTTCGCGGGCGTGGCGAGGTCGTCTTCGGGCAGGCGGCGATGCTCGTCGAGACGAGCGACGCCGGGGCGGCGGTGGCACCTGCCGATCCGACGTCTGCACGTCGCGTCTCGATGGTCGACGGCCCGTCGGGGGCGGCGAGCCTTCCCGAGCTCGGCGGTGAGGCGACGCGTCTACAGGACTCGCCCTGGGAGTCGGGCGGCTCTGCCGTGCCGATGAGCAGCGAGGCGACGCGCATCCAGGATGCTCCGAGCGAGCTCGGTGGTCTTCCGGGGCGCGGCGCGCCGGGTCTCGGCGGCCCGATGAGCGTCGGTGGGCCATCGCTGGGAGGCGGCCTGCCACCGCCCGGGGCGCGGCCGCGGCTCGGCGGCAACGAGGCCGCGGCGCAGCAGTATCAGAATCAGGCGAAGACGCTCATGCAGGATGAGCTCGCGCAGTCGGTCGCCGAGGCGACGCGCATGGTGTCCATGCCCGACAACGGCCCTTCGATCGTCGTCTCGCCGGGATTGATGCCGCAGCAGCCCATGGGCCAGCCGCAGGGCCAGCCGTTCGGCGCGCCCTCCGCACCAGGGTCCGGACCGGGCACCGGCGGGTTCGCCGCGCCGCCTGGCTTCGGCGAAGGTGGGCCGTCGTCCTCTGGCGGCAGCAAGCTCCCGTTCGGTCTGTCGACGCGCATGGCCGCGATGGTCGGCGTGCTCGGGCTCGCGGTGATCGTCTTGCTCTTCGTCGGTTTCTCGGACGACGACGAGCCGGAGCTCCCGCAGCAGGTCGCGCAGGTCCCGCCGCAACAGGTCACGCAGCCGGCTCCACCTCCGATCGCGCCAGTGCCCCCGGTTTCACCCGATCCGGTCGGGGTCGCGCCGCAGCCAGTGGTCACGCCGCAGCCAGTGGTCACGCCGCAGCCAACGGTCACGCCGCAGCCAACGGTCGCGCCGCAGCCAACGGTCACGCCGCAGCCAACGGTCACGCCGCAGCCAACGGTCACGCCGCAGCCAACGGTCACGCCGCAGCCGGCTGATCCCGTGGCGCTCCCCGTCGATCCGACGTCGCCCCTGCCTCCGACGGAGGAACGCCTCGCAGCGGATCTCGTCATCGCGGGCCACTACGCGGAGGCGCTCGCGCAGTATCAGGCGCTCGCCGTTCAGCACCCCGAGCGGCCCGAGTACTCCGCGATGGTCCACATCCTCGAGGCGCGCCTTCGCGCAGCGCAGTGTGTGAACGGCATCGGGCTCGATGGACGCCCGTGCGTGCCCGGTCGATGAAACCATGAGCTGTTGCTCGACGTTCGAGGAGGTCCCCATGACGCGCTCGCGCTCGACCCACGGCTGGCTTCGTTCGCGCGCCCGCTGGGTCGTCTCCTCGTTCGCGATGTTCGGGCTCGCCGTCGCGCTCCCGGCCTGCGAGGAGCCGCCGCCGCCGGCCCACTATCCCGTGACGTTCACGGCGGAGTCGGACCCGGGGCAGGCGCTCGCCGGCGTCGCGCTCACGATCGCTGGTGCGCCCCAAGGCCAGACCGCTACGGACGGCACGCTCCGCATCGAGCTGACTGGAGACGAAGGTACGGCCGTGCCCGTCGCAGCAGCGTGTCCTGCCGGCTACCGCGACGCCGCGCCGCTCTCGCCGATCGTGCTCCGCACGACGGTGGGCGTGGCAGGTTCCGTCGCGCCTGGGCTGCGCGTCACGATCTCGTGTCTGCCCTCTTCCCGCCGCGGCGTCGTCGTCGTGCGCGCCGGCGGAACAGGCGTCGCATCACGCGCGGGACTGCCCGTCATGATCGAGGGCCGCGAGGTCGCCCGTACGGACACGAGCGGTGTCGCGCACGTCTCGCTCGACATGGCGCCCGGTCAGAGCTTCCAGGTCCTCCTCGCGACCGCGACGGCGTCGCCCTTCCTCCGCCCGCAGGATCCCCAGCTCACGTTCGTCTTCCCGGACTCCGACGAGATCTTCGTCTTCGACCAGCCCTTCGGTGAAGACATCCCGCCGCCGCCGACGCGGCGACACGTCCGACGAGCCCACGTGGAAGCGCCGACCGGGCCCGTGTTCACGCGGCCGGTACAGATCGCGCCGACACGCTGATCACGGCGAGACGCTGAGCGCGATCGTGCTCGCGAGGCGAGCGCTCGCCACCACGTACGGAGCGGGCGGACGATCGGGTGGCCGTCCATCCCCGTTGCGCCTGCGCGAGCTGCGTGCGAGCTTCGACAGCCATGTCTCGGGGGCCGATCGTTCTCGCGTCGACGTCCGAAGCTCGGCGTCGTCTGCTCGCGCAGATCGTGGACTCGTTCGTGGCCGTGGCGCCCACGTGTGACGAGGATGCGATCCACGGGCGCGATCCGACCGAGACCGCGCTCCTCCGTGCCGCTGCCAAGGCCGAGAGCGTTCGGGATCTGGCGCCACACGAGCTCGTGCCTCGCGATGCGTGGATCATCGGATCGGACCAGCTCGTCGAGCTGGACGGGGCGATTCTCGGCAAGCCGGGCACCGAAGAGCGCGCCCGCGCACAGCTCGCGCGGCTCGCGGGCTGTACCCACCGGCTGATCACGGCGGTCGTCCTGCTCGGGCCCGATTCTCGCGTGGAGCACGTCGCTGTGCACCAGCTGACCATGCGCCCGCTCGGCCCCGAAGAGATCGCGGAGTACGTCGCGCTCGATCGCCCGGAGGCGTGCGCGGGCAGCTATCGTTTCGAGAGCCGTGGCGCCGCTCTGATGTCGACCGTCCTCGGCGGCGATCGGAGCGCGATCCAGGGCTTGCCGCTGCGCGCGCTTTCCGCGATGCTCCTCCGCGCTCGCGGGGCAGGGCTCGACGGTTCCGCGTCGCGGACTGGTCCGACAGAGAACGTTCGCTCGAGGTAAGCAAGACATGGCGAAGGCGACCAAGATGCCCACGAAGAGCTCGAAGACTTCCGTCAAGGAAACGCCAAAGAAGAACGGGAAGCCCGAGCCGGTGAAGGCGAAGGCGATCAGTCGCGGCGCGAAGATCGAGCTCCCGAAGCCGGCCAGCAAGCCGCGCCCGGCGGTCGGGAAGCCGAACCCGGACGCGTCCGCGGTCCGCGCGCACGGCGATGCGAAGCTGAGCAAGCAGGAGCTCTCTCAGCTCTACAACAAGCTCGTCGAAGAGAAGGCCCGCGTGCTCGGCAACTTCGAGCATCGCGTCGACAACGCCCTCGCGGAGGAGGACGTCCTCGCCGACGAGATCGACATCGCGCAGCGCTCGACCGATCAGGCGTGGCTCTTCCGGATGGCGGACAAGGACCGCAAGCTCCTCATCGAGATCGAGGCCGCTCTCGAGAAGATGCACAGCGGCGAGTACGGCGTCTGCGAGGGCACCGACGAGCCGATCGGCTTCAAGCGTCTCGAGCTGCGTCCGTGGACCCGCTACTCGGTGGGCTACAAGGAGATGCTCGAGCGCGAGAAGGCTCAGCAAGCTCGCTGAGCCAGCCGGTCTGCTTCGAGAGAGGGCGCCTGCGAGAGCGGGCGCCTTTTCTTCGTGCACCGACGATGGGGTCGTGCGCGAGGTCTCTTTCCCATCGGCGGGGGTGGAGGCTACAACCGCCCCATGCATAAGCATCTCGCTCCGCCGCTCCTCGCTTGTCTCGCGCTCGCGGGCTGTCCGTCACCGACTCCCGCTCCGATCGACGGTGGCGGTGGCGATGTCGACGCGCACGTCGACACCGACGGCGGGCCGCCGACGCGCATCGAGGACTTCCCGGCGACCGACCTCGCGCTCCCCGGGCTCGATGGCGTGGTCGAGGTCGCGTACGACGATCGCGGCATCCCGCACATCTACGGCACGACGCTCCACGACGTGCACATGGTGCAGGGCTACCTGATGTCGCGCGATCGCTTCTACCAGATGGACTTCATCCGTCGAAACGTCGTCGGACGGCTCGCGGAGGTGGTCGGCGCGGCCGCGCCCGACATCGTCAACACGGACATCGAGAACCTCACGGCTGGCTATCGTCGCAACGGCGAGCTCGTCTACGCGCAGCTCATGGCGAGCACCGATCCGGTCGACGTGCGCACCGTCGCCATCGCGCAGGCGTTCGTGGACGGCATCAACCTCTACATCGATCGCGCCTCCGCGACGCCGCCGACCGAGGACCCGTACGTGATGGGCGGCGAGGGCGTCAACTTCATCCTGCTCTCGCCCTACTTCGGTCACTGGCGCGTGGAGGACATCTTCGCGATGGCGCGCTTCCAGGCGGCGTCGCTCAGCTACGACCCTGGTGACGACACGAGCCGGACCAGCACGCTCGCCGCGATCCAGGCCACCTTCGGCGGCGCGACCGATCCGCGCCGCGGCATCTATGCCGATCTCTTCAGCGACTTCCCGGCGCGCATCGACACCACGCGCGACGGGTTCAACAACGAGCCGACCGACATGGGCACCACGTCGCTGCTGCCGGACCTTCGTGGTCCGCGCGGGCCGGCGGTCCTCACGCTGCCCCCGACGTCCGCGCTCGATGCGGCGCAGGCGTTCTTCGACCGCATGGAAGACCGCTTCGCGCAGCTCGGCATGGGCGACGAGCACCGCGGCTCGAACAACTGACTCGTCTCAGGCGCGCTGACGACGAGCAAACATCCGATCCTGAGCAACGACCCGCACCTCTCTCTCATCAGCCCGCCCATCTGGTGGTACGTGCACCTGAACACGGCGCGCATGGGCGGCGAGGCGGATCTCGACGTCGAAGGCGTCGCCTTCGCCGGCCTCCCCGGAGTCGTGCTCGGCTTCAACCAGCACATCGCGTGGGGCGCGACGACCACGGGCTACGACGTGACAAACGCCTACCTCGAGGAGATCACCGCGGGAACGGGCGGCGCGCCCGACACGGTGAGCTTCGACGCCGACGGGGACGGCACGCCGAGCCAGATCGCGATCGAGTCGGACGTGCAGACGCTCCACGTCGCGGGCGGCGCCGACGTCATGTTCACGATCCAGCGCGTTCCGCACCACGGCATCATCGTCCCGGGGACGCGCACGGCCGTCGCCGGCATGCCGGGCCACTTCACCGCGATCTCGGTCCGCTACACGGGCGACGAGCCGTCGAACGAGCTCGGCTACTTCACCTCGCTCGCGACCGCGACGACCGTCGAAGAGGGGCAGGCCGCACAGGCCTACTTCCGCGTCGGCTCGCAGAACTTCATCACCATCGACGCCGACAGCATCAGGTGGTCGAGCCGCTCGCGCATCCCCATCCGCGATCCGCGCGCGCTCACGTTCGCCTACGACGCGGACGGCGTACCGAGCGGCTACTCACCGCTCTTCGTCCTCCCCGGAACGGGCGAGTACGAGTGGACCGGCGACCTCGATCCGCGCTTCATCCCGCACGATCAGGATCCGGCCCGTGGCTGGATCGCGACGGCCAACCAGGACAACGTCGGCGTGACGCTCGACGGCAACCCCTGCAACGACGCCCACTATCTCGGCGGCAACTTCGCGCTGGGCTGGCGTGAGCACCAGATCCAGTCGCGGCTGACGGGGCTCGCCGCGCGCGGTGACATCACGACGGCGGACATGATCGAGCTGCAGGCGGCGACCCGCAGCCAGTCGGGCGAGCTCCTGCGGGATCCGATCGTGGCGATCCTCGAGTCTCCGCTCGCGGCCGTGCCGGGCCTCACCACCGAGGAGCAGACGCGCCTCGCCGACGTGCGCGCGCGCCTGATGGCGTGGTCGCTCGAGACACCGCATGGCGTGGGCGCCACGGCGGCTTCGGAGATCGCCGACAGCATCGCGACCACGATCTTCGTCGTGTCGATCACGCGCATCATCCCGCTCGCGCTCGGCGACGAGACGGCGGCGATGGGACGCGGCGTCGGAACCGCTCAGTCGCTACGCTGGCTCGAGTGGGCGCTCTCCGAACCGACGCGGCTCGCGACCGGCGACGTGCTCTGGGACGACCTCACGACGGACACCGCCGTCGAGACGCGCGAGGAGATCGTCGTGCGCGGCGTGCTCGCGGCGCTGACGTACCTCGACGGTCGTCTCGGCGTCGACGAGAACGAGTGGCGATGGGGCCGGCTCCACACCGTGCGCTTCGAGGGCCCGCTTCCGGCGAGCGGGATGCTCTCGATCCCGCCCGACGGATCGGCGATGTTCCCGAACGGCTTCCCGCGCCATGGCGACTACGGCGCGATCGACGTCGGGAACTTCGGGCTCTGGAACACGACGAGCTTCTCGCACGGCTCGGGCGCCTCGCAGCGCCTCGTCGTCGAGATGACGCCCGACGGTCCGCTCGCGTTCAACGCGCTGCCGGGCGGTCAGAGCATCGACGCGACGAGCCCGCACCACGCAGACGAGGCCGAGCACTGGATCCGCAACGAGCAGCCTCCGATCTCGTTCCACGAGGCGGACGTCGTCGCGCACTTCGAGCGTCGCCTCACGATTCACCCCTGAGGCCGTACGCCGCCCTCTCCCCGCGACGGCGCGAGGCGAGGGAGGATGGCGTCAGAGCCGGATCGCGTAGGAGGGTGAGGCGGACGTGAGCGCGGAGCCCTCCACGGTGACCTCGCCGTCGCGATGCACGTCGCCCACCAACGGCGCGCTTCCATCGAGATGGATCGCGCCGGTCAGCGTGACGAGGTCTGCGCTGCCCTGACCCTGTAGCTGGTCGATGCGGACCTCGGCGTGGGCGCCGAGCGGTCCGTCGAGCGTCGGGAGCGTGACCTCTCTCGCGGTGATCCCCAGCGGCTGGGCGCCGTCGAGCACGAGATCCGCGATCGAGACGCTCACCTGCTCACCGCGCACCACCTCGAGCGTCGCGATGTCCACGCCGGGCGGGGCCATGGCCGCGATCTCGCTCGTGGCCAGGATCAGCAGGCCGATGCGCTCCGGGATCTGGAGGAGCGCGGCGACGGGACCGAGCGCGCCGCTGTCGACCGACGGAGCTTCGCCCCGGAGCCCGACGCGCACGCGGCCCGCGTGGACGTGCGTCGGCGCGAACATCACGAGGTCGGCGGTCACCGGATCGACGAGCTCGATCCCCTCGACAGCGCCGTGCTCGGCCACGCAGCGCGTCGGCGCGATCGTCGCCTGGTCCAGGGAGAGCGTCACCTCGATCGCGAGCGAGTCGCAGGTGATTCCACGCGACGCGAGCGCGCTCAGCGCGATGCTCGCCGCGATCTGGTCGCGCGCGAGCAGCGAGCACCCTCCGAACGAGCACGCGAGAACGAAAGGGAGGAAGAGGCCGATCGCGAACACGCGCGGGCGACGATCCCGGGCCTTGGCCGTCGGCGCCGCCGCAGGGGGGGCGCTCTCGCGCTCGTCTTCGTCGTCGGCCATGGAGGCGCGCATCATACGTCACGCGCCCGTGCTTGCTTCGCTACGTGTCGCTCGATCCGGGACGACCCGACCTGGGTTATCCTGAACGCGTGAAGCACACCGTCGTCGCAATCGCTTCTATCTGCGCTCTCCTCACCGGCTGTCCGCGCCAGCCTCCGCCGCCGGAATTCGACGACGCCTCCCTCGGCGATGGTGCGACGCTCGATGGCGGCATGCCCGACGACACCGGCATGCCGGTCGACGCGCCCGGCCTCGATGCGTTCGTCGACGACGCCGCGCCTGCAGGCGACGCCGGCGTCGACGCAGCCTTCTGGGACTCCGGCGTCATGCCTGGAATGACCGTCGCGGCGCCGCCCACCGACATCGTTCGTGTTGGCACGGGGGGCTTTCTCCTCCGCGGCACCGTGCTCGCGCCGAGCGGGCCCATCTCACCGGGCGAGGTCCTCATCGTCGGTGACACGATCGTCTGCGTCGCCGCCGACTGCACCAGCGATCCTCGCGCGGCCGCCGTCACCATCCTCGACACGCACGCGACGATCGCGCCGGGCCTCATCGATGCTCACAACCACGGCTCCTACAACTTCTTGCCCGAGTGGACCCCCGATCCCGCGCATCTCTTCGGCAACCGCTACGAGTGGCGCGGCGATCCGGCATACAGCGCGCACGTCCAGCCCGAGTCGAAGCTCGAGGCGTGGGGCACCGGCGACCCGCGCAACGGCCAGCACATGTGCGCCGCGCTTCGCTGGGGCGAGCTCCGCTCGCTCGTCCACGGGACGACGACGATGCAGGGAGAGTCGCCGAACCGGACGTGCATCCATGGGCTCGTCCGCAACGCGGATCACAGCCACGGTCTCGGGACCAACCACATGCGCACGACGATCTCGGGCGCGTGCGAGACGACGCTGAACGATGCGGCGCGCGTGTCGCTCGTCACCGCGTTCCGCAGCGGCGCCGCGACGCGTCATGCGGTCCACATGGCCGAGGGCTATACCGGCGGCGGCACCGCGACGGATCCTACGCGGGAGCTCGACTGCTATGCCGGACGGTATCGCGCGACGACCTCCCTGCTGACCGACACGGACGGCACGCCGTTCGGTGCGGCGCTCTTCATCCACAGCGTCCCGTTCACCGAGGCCAACCTCGTGGAGTCGATGGCGGGCGGCGCCCACTTCGTCTGGTCGCCCTCCAGCAACATCATCCTCTACGGGCGAACGGCGCCCATCGGCCGGATGCTCCAGCTCGGGCTCCCCGTCGCGCTCGGACCCGACTGGACCGTGTCGGGCTCGGACGAGATGCTGAGCGAGATGCGCTTCGCGCTCGACTGGGCGGCGACCGAGGCGGTGCCCGAGGTCACGCCCGAAGCGCTGGTGACGATGGCGACTCGCGGCGGTGCCGAGGCCGTCGATCTCGCGGCCTCGATCGGCAGCCTCACGCCCGGGCTGCGCGCCGACGTCGTGGTCTTCGGTCGCATCGGCACCGATCCTTACAGCGCCGTGACCGACAGCCGCTCGCGCGACGTGCGGCTCGTGCTGATCGATGGTGCCGGCTACTACGGGGACCTCGCGCTCGAGGCGACGACGGCCGTGAACGGCATGTGCGAGATGTTCGATGCGTGCGGGGCGCCGAAGTTCCTGTGCGCTGCCGGCGCGACCGAGGTGGCGACCTCGGGCGCCGAGACGTACGACGAGCTCGAGATGTTCCTGCGGAACTACCTGGAGACCGGCTGGCTCGAAGACCCGGACGGATCGGGACCGCTGCCCGTCTCGATCCCCCACGCCTTCGCGCTGAGCGGCGCCGATCTCTTGCCCCTCGTGGACTGTTCGCTCTGAGGGATCGATGGACGAAGATGCAGCGCTGACGGTGCTCGAGGGCCGGCTGGTTCATGCGTTCGCGGAGCGCGCCCGGTTGCGCCTCGCGCTCACGCACCGGAGCTGGGCGCACGAGCATGCTGCGCGCGAGGGAGGGCACGGCGAAGGCCCCGATGCCTACAACGAGCGGCTGGAGTTCTTCGGCGACTCCTTGCTCGGAGCGGCGGCCGCGGCGCTGCTCTTCGAGCGCTTTCCGGGCGCACGCGAGGGTGAGCTCACGCGACGCCGAGCCGATCTCGTCTGCGAGCGCTCGCTCGCGCACGTCGCGACCGCCCTCGAGCTGGGGGCGGTGCTTCGGCTCGGACGTGGCGAGGAGCGATCGGGAGGCCGGGAGAAGCCGCGCCTGCTCGCGAGCGCGCTCGAGGCCGTGATCGCGGCCGTCGCGCTCGACGCGGGCATCGAGCGCTCGCTCGAGGTCGCGCGTGGGCTCCTCGAGGCCGAGGTCGATCGCGCGGCGCCGGGCGCGCTGGACTTCAAGTCGCGGCGTCAGGAGCGCGAACAGGCGCTCGGTCGGCCCTCGCCTCGCTACGAGCTCGCGGGCGCCGACGGGCCCGAGCACGCGCGGATCTTCCACGTCGTGATCCGGAATCACGAGGGCGGCGCGCTCGCCGAAGGAAGCGGGCGCTCGAAGGCGGACGCGGAGCAAGCTGCGGCGCGGGTGGCCCTCGCCGAGCCGTCATCGGCCGACGGTGAGCGGGCGGGCTGATGCGCAGCGTCCACGCCGTCCTCTTCGCATGGGCCCTCGCGGCCGCGCCCGGCTGCACGCTCGCTCGAGGCACGCTCGGCTCGCCGCTTCAGGGCGATGCGGGCCGTGACACGTCGATCGAGGATGCGGCCGTCGAGGAGGACGGCGACGTCGATGCCGCCGTGGAGCCCGAGGACTCGGGGCAGGACTCGGCGATACTGCCCGAGGACGCGCACGTGCAGGACGCCGGCGTCGACGCGGGGATCGACGCGGGGACCGACGCGGGGCTCGACGCAGGGCTCGACGCAGGGCTCGACGCAGGGACCGACTCGGGCTGCGCGCCGGTCGGCGGGCTCGCTTGCGTGGGCGGTGACGTCCTCGAGTGTCAGGCCGACGGGACGGTCACCGTCCACACCGACTGCGCGATCGACTGCGTCTCCGCCGCCGGCCCTCCGAGGTGCGTCCACGTCGTCCCGACCCACGTCGCGACGCGCGATCTCATCGCTCAGGGCACGCTCGGGCTCGTCGTCAGCAGCGGACAGACCGTCGACTTCGACACCGACACCGGCGCGATCACGCTGCTTCCCTCGACGGTGCTTCGCCCTTCCGATGCGTCCGGCGATGCCACCGGGATCTTGTTCCGCACGAACGCTCAGGTCGGCGCAGGCGACGTCGCGATCTTCGCGCTCGGCGCGCTGACGGTCGAAGCCGGCGGCACGCTCCGGGCCCACGGGGCGCGCGCTCTGATCCTCTTGGCCTCCGGCGCGGTCCTCGTCTCCGGCACGATCGACGTCGGGGGTAGCGGGCGCACGTCCGGGGCCGCCGGCTTCGCGGGCGGCGCGCACGACTCGAACGGGAGCGGTCCGAGCCTCGGGCAAGGAGGCGGTCGCGACTGGTTCGACCGCAGTGGCGGCGGTGGCGGCGGCCACGGCGGCGGGGGTGGGCGCGGCGGCAGCGAAGGCGGCGCGGGCGGGGGCAACGGCGGCCTCCCGAGCCCGGACCCCGAGGTGATGATCTTGCTCGGCGGCTCTGGCGCAGGAGGCGGCGGAGGCGACAACGGCGGGGATGGCGGCGGTGGCGGTGGTGCCCTTCAGATCACGTCCGACTTCGCGATCGAGATCACCAGCACGGGCGTCCTCCGCTCTCCTGGTGGCGGCGGCGGCGGCGGTGTCGCCGGCGGCGGCGGCGGCGCGGGCGGGACGATCTTCCTCGAGGCTCCGTCGCTACGCATCGACGGCATGGTCTCGGCGAACGGCGGCAGCGGCGGCGGCGGCAACGACGGCTCGGCTGGCGGACGCGGGACCGACACGAGCACGGGCGCCGTCGGCGGCGATGGACCGGGCAGCGGCGCGAACGGCGGCGCGGGAAGCGCGGGAGCCACTGCGAACGGAACGGGCGGGGAGGGCGGCGGCGGCGGCGGCGGCGGCGCGTGCGGGCGCGTCCGCTTCGTCACGCGCTCGAGCCGCACGGGCACGGGGCTCGTCACGCCGAGCCTCCTCACGACTGGCACCATCACGACCTTCTGATGTTCGCGCGGCGGTCGGCTTGCGAGCGCGCGCGGCGTGAGGGAGCGTCTCGGTGCGTGCGTCGCTTCGTTCCGTTTCTCGTCCGCGATCTCGTGATCGCCACGGCTGCGCTCGTCGTCGTCATGTTCGACGCGCGCGCTCGCGCGGCGGGGAGCTCGAGCACCGGCGACGTGTGGCTCGGCGTCCTCTCCGGCGCGCTCGTCACGCTCGTCGCGTTCATCGCTCACGAGTGGGGCCACCTCGCTGGCGCGCTCCGCTCCGGCGGGATTGCCCGGCCGCCGCGCACGCTCGCCAGCGTCTTTCTCTTCGAGTTCGACCAGAAGGCGAGCACCCGCGAGCAGTTCCTCGCGATGAGTGTGGGTGGCTATCTCGCGAGCATCCTCGCCGTGATCGCGATCGCGTGCTGGATCGAGGTCCGGAGCCCGAGCGGCATCACCACGCTGGCGCTCGCGGGAACCGGCATCGCGCTCACCTTCGCTCTCGAGCTCCCGCAGACGTGGAAGGTCTACCGACGGGCTTGAGCCCGCGGCCTTCCTCAGCTGGCGAGTCCGCCAGGCTCTTCGCCCGTGACGGCTCGGTAGATCTCGCGCGGGAAGCGGCGTCCCACCTCGCCGCGCGCGACCTGCGCGGCCTCGAGCGCGGCGACGACCTGCGAGAGCACCTCGAAGCGAACCGATAGCGTGTAGTAGTCGTCCGCGTCGATCTCGCCCATTCGCGAGAGCGCCTGCTCGAGGAGGCTTCGGTCCGAAGGAAGCACCTCGAGGTGTGCTTGCCAGCCCTCCACGTCCCGCCCGCGGAGCGCCTCGTGCGCCACGCCGACCGGGTTGAAATAGAGGAAGACGTGGCCGAACTCGATTCGCCAGCTGGCGAAGTCCTTCTCGTCGACGTGCCATCGCGCGAACGGGAGGTGGCGGCGCACGACCTCGCCGAAGTAGCCGCCTGCCGAGGTCGCGAGGAGCTCGCGAAGGTCGGCGCTCTTCTCGGCCTCGGCGCGGGCCGTCTGCAGGTGGTGGTCGAGGAGCGGCAGGGTGTCCGGCGTGAAGTCGAGATCGATCTTCAGCGTCTGCTTCACCATGCGGAATGCGCTCGCCGCCAGCTCCAGCACGAGGTGCGGGGCCTCGTCGACGCCCGTCGGGTCGAGGAGCTCGGCTTCCGGCTCGTCAGTGGGGTCGCTCATGGGCGTGGAAGAGAGCAGCGTCGGGCGCGTCGCGCAATAGCCGAGCGTCCGCGTTCTGTGATACCGATCTCTGCGCGCGCGTGCCTGGGCAGGCCGCACGCGGAGACGTCGATGGCGAGCAAGGACAAGCGGTCGGGCCCTGTTTCTGCCGAAGCAACGAGCCTCGACGGCCCCTACGGAGGCAAGGCGGGCGCGAGCCGGCTCGAGAGCGTTCACGTCCCGCTCGCGGACGGACGCGTGCGCTCGGTCGCGATCTACCGCTCGGTGAACGTCGCGACCGACCCGCACCTGCGAGAAGCCGCGCTCGCGGGCGCGCTGCACCGCTTCGAGACCGGCGAGGAGCTCGCCATCTCTTTCGTCTATCACGACCCCTCCGCGCGGAAGTTCTGCGTGGTGGTGCCGGAGGTGCTCCGATACGACGAGCTCAAGGAGCGCGCTCGGCTTCTCGACCGGATCGCCGAAGACGCGGAGGCTCCGGTTCCGCACTACGTCCGTGAGGCGACCGTCGTCGTCGGCGCGAGCGCCCTCGGCGCCTATCTCGCGCGGCCGGCGTCGCGCTCGCCGCTCGAGCTCGATCGGCGCGAACAGGAGCTCGAGGCACGGGAGACGGCGCTCTCCGCGCGCGACGAGGTGCTCGCGCAGCGCGAGGTTCGCATCCGGGAGCGCGCCGAAGACGTGACGGGCCGCGAGGACGAGCTCCGCCAGCAGGCCGAAGAGAACGAGGCGATGGGCCGTGATCTCGCGATGCGCGAGCAGGAGCTCGAGGAACGAATGCTCACGCTCGTCGATCGCGAGCGCGCGGTGAGGGAGAAGGAGCTCGCGTCCCACGTCGAGCCTCGCGAAGAGACCACGGCGCCGAAGATCGCCCGGAGCAAGCCGCCCGCTCCGAAGAGCGTGCCGCCGCCCGCGACTGCACCGATGCGAGGCGACCGAACGGAGCCGATCGCGGTTCGCGCACCGAGCCCGATCGCCTCGCCGGCGGCGGTCGAGGACGTGGTCGAGGAGGCCGACGACGTCGAGGAGCTCGACGAGATCGAGCCGATGGGGACCTACCCCGGTCGCGCCAGCGCCGAGGACGCCGAGGAGCTCGTCGATCCGGACGAGGTGGCCGAGGAGGTCGACCCGGACGCGCTCTCTGCGCGCGAAGAGGTCACCGGCGTGCACGGCCGAGGGGAAGACGAGGCCGAGCCCAAGACGATGATCGCCAGCGCGGCGAGCCTTGCGCCGAAGAGCGGCGGAGGGCGAGCGATGCCCGAGGCGCTCGGTCGAGGCGCGCAGATGACGGTGGTCCTCGAAGAGCCGATCGAGCTCTCGGCCCGCCTCCTCGCCGAGCACGGCGACTTCGGCCCGGAAGGCGGCGAGCTCGAGCTCCTCGCGCAGCTCGCGGTGGACGGGGGCGCGCCCATCGTCGTTCTCACGCTCGCGAACGGCAAGGCCGACCACGCGCGGCGTCTCGCGCTCGATCCGCGCGTGCCCGACGATCGCCGCGTCCTCGAGATCCTGCGACGGCGCTTCGAGGCGCGCGTTCACGTCTTCGGCGCCGACGGGCAGTTTCTCCGGACGGAGAGCGTTCGTGCGTCGCGCGAGGTGAACGTCGCGCGGATGCTCGATCGCGCGGCGCGCCTGCGGACCGAGGCGACCGCGCTCCCGGACGCCGCGAAGGAGCGCGCGCTCGCGAGCCCTCCGCCGCTCTCCACGGAGCATCCGTTCGGGCGCGAGCCGGAGGGGACCGATGCCGCCGCGGCGGCGCGCGCCCTCGGCGAGGTCGCGGAGTGGATGGCCCCCGAGAAGCTGGACCAGGCGCTGCTCGAGATCTCCGTGCCAGCCGACGTCGTCGACGCGGTGGTCGCCAAGGTGGTCGAGCGCGCGGTGCTACACGGCCTCGCGCTGCCCTCCGCGCTCGCCGATCGCGCCGTCGCGGCCGGGATCGCGCCCGAGCAAGGCGCGCTCGTCGGTCAGCAGATCGACGCGTTCCGAAAGACCGTCACACAGAGCGACAAGAGTGGTCTCGACGACGCGACCATCGCGACGAACTGGGAGCGCTTGCTCGCGGCCGCCGCCGACCACGAGGTGGCGATCGACTCGGAGACGCACGAGCTCGCCTACCGCACGATCCGAGAGGTCCGTGGCGACACGACCGGCGGCCATCCGTTCGGGAGCGTGGATCCGGCGAGCTTCGCCGAGATGGGACCGCCCGAGCTCGTCGTCATGCTCGACCATCCGCGGTTTCGTCGTGCGGCCGCCATCGCGCTCGCCGGACGAGGCGACGCACAGTTCGCCGACGCGCTCTGCAAGGCGGTGCGCAAGATGCCGCGCGCAGAGGTGGTCCGCGTCGTCCCGAAGATCACCAAGCTCGGCGAGGAAGCCGGGGACGCGCTCATCGACGGCCTCACCGCGCGGAAGACCTTCGTTCGCCAGGCGTTCGCGCTCGCGCTCGGCCACCTCAAGCTGCGGCGCGCCGTCGTCCCGCTCTTGCATCTCTTGACCTCGGAGGAGAGCGACGCGTGGCGCGAAGTGGCGCGCGTGCTCGGCACCTTCGGCAACGCCAGCTTTCGCACGCTGCAGCGCCAGCTGAGCGATGTGAAGGCCGGAGAAGAGCGCTACATCCGCACGCTCGCTTACCTCGCGAACAACGGCTGCGAGAAGTCGATCACCGACCTCACCAAGAGCTCCGACGAGAAGGTCGCCTCGCTCGCAGGGCGCGCGCTCGCGATGCGTGAGGACGTCAAGATCGAAGACGAGCGCGTCCACGGCAAGCGTCCTCTCGACGGGGCCGATCCCTGGCTCTCGTTCTCGCGTCGCTTCTTCGAGGAGCTCGAGGGCACCGCGCCGGACGTCGACCTGCTCGAGGCCGAGTAGACGTCCGCATCGCGTGTAGCCGTCAGCGCGAGCAGACGCGGTTGAGCTCTGCGATGATCGCGTCTTCTCGCGCCCCGAGCGAGTCGCCCGCGACCATCGCGCGGTCGATCGCAGCTTCGTCCCCTATCTGCATCGCGGTCGCCATCGCCTGGCCCTGCGTGCGCATCGTCGTGCCGGCCTCGCGATAGAGGGCCGCGAGCGCGTCGCGTTGCACCAGCAGCGAAGGGTTCGTGACCGGGATCGCCGAGAGGTCGGCCGCGGCCTGTTCGTACGCGAGCGAGAGCGGCTCCATCGAGGTTCGAACCTGGTCGGGCGTCGGCTCGGTGACGCCCGCGAGCGGCTCCGGCATCGCCTCGAGCCGCAACGTCGCGGCGTTCGCCGTCTCGATGACCGAGTCGCACTCCCCAGGAAGGCTCATCCCCTGGGCGAGCTGCCCGAAGCAGCACCCGGAGAGGGCGAGGGCGAGCAGCACGGTGAGCTGGGGGCAAGCCATGTCGGTTCTCCTTCGAGCGGCGCGCTCTAGCACGAAGGAGGCGAGCGAGCGGCTCAGAGGCGCACGGTGGCGCCGAACGACATCGTCTGGTTCGGGAACGCGTAGATCCAGTACTGTGCGCGCGAGTCGCCCTGGTACCAGTGGACGGCCATCCAGAGCCGGAGCACCGCGCTCTCGGCTGCGAGCTCGGTCGTCGTGTGGAACGACGCGCTTCCGTCGTCGAGCCAGAGATCGCTGCGCTCGCGTACGGCGAGCTCGGCGTGGAGATCGTCCCGGTCGCCCAGCAGGATCGCGAGCTCGAGCTCCGTGTCGACCGAGCACGCGGCGAACAGCGTCGAGAGCCGCGTCCCGAGGTCGGTGCGCAAGCGGAGGTGCAGCCACTCGGTGAACGACTCCACGTGGGTCACGCCGAACGAGCCGTCCATCACGAAGTACGTGCGCACCGGCGTGCCGTCCGAGAGATACACGAACTGCCAGAGGATCTCGTTGCCTGCTTCGCGCGCGAGCTGGTGCCAGGCTCGCTGCTGACCGCTCGCGCCGAACGTGATGTCACTGCGGTTCGACACGTCCACACCGATCCCGACGCCGCCGTGCCAGGGGCGTGTGGGGTCGGTCCAGCGCGCCCCGAGACGGAGCTGGTCGAGCTCGTGAAAGTGCGTCGGGATGATCGCGTAGTCGTAGTAGGGGACGGGCTGGAGCGGCGAGAGGTAGAGCTGGCTCGACGCGTCGAAGCGGAGGCTCAGCCGGTCGGGGATCACATCCCAGCCGATGCCGAGGCCAGCTGCGTGCGTGCGGCCGAAGTCGTTGCCGTCGTGCGTGATGTCGGTGATCGCCGACCACGCGCCGAGCAGGAGGTTGTCGTTGTCGATCCAGAGCGTCAGGTCGACTGGGTGCGTGTCGTCGGGCCGCGGTGACTGCGCTTCCGCCGTTCCGGCGAGCGCGAGCCCCATCACGATCGCTGCCAGAGAGCGCACCGTCCGAAGCTACGACCGATCTCAGTGACCGACGAGCGCCTGATCGATCGCGGTGTGGAAGGCCTCGCTCGGCTGTGCGCCGGAGATCCAGGTTCCGTTCACCGAGAACGACGGAGTGCCGAGCCCGCTCGTGTGCACGGCCGACACCATGGCCATGTCACTGCGCACCGTGGCCTCGTGCTCGTGGCTGTCGAGCGCGGCGCGGAAGCGGGCGAGATCGAGCCCGGGCGTCGCGCTCGCGAGCCGGTCGAGCGTGGGACGCGAGAGATCGTGCTGGTTGTCGAAGAGCACGTCGTGAAACCGCCAGAAGGCATCGTCGCCGAGCTGGCGTCGGACCTCTTGCCCGGCCTCGGCCGCCGGCATCGCGTTCTGGTGGAACGGCAGCGGATAGTCGTGCCAGACGAAGCGAACGCGACCCTCGTAGCTCTGCATCAGCTCGTGCACCGTCGGAAGGACGCGGCTGCAGAACGGGCACTGGAAGTCGCTGATGATGTGCATCGTCACCGGCGCGCTCTCTGGACCGCGCTGCGGCGAGGTGGGCAACACCGACAGGAGCGCGCCGGGGAGCGGCGGCGGAATGACGGGGCCGCCGCTCGGCGGAGGCGGCGCGAGCATCGGAGCCTGCGCGGTGGGCTCGATCGGGTACGCGTCCTGCGCCCGCCGCCGATAGCTCATGAAGCCGGCGGCGCCGAGGCCAGTGACGCAGCAAAGGGACACGAGCGCGAGGGCGGCGATTCCGAGCCCGAGCGCGAGCGAATTGTTCTGCATGGATGTCCCTCCTCGAGGTCGCCGAGCGTGCGGTCCTATCACCCTTGCCGCCCAGCCGCAGCCGGACGTGATAGCGTCAGGGCACCGAATGCGAGCGAGCCAACCTGGAGCCACGCCCCCTCCGTCGACGGAACCGTCCGACGGAAAGCCGGGCAAGAACGACAGCGAGATCGTCAAAGGGGAGGTCGAGGTCGAAGACCCGGCGCTGCTCCTCTCGATAGGCGGTCCCCAGAGCGAGCACCTCACCGTCCTCAGCCGAGAGTTCGGCGTCGACGCGGGCGTGCGCGGGAACATCATCCTGCTGCGCGGTCCGCGCGAGGCCGTGGCATCCGCCGAGCGTGCGCTGATCGAGGTCCTCTCCGTGCTCGCGGACGGGAAGATCCGCGGCGCCGACGTGACGCGCAGCCTGCGGACGCTGAAGCAGCATCCGGATCTCAAGCTCGCCGACCTCGTCAACGACGTCGTCCTCGCGACGCCGCGAAAGACCATCACGGCCAAGGGCGTGCAGCAGCAGCTCTACGTGAACGCGATCCGAAACTACGACGTCGTCTTCGGCATCGGGCCCGCGGGCACCGGCAAGACCTACCTCGCGATGGCGATGGCGGTACGCGCGCTCATGGAGAAGCGCGTGAAGAAGATCGTCCTCACGCGGCCTGCCGTCGAGGCCGGCGAGAAGCTCGGGTTCCTTCCGGGAGACCTCTCCGAGAAGGTGAACCCGTACCTCCGTCCGCTCTACGACGCGCTCCACGACATGATGGACGTCGAGCGGGCGAACGGGCTCGTGGAGCGACAGGTCGTCGAGGTCGCTCCGCTCGCGTTCATGCGCGGTCGCACGCTCAACGACAGCTTCGTGATCCTCGACGAGGCGCAGAACTCGACCATCGAGCAGATGCGCATGTTCCTCACGCGGCTCGGCTTCGGAAGCAAGGCCGTCGTGACGGGCGACGTGACGCAGGTCGACCTCCCCAACGGCGCGCGCAGCGGCCTGAGCGATGCCGTGCGTCTCCTCGGCAACGTGGAGGGCGTCTCCACCACGTTCTTCACCGACAAGGACGTCGTCCGCCATCCGCTCGTCGCTCGCATCGTCCGAGCCTACGAGGCGCGCGACGCGGCTCGCCGCGCCGACGAGGGACCCCCCGCGCCCATCCCGGCGCCCGTTTCCGAACCGCGCTAGTTCAACGGGTCATGGTTGCGGCGCCGCGGGGGCGGCGCTGCGAGACCTCGTACGGTGTTGCACGTCCCACGGTGTTCCTCCGCCCCGGAACTGGATAGCCTCTGCGCATGGTCGACCACGACACGGAGATGAGTGACGTCTCGGCCGTCGTGATCGCGCGCGCGATCGAGCTCGAGGGGCGCCTCGGCGAGGGAGTGCGGGCCGAGCTCCACGGCGCCGTGACGGAGGTCCAGCGCGGCGAAGCGCTCGTGGTCGCCGTGGGCGTCAGCGGGCTTCGGCGTGGGGCGCTCGAGCCCTATCTCGCGCGGATCGTCGACGGCCACGCCGGCGTCCTCATCGTCGGCGATCTCCCCGAGGACTTCCTCGAGCGCATGCCTCGCGCGGCCGTCATCGCGCAGGTGAACGACCTCGCCTCCGCCGATCTGGTCTACCTCGCGATGCAGGGGGTGCTCGACCGCGTCGAGCTCCGCGTCGCGTCCGAGCGCCGCGGCCGCTGGCTCAACCGCTATCGCTACGAGCTCGGCGAGATCATCGAGATCTCGAGGGCCATCTCGCAGGAGCGCGACATCGATCGTCTCCTGAACCTGATCCTCGAGAAGAGCCGCTTCATCACCGGCGCCGACGCGGGCAGCCTCTACGTGGTGGAAGCGCAGGCACCGGGCGTGACAGCCGAGCGGCGTCTGCGGTTCAAGCTCTCTCAGAACGATTCGGTGAGCTTCCCCTCCAAGGAGTTCACGATCCCGCTCTCGACGCGTTCCATCGCGGGCGCTGCGGCGGTGACGCGCAAGCCGATCAACATCCCCGACGTCTACGAGCTCGTTCCGTCCGGGGCGACCCCCCCGCCGATCGATCGCGGCTCGCTCCTCCCGACGGCGGAGATTCTCGCCAAGGCGACGCGGCCCTTCAGCTTCGATCCGAGCTTCGATCAGAAGATCGGCTACCGCACGAAGAGCATCATCGCGATGCCGATGATCAGCGCCGAAGAAGACGTCATCGGCGTCATCCAGCTCATCAACAAGAAGCGCGATCCGCGGAAGAAGCTCACACGGCCCGAGGACGCGGCCGACGAGGTGGTGCCCTTCGATCAGCGCAGCGAGGACCTCCTCGCCACCCTGGCCTCGCAGGCGTCCATCGCGCTCGAGAACGCGCTCCTTTACGACGAGATCCGGCGCATCTTCGACGGCTTCGTCGTGGCCAGCGTGCAGGCCATCGAGGCGCGCGATCCGACGACGAGCGGTCACTCGTCTCGCGTCTCCGTGCTCTCTCTCGGGCTGGCCGAAGCGGTCGATCGCATCACGAGCGGCGTCTACAAGGACGCTCGCTTCTCGCGGCGCGACCTGAAGGAGCTCGAGTACGCATCGCTGCTCCACGACTTCGGAAAGATCGGCGTTCGGGAGGAAGTGCTCGTCAAGGCCAAGAAGCTCTATCCCGGAGAGCTCGAGGCCGTGCGCGCGCGCTTCGACTTCGTTTCGCTGCAGCTCGAGAACCAGCGCCTCGCGCGAAAGCTCGAGGCGATGCGCGCCGGCGGCGGCGAGAGCGACCTCGCGGCGATCGACATCGAGCTCGACGGGAAGAAGGCAGAGCTGGACGCGAGCTGGGCGCTCGTCGCCGCCTCGAACGAGCCGACCGTCCTCAAGGAGGGCGAGTTCACGCGGATCCTGGAGATCGGTCAGCGCACCTACGTCGACGCGTGCGGGCACGTGCAGCCGCTCCTCTCGACGAGGGAGGTCACGTCGCTCCAGGTCACGCGCGGCACGCTCAACGATCAGGAGATCGGGGAGATTCGATCGCACGTCGTCCACACGAAGGACTTCCTCACGCGCATCCCGTGGGGGAAGAACTTCGCGCGAATCCCGGAGATCGCCGGCGCGCACCACGAGAAGCTCAACGGCCGCGGCTATCCGAACGGCATTCCGGGCGACCAGATCCCGCTGCCGTCGAAGATCATGACGATCGCCGACATCTTCGACGCGCTCACCGCGCGCGACCGTCCCTACAAGAAGGCGATCCCGGTCGATCGCGCCATGGCGATCCTCGGCTACGAGGTGAAGGACGGCCACATCGACGGAGAGCTCGTGCGCATCTTCGCGGAGGCCGAGGTCTTCAAGCGTCTCGAGAGCGCGGGCTGATCGCGGCTTCTCGAGCCGTAGGATGGCTGCATGCGCGCTCGGATCCCGTTCTCTCGGGTCTTCCTCGCGGCGAGCGCCCTGCCCCTCGCCCGCCCAGGTCCCGCTTCGTCCCAGGCCTCGAGGGTCCACGAGTGGTCTCGTCGCCCACCCGCGCGCGTGACTCCGCTCGCGCGTGACTCCGCTCTGCGCGTGGGCGGATCGCCGCGTGCGGTCGTGCCGCTTCACTGAGGCCGAGAGCACTCGTCTCTCATGCTCGCTCTCCATGCCGACGGGACGTAGGATGCGACCACACGCATGGACGAACGCATCTACGACGGAGTTCTCGATCTGGTGGGCCGCACGCCGCTCATCCGCTTGCCTCGCCTTTCCCCGCCGAAGGGCGCCGAGGTCTGCGCGAAGCTCGAGCGGCAGAACCCGGGCGGCAGCGTGAAGGACCGGCCGGCGCTCGAGATGATCCTCGCCGCCGAGCGCGACGGGACCATCCACGAGGGCGCGACGATCGTCGAGGCCACGAGCGGCAACACGGGGATCAGCCTCGCGATGATCGCCGCGGTCCGCGGCTATCGCTGCGTGCTCGTCATGCCGGAGGACATGAGCGTCTCGCGGCGACAGATCCTGCGCACCTTCGGCGCCGAGGTGGTCCTCACGCCTGCGCAAGAGGGCATGGCGGGCGCCGTCGAGCGCGCCGAGCGTCTGCTCGCCGAGACGCCCAATTCCGTGATGCCGCGTCAGTTTGCGAACCCGAACAACCCGTTCTCGCACGAGAGGACGACCGCCGAGGAGATCCTCACGGCGACGTCGGGGAAGATCGACGTTTTCGTCGCAGGCGTCGGCACGGGCGGCACGCTGACGGGCGTCGCGCGCGTGCTGAAGAAGCGAGCCCAAGGCGCGCGCATCATCGCCGTCGAGCCGCGCGCCTCGGCGGTGCTCTCGGGCGGCAAGGCGGGTCTGCATGGGATCCAGGGCCTCGGCGCTGGATTCGTTCCGGACGTTCTCGATCGCACGCTCATCGACGAGGTGATCACGGTGACGGACCTCGCCGCCGAACGGATGACGCGCAGGCTCGCACGTGAAGAGGGCCTGCTCGTCGGACCGAGCTCGGGGGCGAACGTCCACGCCGCGGTCGAGGTCGCGAGGCGCATGGCGCCGGGGACCCGCGTCGTCACCATCTTGTGCGACGGCGGCGAGCGCTACCTCTGCTGAGCGGCTGAAGCACCGCGTCGCAAAGACGTGTCGAACCCGCGATCTGGCGTGTAAGCTCGATGGGTGGCCGCCTCCTCGGAGAAGACGGATCGGGAGCGCGAGGCCGAGGGCGAAGACCTTCGCCCGAGCGGCGCCCGACGGCGATCGAGCGGCCCGCTCATCGATCGAAGCGGTGATCGACCCGTCGACGCGTTCGACGACGTGACACCGACGCGATCGCTCGCGGAGGTCGGTCTCGCGGACATGGACGAGGATCTCCCGACGCGCATGCAGACGCTCGACGAGGTCGGACGTTTTCGCTCGGCGTCCGCGCAGGGCGTCGCGCCCGAGCTGGTCGAGGCGCCGCCGCCAGCCCCTCACCGCGACGTCGTGCCCCCGCCGCCGGTCGTCGAGCCCGCCGCCGAGGCTGCCGCCGCCGCGCCGATCGCCTTCCGCTCCTTCCCACCGCCGAAGGGACGAGACACCGTTCCGACCGTCCCTCCGGCGCCGCCCGTCCCGCGCATCGCCGGCCCAGCGCTCGCTCCGAGCGAGCTCGCCCTTCGAGAGCCGATCCCGAGCGAGCCCGACGCCCGCGGCCGCCGGATCTTGCTCGCGATCTCGTTCGCGCTGCTCGTCCTGGCGGCGGGAGCCCTGGCGCTCGACCGTCTCGCGCCCTGAGCGCCGCTCGCGCCTGGGGCCGGGGTCGGGCTCCCGGCCGATCGGCGTTGACACTTCGTCCGTCAGAACGGTACCAATCGTCCCGTGATTTGCGCGCGCGCCGTGCCCCTCGCCCTGGCGCTGTTGCTGCTGTCGGCGGCCTGCCCCGCCTTCGGGGCGCGCAGCGCTCACAGAGATGCGTTCCAGGTCGGCCCGAGCACCGCCTCGGCGCAGTGCATCGACGAAGCCATCCGCGACGAGCTGAACGCCCGCCGGCGCTACCGCGGGGTTCGCGATCGCCTCTTCCAGAAGGCCGGGCGCTTCGAGTTCTCGGTGTTCGGCGGCGTCTATGCCGCTGATCTGCTCAGCGCGAGCTATCTCGTCGGCGGAAACCTCACGTACCACGTGACCGAGGAGATCGGCCTCGAGGCTGGCTTCGGCTACACGCGCGCCGACAGTGAGCTGGTGCGCATCATCGAGCAGGATCGCGGGATCTCGCTCATCCGTGTGGACGCGCCGGTCTACATCTACACCGCCCACCTCATCTGGGCGATCGCGTACGGGAAGCTGCGCTGGTTCGGGTCGGAGATCGGTCGCTTCGAGTTCAACGTCGCGCTCGGCGGCGGCATCACCGACAACCAGACCTCGCGCGGCCTCACCGGGAGCTTCGGCTTCGGGATCAAGTTCTTCTTCGAGGAGTGGTTCGAGATCCGCCTCGACGTCCGCGATCAGATCCTCGAGCAGCAGCTGCTCGGCGAGTCCGCGATCGTCAACAACCTGACCGCGACGCTCGGGCTCGCGTTCTACCTTCCGTTCGAATTCTGAAGGAGGGGTCTGCCGTGCGCGCTCTCTTTTCCATCGCCTCGATCAGCCTCGCAGCGCTCCTCGCGGTCGCGCTCGTAGCCTCCCCCGCGGATGCACAGCGACGTCGGCGTGCACCGCGACGGGCGCACGCATCGACGCCGAGCGAGCCCGACGAGACCGAGGTCGACGCGCCCGACGAGGACGTCGCCGCGCCCGCGGCGCCTCTGCCCTCCACGACCGCGACGCCTCCTGGCGCGCCCGTGCCACCTGGCGCGCCCGTGGCACCTGGCGCGCCCGTGCCACCTGGCGCGCCCGTGCCACCTGGCGCGCCCGTGCCACCTGGCGCGCCCGTGCCTCCCGTCGCACCGACGCCCGCTACGCCACCGCCGAGCGCCGGGCCGAGCGACCCGGGCCCGGTCTCGCCCGATCTCTCCCCGCTCCGGGCCGAGTACACGTCGGTGATGGACGACATGGTCGCGGCGAGACAGCTCGTCTCCACGCTCGGCGAGGAGCTCTTCCGGACCCGTGTGGCCGTGACCGTCCAGGACCGCGCGGGAGACGATCAGAGCCTCGCGCGCTTCGCGCTCTCGCTCGACGGTGCCCCGATCTTCCGCGCGGACGGCGAGATCGAAGGCGGCGGCGGCGGTCGGCAGGTCTACGAGGGGGCCCTGGCGCCGGGCCCGCACGTGCTGACCGTGGAGGCCGAGCAGCGCGCGACGGCGGACGCCGAGTACCGCTACGTCCAGCACGACACCTACCGCTTCATCGTCGTGCGTGATCGCCGGACGGAGCTGACCATCATCCTCGAGGACGACTCCGACATCGCGCAGCAGTTCGCCCAGGGCGGCGAGGGCCGCTACGACGTCCACACGCGCCTCCGCGTCGCCACCCGCGCGCTCGAGGATTGATGCGGCGCTGCCTCGCGGCTTCGGCGACTCTCGCCGTCCTCGCGCTGGGCACGGTCGCCACGACCGCGTCTAGCGCCCGCGCTCAGGACGCGCAGCACACGGGCGATCTCGCGACGTACTACGCGGCGCTCGCCGACCGTCGCCTCGTGTCCGCCGAGACAGGCTCGATCGAGCAGCTCCGCACCATGGTGGCGGCCGGGGAAGAGCTCGCGCTCGACGAGAACTACGACGCTGCGGCGCTCGTGCTCTACGAGGCCACCGAGAGCCCGCGCTTCTCCGACTTCGAGTCCACGGAGGAGTTTCGCAACGCGCAGTTCATCCTCGCGGGCTCGCTCTCGGAGCTCGGCGCCTACCGCTCCGCGTTCCGCGTGCTCGAGCGCGTCCTCGGACACGGCGTCGAGGACCCGTACTTCGGTCCGGCCTATCGCCGAGCCGTCGATGTCGCGCTCGCGGGCGGCGAGCTCCCGTCCTGTCTCGCTTCGCTCGAGGGCATCGGCGAGGCGGGTCTGCCGCCGGATGCGCTCAACGAGCTGCGCTATCTCCGCGGTCGCGTTCTCTACGACGCGAACGAGGACGAGGACGCCGACGCTGCGTTCGCCGAGGTCTCTCGACGCTCGCGCTTCTACGCGAACGCACAGTACCTGCGAGGCGTGATCGCGACCCGGCGCGGCGCGCTCCACGACGCCGAGACGCTCTTCTGCTCGATCGCGACCACGAGCGACACGGACCGCTTCACGTTCTACGTCGACCGTCGCTACTTCGAGATCCGCGACCTCACCTGGCTCGCGCTCGGCCGCGTCGCTCACGAGGGCCAGCGCGCCGAGGACGCGTTCTACTACTACTTCCAGATCCCCGCGGACTCCGACCGCGTCGCCGAAGCGCTCTTCGAGGCCTCCTGGGCGATGTACGAAGGCCACGACGCCGAGACCGCGACCGACTTGCTCGATCAGCTCGAGACGCGCTTCCCCGGCTCGCCCTTCGTGCTCGAGGCGACGCTGCTGCGCGGCTACGTGCACCTCGATCGATGCGAGTTCGAGGAGGCCGATCGTCTCTTCGTTCGCTTCGCCGAGGTGTTCGAGCCGCTTCGTGACGAGGTCAGCCGGATCCTCGCGAGCCCGTCGCGTCGCGAGCGGGTCTTCGAGGAGCTCCTCGCTCTCGAGGTCGCGCCGGTCGCGCCGCCTCCGGCCGAAGGCGCCGTGGTGCAGGCCCCCGACATGCGCTCGGTGCTGCTCGGCTTGCTCCGCGTCGATCCGGCGTTCTTTCGTCTCTACCAGGACGTGCGCACGCTGGACGCCGAGGGCGCGCGCGCCGCGCGAGTCGCCGACCAGCTCGGTGCGATCCAGGTCCGGCTCAACGGCGTGGACGCGCCCGAGGAGGCCGTCGCGGCCGTCGACAGCGAGCCCGATCAGGTCGACGCGCTCACCCACGACATCGAGGACGCTCGCGCGTCTCTTCGCGCGCTCACCGAGCAGCTCGACTCGATGCGTGGTGCGGGCGCCTCGGCCGATCGCATCGCCCCGATCGAGACCACGCTCGAGGCGCTCGGCGACCGCATCCGCACCCTCGAGGAGGGCCTCCGCCAGGCGCAGGCGCAGATGGCGGCAGGAGCTGCGTCTCAGGTCGGCACCGAGATCGAGTCGATGCTCCAGCACGACCGCAGCGTGACCTCACGCTTTCCCGCGCGCGTCGCCGACCTTCGTGACCGCATGGTGGGGGCCGCCAACGCCGCCGCGGTGCACGCGCTCGAGGAGCTGCGCGATCGCCTCGGTCAGAGCCTTCGCCGCGCTCGCATCGGCCGCATCGACGCGGTGATGGGGAGCAAGCGCCGGATCGAGATACAGATCGAGAGCCTCGCCGCAGGTCACTTCCCCGCGGAGCTGATGGACCCGCTGCGGATCCAGGGCCTGCTCCGCGACGACGAGGAGTACTGGCCGTTCGAGGGCGAGTACTGGCGTGACGAGTACGAGGAAGACGACGACGGATCGGCCGACGACGCGACACAGGTCGCCGATGACGACGCCCTCGATCCGGAGCTTCCGATGGAAGGCGACGAAGAAGGCGAGGGGGAGGAGTGAGGCGTTCGCTCGCGCTCGTCCTCGCCGTCTTGGCGCTGACCTCCGTTGCGTCCGCGCAGCGCAGGCGGACGGAGCCGAGCTCGAGCGCCGCCGTGAGCACCTCGACGCCGACGAGCAGCACCTCGGGGTTCCAGGAGCCGACGGCCGAGCGCACGGTCAGCTCGGGCGCGCCCGAGGAAGCGCCGACGGCCCGCCGGCGACGCGCCGCGGACGAGAGCGAGGGCACCTCGAGCCTCGAGGAGCGGCTCTACCTGCGCGAGCGTCCCGACGCGCTCGGTGAGGCCGCGCACGAGTGGCAGGACGAGGAGATTGAGCGCCTCCTGCACGAGCGCGAGGGCTGGGTCGTCGAACGGAGGACGCAGGCGATCGGGCTGCTCGAGGAGTTCGTGCGGGAAGAGCCCGAGACCGCAGCGGAGATGCCCGACGCGCTGCTCAGGCTCGCAGAGCTTCGCTGGGAGCTCGCACGCGGCGAGTACCTCACGGCCTACAACGCCTGGCAGCAGGTCCCCGAGGCCAACCGAGGCGCCGAGCCCATCGTGAACTACGGGCCGGCGATCGCGCTCTACGATCGCATCCTCACCCAGCACCGCGGCTTCGAGCGCTACGACTTCGTCATCTACATGAAGGCGTACGCGCTCACCGAGACGAACGACGTTCTCGGCGCGCTCACGCTCTACCGCCAGATCTTGCGTGAGTTCCCGGAGAGCCGATTCGTGCCCGACGCGCACATGGCGCTGGCCGAGTCGAGCTTCTCGGCGATGGACTACGCCTCCGCGCTCCCGGAGTTCGAGGCGGTCATGCGCTATCCGGACTCGGACCTGTTCGACATGGCGCTCTTCAAGAGCGCGTGGTGCCTCTGGCGCATGAACAACACGCAGGAGGCCGCGACGCGCTTCCGGCGCGTGCTCGATCTCGGCCGACAGGGCGAGCACCTCACTTCCGCCCAGCGTCGCCGCTTGCGCGACCTCCAGAGCGAGGCGCTCGACTACCTCATCCAGGTCTTCACCGAGGACGAGAGCAACACGCCGCGCGACGTCTTCCGCTTCCTCCAGGAGATCGGCGGCGAGCAGTACGCCGAGCGCGTCCTGACGCGCCTCTCGCTCACCTACATGGATCAGGCGCGCTACGACTTCGGCATCGAGGCGTACCGGCTGCTCCTCGAGATGAACCCGTCCGACGAGCGCGCGC
Organism: Polyangiales bacterium; assembly: GCA_038252025.1. Lineage (GTDB taxonomy): Bacteria > Myxococcota_A > Polyangia > Polyangiales > Sandaracinaceae > JBBSAT01. Next base: position 17,849 of record JBBSAT010000010.1, on the reverse strand, counting down.
CCACCTGGCAGCAGCAGATCGCCGCCGGGTACGCGGCCACGGACGACACGGTGCACACGATGGAGGCGCTCACGGCGCTCGCGGAGAACTATCTCCCCGGGAGCACCTGGGCCGGGCAGCAGGCCGATCCCGAGATCGTCGAGGACGCGCGCGTCCGCGTCGAGCGCGCCATCCGCGTGCGCGCGATGCGCTGGCACGAGCTCGGCCAGCAGCACGATCTCCGCAACCGCTTCGAGCAAGCGGCGGCTGGCTACGGCCTCTACCTCGCTCACTTCCCGGAGAGCGAGCACGCTTACGATCTCCACTTCTATCGCGCCGAGATCCTGTTCCACCGGCTCGAGCGGTTCCCCGAGGCCGGCGCGGAGTACCTCGCGGCAGCCCGCCTCCGGCCCGACGGTCAGTACACGCGCGACTCGCTCTACAACGCGATCGGCGCCTTCGAGCATGTGCGCGAAGGCCAGCTAGAGGAATGCTCGCGGGCGCGCGGGACGACGGCTCCGCCGCCCGCGCCGTCGCGGCCCGCAGCGACCGGCAGCCACGAGGTCGTCTGCACGACCGCGACGACCGCCGCAGCGACGACCGCTGCGACGACCGCTGCGGTGACGACCGCTGCCGATACGACCGCGACGCCGGCGCCGGAGGCCGAGGCGGGCCCCGAGGATCCCTGCGCCGAGACGGACAACGACCGCCACTTCGGCGAGGCGATCGAGCTCTACGTCCAGTACTTCCCGACCGACCCGGACATCCCCGAGATCCTCTTCCGCCAGGGCCGGCTCTACTACGACCGCGCGATCTACGATCCGGCCGTCCGCCTGTTCGGTCAGCTCCTCGAGCGCTATCCGTCGAGCGAGTACGCGCACGACGCGGGCGAGCTCATCCTCGACTCGTTCAACCGCGCAGCGGACTACGGCAACATCGAGCAGTGGGCCCGCCGCCTCAAGAACGCGCCCGCGTTCCAGGCCGCCGAGTCGCAGCAGCGCCTCGACACGCTGATCCTCCAGGCCGCCTTCGCGCACGGCGAGCAGCTCGCCTGCAGGAACGAGCACCGCGCGGCGGCCGAGGCCTTCGCGCACGCGGCCGACGAGTTCCCGAACGATCCGCGCGCGCGCCAGGCGCTCTACAACGCCGGCTCCGAGATGCAGCGCGCCGGCGATCTGAACGGTGCCTCGAGCCTCTACGATCGCCTCGTCGAGCGCTATCCGGGCACCGCCGAGGGCGCGCTGGGCGCCTGGAACGCCGCGCAGATGTTCGAGTCGATCGCGCAGTTCCGCGACGCGGCGCGCTTCTACGAGGCGTACGGCGCGCGCTTCCCCCAGGGCGAGCACGCCGAGGACGCCCTCTACAACGCGGTCCTCTTGCGCCTCGCGGCCGAGGACTGGGACGCCGCCGTCTCCGCGGCGACGCAGTTCCTCACGCGTTATCCGAACGCCACCACGGCCGGCGAGGTCACGTTCATGCAGGCGCGCGCGCACGCATCGGCCCACCGCTGGTCGGACGCCGCGCGCATCTACACCGAGTACGCGCGCGCCAGCCGGAACCCGGACCGCGACGTCGAGGCCCAGACGCGGCTCGCCGAGGTGCTCATCCAGGCGGGCGATCGCGAGGGCGCCGACCGTGCGCTCACCGCCGCCGTTCGCACGGGTCGAGGATCCTTGCGCCGTCTGACGCCGACCGGTCGCTACTTCCTCGCGCAAGCTCGCTTCCTGCAGGGCGAGGCCATCCTCGCGCGCTTCTCGGCGGTGCAGATCGCCGGCGACATCGAGGGCCTCGCGGGCCGCCTCCAGCAGAAGAGCCGCCTCCTTCGCGATGCCTCCACGGCGTTCGCGGACGTGGTCCAGTTCAACGTCGCGGAGTGGGTCACGGCGGCGCTCTTCCAGATCGGCCGAAGCTACGAGCTCTTTGCGATCCAGCTCCGCGAGTTCCCCGTGCCCGAGGGTCTCTCCGAAGAGGAGGATCAGGCGTACCGCGATCAGCTCGGCACCTTCATCGTCCCGATCGAGGAGCAGGCGCTCGAGGCCTACGAGGGCGGCTACGGCACCGCGATCCAGCTGCGCATCTTCAACACCTGGACCGCGCAGCTGCACGAGGGGCTCACGCGCCTCAACGACGTGCAGTACCCGCCGCTCCGCGAGACCGGCGCCGAGCTCGACGAGGGCACCCCGCTGCCGCTCCCCGAGCTCCTCGACGGCCTTCGACGCGGCGAGTGACGACCGACCCGGAGTCGCTGGGCCCCATCGTCCAGCGCCACCGGAGCGTGCGCGCCGTGCTCCTCATGCTCGGGCTGGGCGGGCTCTCGGCGCTCCTCGGCGGCGGCGTCTTCGCGTTCGGGGTCCACGCGCACTGGGGCCGAGCGGCGATCCTCGGCGGGATGGGTCTCCTCGTCGGGCTCCTCCTCGCCTCGTTCGCCGTGCGCGCGCGCAACGACGCCCTCGAGGTGCGACGTCGCGGCTTCGTCCGCATCTCGTCGATCCTCGGTACCCGCGTCGTCGCCTTCGATCAGATCGAGAAGATCGAAGCGATCCACGCACGGACGTTTCCGGGGAACCTGCCGCGTGAAGCGGTCGCGTCGGTGCGGCTCACCACGAGGGACGACGTCCTGGTCACGCTCGAGCACGGCGACCCGGACGCGCTGCTGAAGCTTCTCGCGCGCGAGACGCGCGTCGTTCCCGTCCACGTGCGCTGACGGCGCTCCGGCCGTCGCGCCTCAGTGGATGAAGTAACGGAACGAGAGGAGGAGCCAGCTGTCGGTCGCGCCGATGAACTGCTGGCGGTAGCTGAGCTCGATCCCGAAGCTCGAGTTCACGTACCCGAGGCCCGCGCTGAGCACGTGGAGGCCACGGCCCGTGTCGTAGTAGTAGCCGAGCCGGATCGGGACCTCGCCCGTGAACAGCTCTGCGCCGATCCCGAAGAGCGCCTCGGGTCGCAGCGTCGCGTCGACATTGTGGAAGGTCGAGAGATCGCTCAGCCCGTCGACGCCGATCGTGAAGGTGTTGTCGACGGTGTACGAGAGGCTGCCGCCGACGAGGCGCGGAACGAGCGGCGAGCCGAAGTCGATGAGGTTCTGACCGATGGCCGCGATGTGCAGGCCTGCGACGGGCGTGACGCGCAGGCCGACGTCCATCGTGATGCCCTCGGCGTACGGGCCGCGCGTGTCGCCGTCGGGGCGCTGTCCCTCGCGCGTGAAGCTCACGTAGCGACCCGCTACGCCGATCGAGAACGCGTCGCCGATCGGCACCGCGACCGCGACGCGGCCGTCCATCCCCGCGTGCCCATCCCGGCCGTTGCCGAGGATGTAGCGGTAGGAGACGCCCATCGCGACGGGGCTCGAGAAGCTGTCGACCAGCGCGCCGCCGAACTCGAAGCGCGTGCTCTGCGGGCGATATCCCGCGAAGGTCTCGACGTGATAGATGCGCGCCAGCGCGAGGTTCGCCGGGTTGTACTCGAGCGCTGCGGTGGACGCGGCCGATGCGCGAACGCCGAGGCCCATGCCCATCCCGCGGGTCGTCTCGAAGTCCTCGGCGACAGGCATCGGCCCGCTGCCTTGTGCCTCTGCGGCGCTCGCGTCGAACCAGGCCAAGAGCGCCACGATCACCGCCCCGGCCCGAAGAACGCTCATCCGGTCTCGCATCGCTCGCTCCCACCGACGGCCCGCCAGGCTCGCCCGCCCAGCCCGTCCGATCACGCGGTCCCGCGTAGTCGGTCGAGGTGCCCTCGTCAAAGTCCCGTCTATCGTTCTCGGGCGCTCACGCCAAGAAAACGGCGGACGCATCCTCGATCCATCCCGCGTTTCGAACTGAAGGCGCTCGGGATCACTCATGAACTCGGTCGGGTGGAGACGACGCAGTGCGGCGCGCGTCCTCGAGCGACGGGATCATTCGTGATCTCTTAGGCTTGCGAATTCGTGCCAAAGATGACCGTCCCGATTTGGTCCCAGCCGTGCAGAAGTCACGCAGGAAAAGTCTGCGATCCTGGTCGGTTACAAACTTGATCCACGAGTCCCATAGACGCCCTGGGATCGCTTTGCTAGCGTCGCCTTCCTCTCGTTGAGCGAGATGCGGATCGAGAACGCCACCTCCTTCGGAGGGGCTTCGCAGTGCGACATGGTGCGGAGCGATGGTGGTTGGTTCCGTGGGACACGGTCTGTTGGGGACGGTCCTGGGCTGATGGATCCTGACTGATGGATCCCGGGCTGGGACGGGAGCGGAACGAGTAAACGAGGAAGCGCCACGGGCTGTGGACAGCCTGTGGAGCGTGCGCGTACGTCTGCGTTTTCGTGAGGTTTTCTGGGATGACGACGCTGTGGGAATCTTCGCTGGCACGGGTGCGTGAGAAGGTGTCGGAGCACACCTACGCGGCCTGGCTCGCGCCGGTCCGCTTCGAGGGCATCGAGGGCACGACCGTACGGCTGCGAACGCCGAGTCGTTTCTTCGTCGACTGGATCACGACGCACTATCTCTCGCAGCTCCTCGAGGCGTTGACGCTCGAGTCGGGTGTGAGCGGTCTTCTGGTCGAGTGGACCGTCGATCCGAGCCTCGCGGCGGTGCCTGCGTCCGCCGAGACGGCGGCGGTCGTCGATGGGGCCGCCTCGAGCGATCTCACGCCACCCGCTGGTGCGGCGGCGACGGGCCTCGATCGGCGTGTCGCGCTCGCCGCGTCCGCGGCGCCCCGCCGTGTCGACGAAGGCCGTCGCGCGAAGACGAGCTCGCGTGCGATGGAGCTGGCCTTCGGTGATCCGCCGCCGCGCCTCGCCACTCCGGCGTCCGGTATCCTCGCTCGCATCGCCCCGGCCGGCCCGCCCGACGGCGCCGATCTGCGGCCCGACCCGCACGGTCTGAACCCGCGCTACGTGTTCGACAACTTCGTCGTCGGCACCTCGAACCAGCTCGCGCACGCAGCCGCCCAGGCCGCCGCGACGACGCCGGGCCGCAAGTACAACCCGCTCTTCATCTACAGCAAGGTGGGCCTCGGCAAGACGCACCTCGTGAACGCCGTCGGGCATCGCGTGCGCGCCGATCGGCCGAGCGCCCGCATCCTCTTCCTCTCGGCGGAGCGCTTCACGAACGAGTTCATCTGGGGCCTGCAGAATAAGCGGATCGACGAATTCCGGGCGCGCTACCGCACGAACTGCGACGTGCTCATCATCGACGACATCCAGTTCCTCGCCGGGCGCGAGCAGACCCAGGAAGAGTTCTTCCACACGTTCAACGCGCTCTATCACGCCGATCGCCAGATCATCGTGACGAGCGACGTGAACCCGCGCGAGATCGTGGAGATGCAGGAGCGGCTCATCAGCCGCTTCCAGTGGGGCCTCGTCGCCGACATCCAGGCGCCCGAGCTCGATACGCGCATCGCGATCCTCCAGAAGAAGGCGGAGCAGGAAGAGCTCTCGCTCGACCCCGAGGTGGCGCTCTTCATCGCGCAGATGGTCCAGAGCAACGTGCGCGAGCTCGAGGGGACGCTGCTTCGGCTGGCCGTGCGCGCCGAGCTGGAGCGTCGTGGCCTCGATCTGGATCTCGCTCGCAGCATGCTCGGCGCCGAGAAGCGCGCGATGGCGGGCGATCGTCAGACGAGCGTGGAAGACGTGCAGCGCGCGTCGGCGGAGTACTTCGGGATCGGCCTGAAGGATCTGCGGAGCGAGCGCCGGCACCGCGCCGTCGCGCTGCCACGCATGGTGGCGATGTACGTCGCGCGCGAGCGGCTGAAGCTCAGCTACCCGGACATCGGGATGCGCTTCGGCGGCAAGGACCACACGACGGTGATGAACGCGCACCGGAAGATCGGCGCGCAGGCGCTGACCGACGAGTCGGTGAAGCGGGCGATCGAGGCGATCGAACGTAAGCTCGGCCTGGCCTGAGCCCACGCTCCTCCCCTTGCCCTTGCCTCTCCCCTCGCGCTCTAGAGCGCGTCCAGCCGCTCGGGAAAGCAGATCTCCATGTCTCTCAGCGCGTGGAGCTCGGGGCGCACGCCCTCTCCGCCGCCGACGACGATCACGCCGCCGCCGATCGCCGCCGCACCCGGACGGTCGCGCGCCGCGCCGAGGACGCCGAGCGCTTCGACCACGGGCGCGCCAGCGACGAATCGAACGCGATCCACTGCGTTCGTCGGCCCGGTGTCGTCCGAGCCGCCCAGGATGACCGTCTCGCTGGCGCGCTCGACGACGCGCACGCCCCGCCTCGGCTGCGCGATGGGATCGGTCGCGGTCGCCACGCAGGCCCTCGGACAGCCCTCGATGCGGATCGCCGAGTCGAGCAGGGTCCCGTCCGCGTCCTCGCCGAAGCCGAGCCAGGCGCGCGTGCTGCCCGAGTCGCGCACGAGCACCGCACCGAAGCGCGGCTCGCCGTCGCCGAACGACGTGCTCGTGTGCGCGGCATCGATCGAGATCCGCTCGAACAGAGGCTCGCCGGGCGCCTGACCGCCCGCCACGAGGATCTCGCCGCCGATCCGGACGGCCGCCGGACGTTCGCGACGCGTCGAGAGGTGAGAGGTCGTCGCGAACCCGAGGAGATCGACCCAGGTGATTCCGTCCGAGGCCTGGTCGCCCTCCACGCCGCCGACGATCGCGGCTCCGTCCGCGCCGAGATCGACGAGCGCGGAGCTCGACCCGGCGCCGGCGTGAACCTGGTTGCCGGTCTGCGCCTCGGAGAGGTCTTCGTCCCGCAGGCCCTCGCGGGCTGGGTCGACGTCGTAGAGCACCGCGCGACGCACGTCCGAGAGCGCCAGGATCAGCGTGGTGTCGAGGAGGCGCACCGCGCCGCCCTCGCCGATCGGTCGCGCGAGCCCGTCATACTCGAGCGGGGCGACGGGATAGGTGAGCTGCACCGGCGAGAGCACCTCCACGTGGCTCGACGCCATTCCGTCCGTCTCGAGCCCACCGATCGAGACCAGGTTGCTCGCGACCGCGACGAGGTTCGGCCCGACGCGATCGGAGCTGAGCGAGGGCGCCGACAGGAGGTCGCACATCGACGGTGGCCCGACGACGATCCGGACGAACGCGTAGCCGAGCGGGACGAAGGGGGGGCTCGCGCCGATCAGCACCGGGGCGTCCGGATCGGCAGCGTTGTCGTCGAACACCTCGACCTGGATGCGCGTGATGAGCCCGAAGGTCGGGATGGGCACGTCGACCGCGTCGATCGCGCCGCCCGAGATCGTCGCTCCGCCCATCAGGACCGCCATGTCGGTCTGACGCACGCGGATCTCGACGCGCCCCGAGCGGATCACGCCCAGCCCGCTCGTGAACGGGTTCCCTCCCGACGCGGTCACGATGCTGATCGTGTAGGGCGGCCGCGCGGGCGTGCCGCACGAGGAGACGAGACCGAGCAGGAGGAGCGCGAGCAGCGCGAGAGCGTGGCGAAGCACGCGAGGCTTTACTGCGCACGGGCCGGGCAGTAAAGCGCGGGCACGATGCTGGTCCGGTCCGTCGCGGTCGCGGAAGGCGAGCTGCCGCGCATCGCCCTCGGGCTCGCGGCCTCGGGCGGGCTCGCGTGGCTCGATGGGGATGGCGCGAGCGAGCTCGGACGGCGGAGCTTCCTCTCGCTCGCCGCGGGCGAGATGCGCGTGCTGCGCGGGACCGAGGTCCGGGCAGAAGAGCTCGCGGCGCTCTTCGCCGGTCCCGAGAGCGCAGCGGCAGGAGGGCCCGAGCTCGCGCGCGCGGCGCCCCGGACGACCGTCGCTCTCGCGTACGACCTCGGCTGGGCGATGCGCGGACTGCTCGGTCTGCGCAGCGCGGCGCGCTTGCCTCGATCGGAGCAGACGCTCCTCGGCTTCGTCACGAGCCATCCGGCCGTGCTCGCCGTCGATCACCAGACCGGAGAGGCCCTCGTGGTGGCGGACGACGACGCCTCGCTCGCCGCCGCGCTCTCGCGTCTCGAAGCGGCGCGCGGCGCGCAGGCTCCGCGGGCCACTCTCTCCGCCATCGAAGCCGAGCCGCGCGAGGTGCATCGCGCCGCGATCGAGACGGCGCTGCTCGACATAGGACGCGGGGACCTCTACCAGGTGAACCTCGCGCGCCGCTTCGTCGCGCGGCTCGAGGGACCGGCCATCGCCCTCGCGCTCGCGATGCGTGACGCGAGCCCGGTCCCGCTCGGCGCCTACCTCGAAGGCCCGGACCAGCTCGTGCTGATCGCCCGTACGATGGAGCGCTTCCTCTCGTTCGATCCGAGGACGCGCAGGCTCGAGACGCGACCGATCAAGGGCACGAAGCGCCGCGGAGAGGGCACCGATGCGGGGGTCGCGCGCGCGCTCAGCGAGGACGAGAAGGAGCGCGCCGAGCACGCGATGATCGTCGACCTCATGCGCAACGATCTCGGGCGGCTCTCGGTGCCGGGCAGCATCCTCGCGAAGGACGTGATGCGCATCGAGCCCTATGCGCGCCTCAGCCACATGGTCTCGATCGTCGAGTCCCGCGCGCGGGACGACGTCTCGCTCGCCGACATCTTGATCGCGTGCTTTCCGCCCGGGAGCGTCACCGGGACGCCGAAGCTCCGGGCGATGGAGCGCATCGAGGCGCTCGAGCGCTTTCCGCGCGGCTTCTTCACCGGCGCCGTCGGCAGCGTCGCGCGAGACGGCGGGCTCTCGCTCGCGGTCGCCATTCGCACCGCGAGCGTCTCGCGCGGGCAGGTGACGTACTTCGCGGGCGGCGGCATCGTCGAGGCGAGCGATCCCTCGCGAGAAGTGGACGAGACCGAGCTGAAGGCCGCGGTCCTCGAAGACGCACGCGCCCTCCTCGCGGCGAGAGATGCGATTGAAGCAGCCCGGTCCGCCTGATATGTGTCTCCACCCCTCCGACGTCGTCCAAGGGCAGGACAGCGGACTTTGGCTCCGCGAATGCTGGTTCGAATCCAGCCGTCGGAACTCTCCTGTGAAACGCTCCCCATGTTGAAGCGAGCGGGCGCCGCCCTCGTCCTCGGGATCACCGCCGCGCTGCTCGTCGCGCTCGTGACCACGACGCTCGCCGCCGACGTTCCACCGCGGATCAGCGGCGCGATCGGCTCGATGGGGCTCTCCCTCGCCGCGCTCGTCGGTATCGGGACGGCGTCGGCGTTCTTGCTCGCGCGCGCGGGCCACCGTCGGTCGGGCCTCGCGCTCTTCGCGCTGCTCTCGCTGCTCTCGGTCGGGTTCGTCGGCTGGGTCTCGTCTCGCATCCCCCCACGACCGGTCCTCGTCCTGGCCGCTTCGGATCGCGGCGAGCTCCGCGAGTTTCACGACGCCTCGGAAGGAGAGGAGCGGCGGGGCATCGAGCACCCGAGCCTCGGCTTCCGGCTTCCTCATCCGACGCTCGCGCTCTCGCCGAGCCAGCAGATCGAGGACGAAGCGCGAACGGTGATGGCCCCCGGCTGGGCCGAGCAGCACGAGATGTGGGCGTTCGAGACGGCGGACCACGGGGTCAGCGTGATGGTCGATCTCTCTCGCGCGGAGTCGGCGGATCGGGCCTCTCTCGCCGCGTTCGAGACTGCCGTGAGCGGCCCGCTCGAGGCCGCTGGGCATGCGGTGACGCGTCACCCGGTGACGGGCGAGACGGGCTGTCTGCGCGAGCCGTTCGAGGCGCGCCTCACGAACGGCGGTCGCGTCGATGCGGTGCTCTTCGCGTTCGACGAGGGCACGCGTTCCTTCCGTCTGGTGGTCACCGTCGTGAGCGACGGATCGGGCGACTGGGCGACGTGGATCGAGGGCGTCTCGCTCGCGTGTGAGCGGAACGCTGCAGCGAGCGGGGGCGATTCACGTTGACCCTCGGCCCATGTGTGGGAGTTAGCGCACCGTGAATTTTCGAGAACTCGGACTCAACGATACGCTCCTCGCCGCTGTCGCGGCCGCCGGCTACGAGACGCCGACGCCCATCCAGGAAGCTGCGATCCCGCCTGCGCTCGCCGGCAAGGACATCCTCGGCTGCGCCCAGACAGGCACCGGCAAGACGGCAGCGTTCACGCTCCCGATCCTCCAGCGTCTCGACGACGTGGCCGGCAAGGACCCCAAGCTGCGCGTGCTGGTGCTGACGCCGACGCGCGAGCTCGCCGCACAGATCGGCGAGAGCTTCGCCACGTACGGCAAGGGCCTCGACCTCTATCACACCGTGATCTTCGGCGGCGTGAGCGAGAAGCCGCAGATCGAGGAGCTCCGCCGCGGCGTGGACGCGCTCATCGCGACGCCGGGCCGGCTGCTCGATCTGCTGAACCAGAAGCGCGCGAGCCTCTCCACCATCGAGTTCTTCGTGCTCGACGAGGCGGACCGCATGCTCGACATGGGGTTTCTTCCCGACGTGAAGCGCGTCATCGCGCAGCTTCCGAAGAAGCGACAGACGATGTTCTTCTCGGCGACGATGCCGCCGGACATCCGGCAGCTCGCCGACACGCTGCTCACCGATCCGGTCTCGGTCGCGGTGACGCCCGTCTCCTCGACGGTCGAGCGCATCGAGCAGCAGATCTACTTCGTCGACAAGAAGGACAAGCCGCGCCTCCTGGTCGACATCCTGAAGAACGACACGCGGATCCAGCACACGCTGGTCTTCACGCGGACCAAGCACGGCGCGAACCGTCTCGTCGAGCAGCTCGAGAAGTCCGGCCTCAAGGCCGCCGCGATCCACGGCAACAAGTCCCAGGGCGCTCGCGAGCGCGCGCTCGGCGCGTTCAAGCGCGGTGAGCTTCGCCTCCTCGTCGCGACGGACATCGCCGCGCGCGGCATCGACGTCGACGGGATCTCGCACGTCATCAACTACGACCTCCCGAACATCCCCGAGACCTACGTGCACCGCATCGGCCGCACGGCCCGTGCGGGCGCGGAGGGCATCGCGCTCTCGTTCTGCGATCACGAGGAGCGCCCGTTCCTCGTCGACATCGAGCGTCTCGCCGGGCAGCACGTGCCGCGCGTCGAGAAGCACGCGTTCTCGAGCGGCACGACGCCGCCTCCCATCACCGACCTCAAGGGGCGCGGCGGCGGCGGCGGCGGCGCGCGCGCACAGTCGTTCCGGAGCGGCGGCGGCGACTCGCGTCGCGGCGGCGGCGGCGGGCGACCGGGCGGGGGACGCTTCGGCGGTCCGCGCGGGGGTGGCGGCGGTGGCGGCGGTGGGCGACCCGGCGGTGGCGGTGGTGGTGCTGGCCCGCGTCGCGAAGGCGGCGGCGGCGGCGGCGGCGGCCCGCGCCCTCGCTGAGCAGCGTCGTCAGAGCGCGCGGCGGAGGATCTCTTCGAGCTCCTCCTCGGTCAGCACGATCGGATTTCCTTTCATGCTGCTCGCGCGCGCCGACTTCGACGCGAGGAGCGTCACGTGCTCCTCCTTCATCCCGTAGCGGGAGAGAGAGGGGATGCCGAGATCGTCCGCGAGCTCCGCTGCCCAGCGGATGCCGTCGTCGGCGAGCGCGCGCGGGTCTCCCGTGACCAGGCGGGCGACCTCGTGGTAGCGCTCGAGGATCGGCGAGCCGGGTGAGCGCGCCCGCAGCGCGCGGACGTTCGCCTCCATCACGAGCGGCAAGAGGCGCGCGCAGACGGCGCCGTGCGGGCTCTCGAACGTGCCGCCGATCGGCCCCGCGAAGCCGTGCACCGCGCCGAGCTTGGCGTTGGCGAGCGCGATGCCACCGAAGAGGCTCGTGAGCGCCATGTCGCTCCGGGCCTCGCGGTCCTCTCCGCTCTCGAACGCCCGCCGGATCGCTCGAGCCCCGCGCGCGATGGCGTCCCGGCAGAGCGCGTCGGTCACCGGGCTCGCCGCGTTCGAGACGAACGGCTCGATCACCTGCGTGATCGCATCGAGGCCGGTGCTCGCGGTGACCGCCTTCGGCATCGACCAGGTGAGCTCCGGATCGAGGAGCGCGACGCGCGGCAGCATCGCGTCCGAGCGCAGGCTGACCTTCACGCGCGAGACCGGATCGGCGAGCACTGCGTTCTTCGTGACCTCCGCGCCCGTGCCCGCGGTGGTGGGCACGGCGATGAACGGCAGCGGAGCGGCGGCGAGCGGCAGCCCCCGCCCGATCACCTCGAGGTAGTCGAGCGGGTCACCTGCGTTCGGCGCGAGCGCGGCGATCGCCTTGCCCAGATCGATCACGCTGCCGCCGCCGATCGCGATGACGAGCGTGCACGCTTCCTCGCGCGCGAGCGCGGTGCCCTCGCGCGCAGCGTTCGTCGTGGGCTCGCCCTGCGCGACGAGCCGCGTGATCGCGAGGCCCGCGCGGCCGAGCGAGGCCACGAGCTCCGGAGAGACCGACCGTCCCGTCACGAGCAGCACGCGCGCGGCCGGCCCGCCCAGCTCGGCCGCCAGCGCGGGCAGGCGCGCGATGCACCCGTCGCCGAAGACGATCTTCGTCGCCGTGGCGAGCTCGAACATCACTCGCTCGAGTCGCCCTCGTACATGGACTCGATGTCCTTCTCGAAGTTCTTGCTCACCTTGCTGCGCTTGACCTTCAAGGTCGGCGTGAGCTCGCCCGTGTCGATGCCGAGCGGGCGCGCGCAGACCGCGAACTTCTTCACCTGCTCGACGCGCGCGAGCTTGTCGTTCGCCGCGTTCACGGCCTTCTGGATCTCGCTGCGGACGTCCACGTTCGTCTCGGGCGCGCCGCTCGAGCCGTGCTCGCTCATGAACTTCTTGGTCGCGTCCGGCTCGAGCCAGACGAGCGCCGTGAGGTACTTCCGGCGATCGCCGATCACGACGACCTCGCCCACGAGGCGGCACGTCTTGATCATCTCCTCGATGTTCTTCGGCGTGATGTTCTTCCCGCCCGCCGTGATGATGATCTCCTTCTTCCGGCCGGTGATGTGGAGGAAGCCGTCCACGTCGAACTGCCCGAGATCACCCGAGTGGAGCCAGCCGTCTGCCGAGCGCGTCTCTCGCGTGGCCGCCTCGTCCTTGAAGTACCCGGCGAACACGTTCGGGCCCTTCACGAGGATCTCGCCGTCCTCGGCGATCTTCACCGTGCAGCCGGGGATCGGCACGCCGACGGAGCCGACCCGCGTCCTGCCCATGAGGTTGAACGACGTCGGCCCCGTGTCCTCACTCTGGCCGTAGATCTCCTGCACGAACACGTCGACGCTCGCGAAGAACGCGAGGACCTCCTTGCCGATCGGCGCCGCGCCGGAGACGAGGCAGGTGGCCTGATCGAGACCGATCGCATCCTTCAAGGGCGCGAAGACGAGGCGGTTGGCCGCCTTGTACTCGAGCGCGAGCAGCCCGCTCGGCTCTTTTCCCTCGCAGCGGAGCTGGCTGACCCGCGTCCCGACGCCGCGCGCCCACTGCGCGATCCGAGCCTTCGCGCCCGTCGCCGCGCGCATCTTGCCGTCGATGGCGGCGTAGAACTTCTCCCAGATCCGCGGAACGCCGAAGAACAGAGTGGGACGGACCTCCTTGAGGTTGTCCGCGATCTTGTCGATCGACTCGGCGAAGTAGACGCAGCTGCCGGCCGTGACCGGCCCGTGGATCGTCGTCACCTGCTCGGCGATGTGCGAGAGCGGCAGGTACGAGAGCGTGCGGCTGCCCGACTCGATCCGCGCGAGCTTGCCGAGAACGCTCGAGGTCCACGCCAGGTTCTCGTGCGTGAGCATCACGGCCTTGGGCGGCCCCGTCGTGCCGGAGGTGTAGATGAGCGTCGCGAGGCCGTTCGCTTCGAGCTGCTCGATGCGCTCGAACACTTCCTTCTCGGAGGTCGAGTCCCCGCGCGCGAGGAAGTCGTCCCAGCTGAGCAGCGTCGGCCCACCGTCGGGCTTCTTCGGGACCGTCGCGCCGCGCATGAAGACGACGAAGCGCACGAGCGGCAGCTCGCTCTTCTTCTTCTCGAGCTTCTGCCACTGCGCTTCGCTCTCCACGAGGACGAGCGGCGCTTCGGCGTGGCTCACGATGTACTGCACCTCGTCGGGCGAGCACGTCGTGTAGATGCCGGCCGGCGCCCCGCCGGCGCTCATCGCAGCGAGATCGAGCACGACCCACTCGGGCCGGTTGAAGCCGAGGATGCAGACGCGCTGCCCCTTCTCGAACCCGAGCGCGATCAGCGCGCGCGTCGCACGCGACACCTCGTTGCCGTAGTCCGTCCAGGAGGTGGCCTTCCACACGCCGCCCTGCTTGACGAGGTACGCGGGCGCGCTTCCGCGTGCTTTGGCCTGCTCGAAGAGTCGCTTCGGAATCGTGTCGACCACGGCGTTCGTCCTTCTGCCCCTCGGAGGCGTACTGGGCCCGACGGCCCTGGGCCGCGGAGTCTACGGCAGACCGGCACGGGATGGGGACCTGCCGCCCGATGCCGCGACCGACCGTTGCGGAATCGCTCCCTGCCGCCCGGTCCTCGAGGTGTGCATAGAGGAGCTTCCATCTCCAACGAAGACAGAGGCACCCATGGCACTCGAGAAGTTCGACTTCGACGTCTCCCACTCCAACGTATCGTTCACCGCGCGCCACCTGATGTTCACCAAGGTGCGTGGAGAGTTCGGCCTCTGGGGCGGCCAGCTCGAGCTCGACCTCGCCGATCTGACGAAGTCGACGGTCTCCGCGGAGATCGACGCGAAGAGCCTCGACACGCACGACGAGAAGCGCGACGCCCACCTCCGCTCGGCGGACTTCTTCGACGTGGAGAACCACCCGAAGCTGCTGTTCGTCAGTAAGCGCGTCGAGAAGAAGGGCGACCGCTACGTGCTCGTCGGTGACCTCACGATCCGCGGCACGACGCGGGAGGTCTCGCTCGACACCGAGTTTCACGGCACGCAGAAGGACCCCTGGGGCGGCGAGCGCGTCGGCTTCACGGCGACCGGAAAGATCCAGCGAACCGAGTTCGCACTGAACTGGAACGTCGCGCTCGAGGCAGGCGGCGTGCTCGTCGGTGAGACCGTCGAGATCACCCTGGAGATCCAGGCCAAGAAGGCCTGATCCGCCGCCCTTCGGTCGGGCCGGACGCGAGGTTCCGGTCCGACGCCGACGGAAACGCGAAACGAAGCTCCGAGCGGGTGCTAGGACCCGAGCATGCGAGCCCATCGGTACGTCTCTCTCGTCCTCGTCCTGGCACTCTCGGCGTGTGGCGGCGCCACGCACGGAGTGACCGCAGCCCGAAACGAAGCGAGCGATCGCGCGCGCTTCAATCAGCTGGCCCTTCGGCTCGACATCCCGCTCTTCTGGGCCGCCGACACGGACGCGGACGGAGAGCCCGATCCCGACGAGGTGCGCTCGCTCCTCTTCTACCCGACGAGCGGACAGTCGCAGAGCGAGTGGGTCTCCGGCGGCAGCTTCACGCCCGCGTTCGACGCCGCGCTCGCGCGCATCCGCGCCGAAGCGGACGTCGCGCTGCCGAGCGATCCCCGACGCGCGCTGGTGATGACGGAGCTCGATCACGCGGCGCCGACGCTCGTCGAGAGCGACCTGACCGGGCTCGCTCCGGCGCATCGCGACTTCGCGCGTCACATGCTCGTCGTCGCAGGGCTGATGGACCGGCTCTATGCCCGTCAGGTCGGCATGTCCGCGCTCGCCGATCGCGTCGATCGCGACGACACCTCGAGCGCGAGCCTGTTCCGCCGCAACTGGGGCCCGCGCTGCCTCGCGTCCATCACGGAGACCGACCCCGCGTGCTCGGCCATCGTCGGGGCGCCGCATCAGCACGTCGACGTCTACCCCGACGCGCTACAGGGCGCGGACGACTCGTTCTGCGCCGTCCTCGAAGCGCGTCCCGACGCGACGACGCTGCTCTCGCCGTTCGTCGTGGTCCGCGAGCGCCAGGGTGAGCTCGTCGCGGTCCCCTACACGGAGGCCTATGCCGAGCTCATGCAGCCGATCGCGGCCGAGCTGCGCGCCGCGGCCGACGCGATGACCGACCCCGCCGAGACGGCGCTCGTCACGTACCTGCGCGCTGCGGCGACGAGCTTCGAGACGAACGACTGGGCGCCGGCCGACGAGGCCTGGGCGCACATGAGCGCGCGGAACTCGGCCTGGTACGTGCGCGTCGGTCCGGACGAGACCTACTGGGAGCCCTGCAGTCAGAAGGCGGGCTTCCACCTGACCTTCGCGCGCATCAACACGGGCTCGCTCGCCTGGCAGGACCGGCTCTCGCCGCTCCGAGTCGACATGGAGGCCTCGCTCGCCGCGCTCGCGCCGACCGAGTACACCGCGCGCGACGTCAGCTTCCAGCTGCCCGACTTCATCGACATCGTCGTGAACTCGGGGGACGACCGCGACCCGTTCGGCGCGACGATCGGCCAGAGCCTGCCGAACTGGGGCGCCGTCGCCGAGGAGGGGCGCGGCCGCACGGTCGCGATGAGCAACCTCTACACAGACTCGGACAGCGACGCGCGGCGTCGGGCGCAGGCGAGCTCGCTGCTCACGACGGAGTCGATGGCGCCGTACACCGACGATCCCGTGCCCGGCCTCCTCTCGACGATCCTCCACGAGGCGAGCCACAACCTCGGTCCTTCCCACGACTACGCCGTGAACGGGGAGACCGACGCGACCATCTTCGGCGGCCAGATGGCCTCGATGCTCGAGGAGCTCAAGGCGCAGAGCGGCGGCCTCTTCTTCGTGGAGTTCCTCCGCAGCCACGGCGTGATCGACGACGCGCGCGCGAGAGAGGTCTACGTCGAGTCGATCGTCTGGGCGTTCGGCCACATCTCGCGCGGCATGTACACGCCGGGCGGACAGCGGAAGGCCTACAGCCAGCTCGCCGCGATCCAGATCGGGATGCTGCTCGACGACGGCGCGTTGCGCTGGGATCCGCAGGCGCTCGCGGCCGACGGCGAGCACCACGGCGCGTTCAGCATCGACTTCGCGCGCATGCCCTCGGCGGTCGAGGCGCTCATGACGCGCGTCATGCACATCAAGGCGGCCGGTGATCGCGAGGCCGCCGAGGCGCTCGCGACGCAGTACGTCGACGGCGACCGCGTGCCGCAGGCGACCATCGTCGAGCGCTACCGCAGCTTCCCTCAGGTGAGCTTCGTCTTCAGCGTCCGCCTCTGATCGACAATACTGATCGGCTCGAGCGAGCGCCCCGTCCGCGTCCGGCGGAGCGGCTCCGCGAGCACTCCTGTATTACTTCGGCAGCGCCGCCATCTGCTTGAGGATGCCGTTCTCGACGTAGGGGGCTCCGACCGAGCTCTTCGCCGCGTGCAGGATCTGCTCGGGCGTGCGCGCCCCGACGAGCGCGCTCGCGACGAACGCGTTCGAGAGAACGAAGCGGAGCGCGAGGTCTGCGACGTCACCGGCGGCCGCGAAGCCGCGCAGCGTCTCGACGCGCGCGACGCGTGCGGCGAGCGAGGCGGGGGTCCAACGATCTCGACGGTGATCGCCCTCGGCGAAGACCGTCTCGGCGGTCCATCGCCCGGAGAGCAGCCCGAACGCGAGCGGCGAGCGCGCGAGCACGCCCGCGCCGTGCTCCTTGAGGAGCGGCGTGATCTCCTCGACGTCGTCCGGCGCGAGCAGGTTGTGGGGCAGGCAGATCACCTGCGCGCCGATCTTGAGCGCGAGGCGCGCGTCCTCGAGCGTGCTCGTGCTGATGCCCCAGCAGCGCACCTTGCCGGACGCCATCGCTCCGCCGATCGCCTTCTGGAAGCGCTCGCGCGTCAGCACCTCGAGCGGCGGGTTGTGAAGGAGCACGACGTCCACCCACTCCCGATCGAGGCGCTCGAGGCTCTGATCGATCGACGGGCCCACGGAGATGGCGTCGAACTGCGGGAGCACGCGCGGGCCGCTCTCCACCTGGCCGACGCGCGTGATGAGCACGGCGTCCTTCTTGTTCGCTCCGAGCGCCTTCGCCGTCAGCCGCTCGCTGTCGCCACGCCCCCAGAGCGGCGAGAGATCGAAGGTCGTCACGCCCGCCTCCCAGGCGGCCCGCACCGTCTCCTCGAGGCGTCCGTCCGGGACGGGCCCGTACGCACCCTCCGCGAGCCCCCAGGTGCCGAGCGCGATCTCCGAG
>JBBSAT010000009.1:0-60708 GCA_038252025.1 Polyangiales bacterium | reverse complement strand
GCGTCCACGAAGCGGAGGAGCGTCCCCGCGTCGGAGAGCAACGCGTCGAAGTCCACGACGCCGCCGACGGGAACGGAGACGAGCACGGGGTCCGGGTTACAGAGGCCGCTCTCGCAGGAGATGGCGATGGCGGCGGGAGGACAGATGATCGCGCTGCAGTCGATGCTCGCGACGACCGGCGCCCCGCCGGTGTCGTCTCGGAGCTGGGTTGGAAGGCCCAAAGACGACGTCTCGAGATCGAACTCCTGGGGTCCGGTCTGGAGCTCGACGACGATCGAGTTGTTGCAGGCACCGAGCGAGAGCAGCAGCAGAAGGGAAGGGACCAGGGAACCAAGGCGGCCAAGTTGCATCGAACGAGTGTACGGGGCGCGGGCTTTCCCCGCAAAAACGGCTGGTTCGGCGTCACGCGTCTCCGCGCTTTCGTCGGTAGCGAGCCTCGAGGGTCGTGGTACAACCGCCGCCATCGTGCCCTCCGGAGGAAGACGCCGTGGCTTCTGAGTCGACTCCGCCGCCGCCCCAAGGGGGCGGGGCTCGGTATGCGATCGCGGGCGTTGCCCTCGCGGCGGTAGCGCTGCTCGGCTACTGCTTGTTGCAGCCACCGCCGCCCGTCGCGCCCGTGACCGGCCCCGCCGACTCGGGTGTCAGCCGTTCGACCTCGCTCGTCGAGGACGAGATGACGATTCCGGACCCCGAGCCCGACGCGGGCCCGACGCCCGACGCGTTCGTCCCGACCGAGCCCGTGCACCACACGACGCACGTCGCAGCGGGTAGCTGGGACTGCACCGGGGAGATCGACGCCTCCGCGATCCGTCACGTCTTCGAGCAGTACAATCCGCAGATCCGGAACTGCTACGAGCGCGGCCTCAAGGGGAACCCGATGCTCCAGGGCGCGATGACGCTCCAGATCAAGGTGGGCGCCGACGGGCGCGTCGAAGGAACCCAGGTCGGCGGCTCCTTGCGCGACCGTGATGTGTTCTCGTGCGTGCGGCAGATCTCGACGCGGATGCAGTTTCCCCGTGTCAGCGGCGGCGCCTGCGCCGTCGTCCAGGTCCCCTACTCGTTCACGCCGCAGCAGTAGGCGGGCGCGACCGCACACGCTGTCTCTGGCGCTGGAGCTGTGGCGATCGCTAGGGAGAGACCCTGATCGTCGGTGGGTCTCGGTCGAGGTCCGCAGTGATCTCGGCCGTGTGGCCCGGCTCGACGCGGAACGTCGTCTCGACCTGACGTCCGAGCGGCGGGCACTCGAGCCGGAGAGCGTGGCTTCCCGCGGTGACGCTGGCCCTCCGGATCGGAGTCGTACCCAGCGGGCGACCGTCCAGGAGGACGCGCGCCCAAGGCGTCGCGCGGACGCTGACCGAGCCTCCCGCCGCGCGGACGATCGGCCTCGCGCCAGCATCGAGCGATGGGCCCACGCCGCCGTCGACGGGGATCACGGCGCTGTCTTCATGGGCGTCGACGCCGACATCGCCCAACGCGCCGTCCTCGTCGAGGATCGGAAGCGGGACGATCGCGCGCGGATCCGTCACGCCGCGGTCGTCCGCGTCGATCGGCTCCACGGGGCTCGATTCGAAGCGCGCGAGCGAGACGAGGCCGAGCGCGATCAGGCCCGCCAAGAGCATCGTGGCGGTGCGCGCGACGAGGCTCGGCTGCGAGGTGGGCGATGCGGCGCTCGACGGCGCGACGTCAGGCTCGCTCTCGGCGATCGGCGCCTTCGGTGCACGCTCCAGCTTCGCGGTGCGCGGGCCGTCGTCGGTCGGGCTGCTCGCCCTCGGCTCGGTCGGCTCGGTGGGCGGAGCGCTGATACGCGCCGTGCCGAGGAGCGCGTCCAGCGCCTGGCTCTTGGCGAGCGTCTCGACGCGTCCTGGCGTCACCGCTGCCGGGTCGCCCGATCCGGGCAGATCGCTCTCGCGCGGAGCTCCAGTACGCACGTCGGACGCGCGGGCGGCGAGCGACTGGGCGGCGGTGTCGTCGTCCGCGAGGCCGTCGAGCGACGACGAGAGCGCGGCGAGGGTCCGAGCGACCGATCGCGCCGTGGAGGGTCGCCCTTCCGGCGTGGGGGCGAGGAGATCCGCGATGATCGGGGCGAGGCCGCTGCTCGCGTCGCCGAGCGCGAGGGTGGGAGCGGCGTCGAGCGCCCGCAGCTCGTCCAGGTTCGCCGCCCCGAACGGGCTCTTCCCCGTCAACGCGAAGTGGAGCAGGCACCCGAGCGAGAACAGGTCGCTCGTGACGGATAGACGCTCGCCGCGGGCCTGCTCGGGCGAGAGAAAGCCGGGTGTTCCGTAGAGCGCGTCGTCATCGTCGAGCTCGGCGCGCGCTGCGATGCCGAAGTCGAGAAGCCGTGTATGGCCGGCGACGTCGACCATCACGTTTCGCGGCGACACGTCGCGGTGAACGATGTCGAAGCGCTCGTGTGCGTAGGCGAGCGCGTCGGCTACCTGTGCTCCGACGCGCGCGGCCTGCCCCGCGGTCAGGGGGCTCTTCTCGACGAGCTCGGCGAGCGTCGCGCCTTCGACGTGCTCCATCGCGAGGAAGTAGGTCCCATCCACGATCCCGAGCTCGTACACCGGGACGATGTTCGGGTGGCTCAGCGCGACCAGCACCTTCGCCTCCTCCACGAACATCGCGACGAAGCGAGGATCCTTCGCGAGCTCGGGGAGGATCTCCTTCACGACGAGCTTCTTCTCGAAGCCGCCGAGACCGCGCAGCGTCGCGAGGTGAACGCGCGCCATCCCGCCGCGGGCGATCTCCCGCTCGAGGAGGTACTTGCCGAAGCTGCGAGGAGCCGGCGCCGTCACCGCGGCGAGACTATCCGACCCGGCGCGTTCCGGGCACGTTCCTCGACCCGCCGTGCCACCATGGTCGCGTGCCGTTCCGTCTGATCGGGGCTCTCCTCGCGCTCTCGTCGCTCGCGTGCGCGTCCGTGGATCCGGACCGTGTCGGGGCGACCCTGCGGCTCCCGAGCGCGCCGGACTGCCGCCCGCCCATGCTCTCGACGTTGAGCGTCACCGCGCTCGGCGACTTTCCGACGACCGACGCGACCGTGGAGAACCTGGTCGTCGGCGGCACGACGCGAGAGCTGTCTCGCTTTCCGACGAGCACGCTCGCGCTCTCCGCGCGCGCGAGCACGGCGACCTGGGACGGCTTCGGGGTGGCGAGCGTCTCCGAGCTCCGCGTCCTTCCCGAGCTCCTCGTGCTGCCGCTGGGCCGTTCGTGCGCGATCGCGGATCCGGAGGCGCGCCTCCCGCGCGGCGGGGCGATCATGGTCCTGTCGGAGTCGAGCGTCTTCGTGGCGGGTGGGCTCGACGAGCGCGGGCTCGCGACGCGACGTCTCGCGATCCTCGAGGTGCGATCGGAGCGCGTGGAGCTCCCGGCGCCGACGCTCCTGAACCCGACGGCGTTCGCGTCCGCCTCGTTCGTCCCTGGGGGCGAGTCGCTGCTGGTCGCGGGGGGGGCGTCGGGCGAGACCGGTGAGGTCCGAGACACGTGGGAGCGCGTGTCGCTTCTGGGCGAGCCGCGAAGCTTCGGAGCGCTGCGATCGCCGCGCCGCGATCACGCTGCCATCGCGGTCAGCGCCGGCGCGCTTCGCGGCGTGCTCCTCGTCGGAGGAAGCGACGGCGCGCGGGTCCTCGACACCCTCGAGCTGGTCGATGTCGACGGCGGGACGAGCCGCTCTCTCTCGGCGCGACTGACGATCCCGCGGCGCGCTCCATCGGTGGTGGCTCTCTCGGCCCTCGCCATTGCGGTGTTCGGCGGCGAGACGGAGGGCGGCGTGCTGGCCCCAGGCATCGACGTCCTCGATCTGGAAGCCGAGTCGATCGCCGCGGTCGCGGGCTCGCTCGGAGGGGCCGAGTGGGCCGTGGCGCTTCCCGACGGGCGTATCGCCGCTTCCGTCGCGGGGCGCGTCCAGATCGCGCTCCACGGTGCTCTGGGCGTGGCCGACGCCGGCGATGCGCCTGCGATCAGCTCGCCCGTCGCGGTGGCGCTCGCGACAGGCCGCGTCCTCGTCGCAGGTCGCGGAGCGCACGGCGAGCGTCTCGCGATGCTCTTCGACCCGAGCACGGGCGTCTCGGGAACGGCGTCGGTCTCGCCCGTGCCGACGCGGATGATCGCGATGCCCGACGGGACGACGCTGGCGCTCGACGAGCGGGGAGCCTCGATACGGCGAGACGATCGCGTCACTGCGTTCGATTCGCCGAGGCCGATGTTTCTCTTCGCAGACGATCGCGGAGAGCTCTCGCTGGACGCGAGCTCTCGCTGGAGCGTCGACGGAGATGCGCTCGTCGCGCTCGCGGAAGGAGCGCGGATCGACGTGCCGGTGCTTCGCTTTCGCGCGCTCGCGGTCGAGGTCGATGCATCCGGATCCGTCTCGCTCGCGCTCGTGGACGATCTCGGAGGCCTCGCGGCGCTCGTCGCGATCGACGAGGTGAGCGCATCGATCGGCGAGTGCCTGGTGGTGCGCACGTCGGGCGACCCGGTGCGCGTGACGCGCCGGGACGCCGGCGTCGACCTCGAGGCAGACGGCGCGCTCGCTTCGTGCGCCGTCCCGGACCTGCCCCACCGCGTCGGCATCGCTGTCGTCGCCTCGATGGGCGCGCGCCTGCGATCGCTGTCTCTCTCTCGCCTCTAGGACCTCAGCGCGTGCGGCGCCGCGCGCCCGTGGGCTGCTCGTCTTCGGCGCGATCCTCGTCGCCGTCTTCGGTCGCAAGGACTCGCGTCCGCGGCGGCGGTGTGACGAGGACCTCTCGCGCCGGCTTCGGGGGACGCGCGACGCCTTCGCGTGCCGGCCGCGCGACGCTCGCGCTCGCGCCTGACTTCTCTCTCGCGACGTAGTGATCGAAGTCCGTGCGCGGCGCGGTGGCCGGAGGGGCCGTCATTCGCTCCGCCGCGCTCAGCGCACGGCGAGCGAGCGCCTCCACCAGCGCCGTGACGCCGTCCTCGATCGCTCGGTCGATCTGCTTTTCGGTGGACCGGAGGCGCGCGGCTGGGCCCGGCCGCTCCGCCCTCGCCGTCGCCGCGCGCGTGGCCTCTTCCCCGAGCTCACGCCAGCGCTGGGTCCAGGCTTCGGCGGCTCTGCGCCTCGCCTCGCGCTTCGCCTCCCGCTCTCGTTTCTTGCGGCTTGCGCGCACGAGCCGCTCGACGCGATCGCTCGACGGAGGAAGGAACGCGCGCCGCGCAGAGAAGGCGAGGACGAAGCCCCAGACGAGGAGCACCCACTGGACCCAGGGCCCGCCGGGCGTGAGCACGTCGATCGCGGCGAGGAACGTCGTCACGATCGCGAACGTCGAGGCGCGCCGCCAGAAGCGCGACCGCTCCGTCTGGACGTGCTGCGCCACGATCGCGCTGGTCTCCTGCTCGCCTCCGAGCTCTTCGACCACGTCGTCGATCGCCTTCTCGTCGATGCCGACCTCACGCGCCGCCGCGACGAGATCGTCGTGCCGGACGGCGTCTTCCTGAGCGTGCGTTCGCTCCGCGGCGCGACGGAGGATCTCTTCCATCTCCTCTCGCGTGTACGAGCGTTCGGCCATCGCGGGGCACGTTACCAGCGAGACCGCGAGGCTGCCGCTTGACAGAAACGAGAATGCGGTTCACAAATGTGAACATGGTTCACAAAACGGTAGCGGCTGCTGTTCAGCCCCGTGCTGCGCAGAAGCGTCGCCACGCGGAGACGCAGGAGCAGATCCTCGCTCTCGCGGAGCAGGTCCTCGGCGACGAGGGTGCGGAGGGGCTCCTTCTCCACCGGCTCGCGACGACGCTGGGCTACCGGACCAGCGCTCTCTACCGCTACTTCGAGAGCAAGGACGCGCTCGTCCTCGCGCTCCTCGAGCGCGCGGTGGATGCGATCGCGATCCGTGTTCGTGCAGGGATGGCCGAGGCGGACGGGATCGTCGCCGGGGCGTCGCAGGACGTACCTGCTGGCGAGCGCGCGCTGCTCGGCATCGTGCTCGCGGGACGCGCGTACCTCGAGGCGGCTGAAGCACAGCCGGCGCACGCTGCGCTCGTGGCCCGGATGCTCGCCGATCCGAGGCCCGTCGTCGCCGACGACCTCAGCGCCGTGAGGGCCGTGCCGATGGCGATGGGCGTGGTCGCCGAGGTGATCCAGTGCTTCGCGGCCGCCCGCACGGCAGGGGTGCTCGCGCGAGGCAACGATGCGCAGCGGGCCGCGCTGTTCTGGTCGAGCCTGCAGGGGCTCGCGACGGCCCGAAAGATGGCGCGCTTCGGGGTCGGCGGGGACTTCGAGGCGCTCGGTGGCGCGCTCGTCCGCGCGCTGCTGATCGGCTTCGGCGGCAAGGCGGAACGTGTGGATGGGGCGATGGAGCGCGCGCTTCGGCGTGCACAGAGGGTCGGAGGAGAGCGATGATGGGTATCGTGTTGGCTTTCGCGGGCGGCATCTTCGGCTGGACGTTCCTCGAGTACGTTCTTCACCGCTTCGTGTTCCACGAGCGCGTCCTCGGTGCGCGGGCGTCGAGGGATCACCTCAAGCACCACGCGAAGGTCGACTGGTTCGTGCCGGCGCGCGCGAAGGCGGCAGCCGCGATCGGCGTCATTGCATTGATCTCGCTGGTGGGCTTCACGCTCTCGGCGGTCGCTGGGTTCGCCGCGTTCGCGAGCGGGCTCATCGTCGGATGGCTCGCCTATGAGTGGCTGCATCGCCGCGTCCACGTCGCCGCGCCGTTCGGCCCGTATGGTCGCTGGGCTCGGCGCCACCACCTCGCGCACCACTTCGGTCTCGCGAACAAGAACCACGGCGTGTCCTCGCCGATCTGGGATCTCGCGTTCGGGACGTACGTTCCGATCGAAGCGGTGCGCGTGCCGAGGCTCCACGCCGCGAAGTTTCCGTGGCTCGTCGAGCCCGTCGCGAAGAGCGAGGACGTTCGCGGCTACCGCGTGCGCGAGCAGTGGGCCGGGCAGTACGCGATCATCTGAGCCGCGCTCAAGGCGAGGCGTAGACCTGCGCGAAGACGACGCCCGCTCCCGCCCCGCGCGCCTCGACTCGGTAGGTCATCGGATCTTCCGGGCAGATCGGGCGAACGGTGCCGAGGATGGCGCCCGTGCCGCGAGTCGCGTCCTCCTGCGCGAGCACACCGTGCTCGTCGTAGAGGCGCAGATCGAGCTCGCCGACCGACTCCTCGCCCTGGGCGAGGACCTTGTAGCAAAGCCCCGGCTCGAGGACCGTCACGAAGGTCCAGCGTCCGCCCGCTTCGATCGTCGCGTGCTGCGCCGCGCCCTGGCGGATCATGTAGGGCGCCTCGCTCTGGGCGCGCGAGCGCAAGAGCGCCTCCGTCGGGTCCGCGGGCGCCGGGTCGGGATCGGGCGGCGCCGGCGGAGGCACGTACGTGTCGCACGCCGTCGCCGTCACGAGCACGATCAGGGCGCCGAGCGCCGCCAACGCGTGCCCGAGGAGGCGCATCAGTCTGCCGCCACAGCGTGGACGGGCGCGTAGACCTGCGTGCGCGACCGGTTTCCGAGCTGGAAGCGGTCCGCGTTGCCCCAGCACCAGATCTCGCCGCTCGCACGGAGAACGCAGGCGTGCGAGGTGCCGAGCTCGAGCTGCACGGCGTCGTCGATCGTGAGTATTTCGGTCGGCGTGAGCTCGCAGTCGAAGAACGTGCCGTCGCCGTCGACGCAGGTGGCCGCGTCGTGAGACATGCGCCCATCTGCCACCTGTCCGACGTTCGTCGTTCCCCAACACATCACATGTCCGTTCCCGAGGAGAGCACACGTGGTGCCGCCGCCGACCTCGAGGTCCGTGACACCGGAGACGCCGATGGGTTCCGTCGGAACGGGCGACGAGTCGGTCGTCCCGTTTCCGAGGCTGCCCGCGCGTCCGCTGCCCCAGCAGAGGACGGTGCCGTCGTCCAGAAGCGCGCACGAATGATCCCAACCCAGATCGACGGAGACGAGGTGCATCGGATCGACGCCGGGGACGGCGACCGGAAGCGCGGAACAGTCGTAGACGTCGGGAGGGGCGCCGCAGGTCGTGTGCGGCGCGGGCGTGCCGAGCTGGTTGTCGGAGTTCGAGCCCCAGCAATACAGCGTGTCGGCTGTCCACGCGCAGGTGTGGCTCGGCCCGGCGACGATCTGGAGGACGTCGGCGAGCGGCGCGGTCCCGGTCGCGTCGCGGACCGTCACGGGGGCAGTCGCGGTGTTGAAGTCGCCCTGACCGAGCCGGCCCGCGCTTCCGTAGCCGATGCAGCTCGCGGTTCCGTCCTCTTCCACCCAGCAGGCGTGGCCAAAGCTGCCGGAGTAGTCCGGACGACCGTCGGCGATCGGCGCGCCCGCGATCCCGAAGTGCTCGGGCGCGAAGCGATCGTGCTCGAGGACCGAGCCCATCCGCCAGTCGAGGGTGCCCCAGCACCAGAGCTGGAGATCGGTGCCGACGTGGGCGCAGACGGACGTGACGCCCTCGGCGAAGAGCTCTACGGCGGCGCCGGGCAGCGAGACCGTCGTGGCGACGTCGGCGCAATCCGGCGTGTCGCCTGCGGCGACCGTGCAGTCGCCGCCGTGGCGCATCGTGCCGTCGCCGAGCTCACCGTTCTGTCCACGACCCCAGCAGTCGACCTGACCGTTCTCGCGGCGCGCGCACGTGGTGGCGGCCTCGACGGCGATCTCGACGAAGTTGCAGCCGGGCCCTGTGCAGAGGACGCGCGCGCCAGCGTCGACCCGCGTCGCAGCGTCGCGTCCCGCATCGACCGGCGCGCTCGCGTCGACGCTTCCGGTGTCGGGCGGCGCTCCGGCGTCGGTCGCGGGTGTCACGGGGCTCGGGTCACACCCGGCGAGCGCGACGGCGACCATGAGCAAAGCGAGCGACGCTCGCGAGACGGACTGCAGCGTAGATCCGGACGTAGTGCGCATCGTTGGGCCCTCCGAGAGCGCAAGAAAGGAGCGCGAAGCTATCCGGGATGCTCACCCTTGGCAACGCGAGTGCCGGAGGGCGACCGCTCGGACTATGCTCGCCGCCGCGTGGCAGAGACGACATCGATGAAGCGCTCGGAAAAGGCAGCGAAGATCGCGAAGATCCTCGACGGACTCTATCCGGAGGTGCCGATCCCGCTGGACCACTCCGACCCGTTCACGCTGCTCGTGGCCGTCGTGCTCTCGGCGCAGACCACCGACAAGAAGGTGAACCAGGTGACGCCGGCGCTCTTTCGGGAGGCTGGGACGCCCGCCGCGCTCGCGGCGCTGCCCGTCGCTCGCATCCACGCGCTGATCAAGGAGGTCGGTCTCGCGCCGCAGAAGGCGAAGGCGCTGTCGGGGCTCGCGCAGCAGCTCGTGCGCGATCACGGCGGGGTCGTCCCGCGCACGTTCGAAGAGCTCGAAGCGTTCCCTGGCGTCGGCCACAAGACCGCGAGCGTCGTCATGGCGCAAGCCTTCGGAGTGCCGGCGTTCCCGGTCGACACGCACATCCACCGCCTCGCGTGGCGCTGGGGGCTCTCCGATGGCTCGAGCGTCGCGCGGACGGAGGCCGACCTCAAGAAGACCTTCGATGAGAGCCTCTGGAACAAGCTCCACCTGCAGATCATCTACTTCGGGCGCGAGCACTGCCCGGCGCTCCGGCACGATCTCCGGAAGTGCCTGATCTGCGGCTGGGCCGCCTCGAAGTCCGTGCTCGCCGAGGACGCGCGTCGCCAGAAGCCGAAGAGCGCGAACGAAAAGGCGAACGCCGCCGCCGCCAAGGCGAAGGCCGCTTCGAAGTCGAGATCGAGCAGGAGCGCCGATGCCTGACGCCGCTTCCGTCGGTCTGATCGTCGTCGCCGTCTTGCTCGTGGCCGTGATCGCGTTCTCTGGCGTCCTTCCGCTCTTGGCCCGGCGGAAGGCGAAGCGCGGCGCGCGAACGGAGATGTCGAAGGCCGTCAGCGATGCAAGCGACGAAAAGCGCCCGGTCGCCGAGCGCGCGGCGGCCCTCGTGAAGGCGGGGCGAACCGCGCTCGAAGATCTCCAGCGCCCGCGCCTCGGCGCTCACTACGCCGAGTGGGCGCACAAGCTCGAGCCGTCGGATCCCGAGGTGGTTGCGCTCCTGGTCCTCGCGCTGACGAAGGCGCGCCGCTACCACGCGCTCGAGCGGCTCCTCTGGGTCAGCCTCGACGCGTCGGCCGATCCGCGCGCGGCGCCCTCGCTCGCGGCTCTCGAGAGGCTCTACGAAGACGGCCTCCATCGGCCCGAGCGTGCGCGCGCACTGCGGAAGCTCGCCGGCAAGTAGTCCGCGCTGCGCCGCGAGGCCGTGTCCGACGGGACACGCGCGAGCGCGGCGATGTCTGAATTCATGGGGAATTGGCCGTGTTTGGCGGGGGCATGCGTCGTGCGAAACGGCGTCGCACCATGCCACAGCAGCTCATCGCGCTCGTCCTCTTCGCTTCGCTCTGCTTCGCTCGTCCGGCGGCCGCTCAGGAGGCGGACCTCGCGACCGAGACCACGGCGCCGGTGCGCCCCGACCTCGGCGGCGGGCGCATCGTCTGGGGTGGTCAGCGCCATCGCGTCCTGCACTTCACGTTCGACGACGGGCCACGGCCCGAGACGACGCCCGCGCTCCTCGACATGCTCGACCAGCACGGCGTGCACGCGACGTTCTTCGTCGTCGCGCGTCAGCTCGATCCGCACCGTCGCGGCAGCGCGCGGCGCATCGAGCTCGTGCGCGAGATGATCCGCCGCGGGCACACCGTGGGTCTACACAGCTGGGATCATCCACACCTCTCGCGCCTCACGAACGCGGAGATCGTGAGCCAGCTCGAACGCAGCGAGGCCGTGCTCTCGCCGCTCCTCGGTGGCGCGCCCACGCTCTTCCGACCGCCCTACGGAGAGCGCGACGCGCGCATCGACCGCGTGCTCGAGGAGCGCGGGTACACGGAGGTGCTCTGGAACGTGACCGGTGAGCCCGTGGGCGGGCGCACGGCGGACGACGTCGTGGAGCACTTCACCTCGATGATGGACTCGCGCGAGGCACGTACGAGCGAGCACGGCGGCGTCGTGATCCTCCACGACACGCGGCCTCACGTGATCGAGGCCTTCCCGCGGATCATGGAGGAGATCGCGCGCCGGAACTGCGAGCTGTATGCGGCCGGCGAGGAGCTGTGGACGCTGTCCGAGGACCTCTCGCCCTTCTTCGAGACGCGCCGCGAGGGTGATGCGTTCGACCGACGCGTTCCGCGTCGCGATCTGTCCGAGGACGCGGTGGCCACGGCGCAGGCGTCCGAGCGCGCGATGGCGGAGCAGAGCTGCTGAGCGACCTTTCGCCCGGTGCCGGGATCTGCCAACGTTGCAGCGCCATGTCGAACGACCCGAAGCCGGATCCCAAGCCCGAGGCGAAGCCCGCCGCGAAGAAGCCGCTGACGCTCAGCGAGGAGGACATCCAGATCGACCGCCGCAGCGCGTTCGGTGCGTTCGGTCGCGTCGGCGCAGCGGCGACCGGAGCAGGGAAGGTCATCGACCCGTCGCAGCGCGGGCCCGGCGCGCCCAGCGACCCGGACGCCTGACGCGCGTGATGGACTCGCCCTACCGGCAGGGTGCTTCGAACCGGCACGACCTTCCGATCGAGCCGGACACGCGCATCGTGGGCTACGACCTCGGCGCGGGTCCGAAGGCGCCGTTCGCGAGCCAGGATACGGCCGCCGTCCTCTTCGAGCATGCCTCCCCCGGCGTGCGCATGCGGAGCGCGGCCACGAACCACTGGGTTCGCTCCGTGCAGGTCGGCGAGGGGATCCCCGACTTCTCGGTTCGCGTTCGCGCACGCCTCGACGGCGAGGCGAACGGAGTCGTGCGCGTCTGGTTTCGACACTTCACCGTCGGGACCCTCTCGATCGGCTACCTCGTCGCCGTGCGTCCGTTGCTGCGCCAGTTCCGTGTCTCGCGGTACGCGGGGAACGAGGTCGAGGTGGTGACGGACTGGTCGGCGAGCGATCACATCACCGGGCCGTTCACGCCGAACGTGATCGACGTGGCGGCGCGCGGGCACCAGATGATGTTCGCGTGCAACGGTGAGCTCGTGACGCTGTTCCAGGACGCGTCCTTCGGCCGCGGGGCCGTGTCGGTGGGCGGAACGGGGCCGACGCCGCGGGACGCGATCATCTTCGACTCGATCGAGCTGTCCACCGTTCGCGCCGGCTAGCGCGGGCGAGATCGACCGCCGGAGATTTGCCCCGCGGATCTCACGCTGATACAGCGCGCGCATGCGGATGCGCGGTTGGATCTGGGCGGCTCTGGTGCTCTCGTCGTGCAGCGGGTCATGCGGTGCGACTGCCACGCCGATTCCGACCCCGACTCCGACGCCCACTCCGGAGGTGACTCCGACCCCGCCCTCGGCCACGGGCGAGGTTCCCGCGTCTCTGCCGCGCGGGCTCCTCCTCGCCTACTCGCAGTTTTGGGTCGAGGACGGGCACGTCACCGCGAACCCGGGGCCGGCGCACCTCGACCTCTTCTACCGCGAGGGTGGGGAGTGGCGGACCGAGTCCATCGAGGACCCCGACGCGAACGTCTTCCACAAGGCGCTCGTCTACGCGCCGCCCGGCGGCACGCCCGGGATCCTCACGCTCTCGGGGACGCGCGCGGCCGTGAAGCTCTGGCATCGAGGCGCGAGCGGCTGGACGAGCGAGACGCTCTGGACCGAGGACTTCGGCGGCCGATTCTCCCGCATGCGCGACGCGGAGATCGCGAACCTGTACGGGGACGGCGACGCGATCGCGGTCGCGACGCACGACCAGGGCGTCGTCGCGGTGATCCGGCCTCAGGCGACGGGCGTCTCGGTCACCAGGATCGATGAGCGCCCGAACACGTTCGTGCACGAGATCGAGATCGGCGATCTGAACGGCGACGGGACGCTCGAGGTCTACGCCACGCCGTCGGACCCGAACGATCTCGACGGCGGGGAGCAGCACGGTCAGGTCGTTCGCTACGTGCCGCGAGACGGTGGGCAGCGGACGGTCGTCGCGGATCTCGGGAACCGGCACGCGAAGGAGATCTACGTCGGCGACGTGGACGGCGATGGCACGGACGAGCTCTACGTGGCCGTCGAGGCGCTCACGACCGGCAGCGGCGCGAACGTGCAGATCGTGGAGCCCGTCGAGATCCGCCGCTACGACGCGACCACGCCGCCGGTTGCGCGGATCGTCATCGCGACGATCCGCGACCGGCTCTCTCGCTTCCTGACCGTCGGGGACGTCGATCACGACGGTCACCGCGAGATGGTCGTCGCCTCGTTCTCCACCGGCCTCTGGCTCCTTCGGCCCGGCCGGGATCCGCACGGCGAGTGGGCGATCGAGAACATCGATCGCGAGAGCGGCGGCTTCGAGCACGCGGCGCTCTTCACGGATCTCGACGGTGACGGCTCGGACGAGCTCTACGTCGCGGCCGACACGCAGGGCGAGCTGCGCCGCTACGTGTGGGTGGACGGCCGCCCGCGTCGTACCGTCATCCGGACGCGCGAGCTGCCGAGCTCGATGATGACGTGGAACATCACGTCGTTCCCCGTGACGATGCTCCACCCCTAGGTCCGAGGCTGCGCGCCGTCCCGCGGCGCCATGCTAGCGTCGCGGCCTCATGAAGCTGCTCGATCGGATCGCGGAGCTCGTCGCCACGCCATCGGTCTCGGCGGTGCGGCCCGAGCTCGACATGCCGAACCGGCCGGTCGTCGACCTGCTCGCCGGCTGGCTCGAGACCGAGGGCTTCACCGTCGAGATCCTCGACGTCGAGGGTCCGGCGAAGGCGAACCTCGTCGCGACGAAGGGGCGCGGGCCGGGCGGGCTGGTGCTCTCCGGGCACACCGACACGGTCCCGTACGACGACGGGCTGTGGACGAGCGACCCGTTCCGGGCGACGGAGCGTGACGGGAAGCTCTACGGGCTCGGCACGAGCGACATGAAGGGCTTCTTCGCCGTCGCGATCGAGGCGGCGCGTCGGATCGAAGCGTCCTCGCTGAGACAGCCGCTGGTGATCCTCGCGACCTGCGACGAGGAGTGCGGCATGGCGGGCGCGCGGGCGCTCGCCGCAGCGGGCAAGCCGCTCGGGCGCTCGGCGATCATCGGAGAGCCGACCAACCTCAGGCCGGTCCGGCTGCACAAGGGCGTGACGATGGAGCTCGTCCGCCTGGTCGGCCGAAGCGGGCACTCGAGCGATCCGGCGCTCGGACGTAGCGCGCTCGAGGGAATGCGCGTCGTGATGAACGAGCTCGTGAAGCTCCGCGACGAGCTCGCGCTCTCGCACCGGAACGAGCAGCTCCGACCGCCCGTGCCGACCATGAACCTCGGCAACATCCACGGCGGGGACAACCCGAACCGGATCGCCGCCTCTTGCGAGCTGCAGTTCGATCTCCGCGTGTTGCCCGGGATGAGCGATCGCGCCGTGCTCGACGAGCTGCATGCCCGCATTCGGCGAGCGCTCGAAGGAAGCGAGCTGAGCATCGAGATGCGCTCGCTCCACGAGGGGATTCCGCCGTTCGAGACGGCGGCGACCGCGAACATCGTGAAGGCGGCCGAAGCGCTCACCGGTTTCTCCGCCGAGGCCGTCTCGTTCGGTACCGAGGGGCCGTTTCTCTCCGCGATGGGGATGGAGACGATCGTGCTCGGTCCCGGTGACATCGCGTGCGCGCACCAGCCGGACGAGCACCTGCCGCTCGATCGCATCGCCCCCTGCGTGGATCTGATCGAGCGGATGATCGGCCGCCTGTGCGTCGAAGGAACACCGTCGTGAAGAGCGCACCGAGCGGCTTCGTCGAGTTCTTCCGGCATGCAGCGCCTTACATTCACGCGCACCGCGGTCGGACGTTCGTCGTGATGTTCGGTGGTGAAGCCGTCATCGATCAGGACTTCCCGCATCTGGTCACCGATCTCGCGCTCATGCAGAGCCTCGGGATCCGGCTCGTGCTGGTGCACGGCAGCAAGCCGCAGATCGAGCGGCGCATGCGCGAGCGGAAGATCCCGCAGCGCTTTCACGACGACGTGCGCATCACCGATCGCGCCACGCTCACCTGCGTTCAGGACGCCGTGGGCAACATCCGCGGCCGTATCGAAGGCCTGTTCTCGATGGGGCTTCCATCGTCGCCGATGGAGAACTCGCGCATCCGTGTCGCCTCGGGGAACTTCGTCGTCGCGCGACCGCGCGGCGTGCGGGGCGGCGTGGACTACCAGTTCACCGGTGGCATCCGCCGGGTCGATGCCGAAGGCATCCGTCAGCGGCTCGACAGCGGCGCGATCGTCCTCGTCTCGCCGCTCGGGTACTCGCCCACGGGCGAGGTCTTCAACCTGCAGTCACACGAGGTCGCCGCGGCGATCGCCGCGTCGCTCGGTGCCGACAAGCTGATCGGGCTCGTCGAAGGGAAGGGCGTCGTCGATCGCCGCGGGCGCGCGCTCGCGCAGCTCACGCCGGGAGAGGCCGAGGAGCTCGCGCGGGCGGGGAAGCACCTCCACCTCGACACGAAGAAGCACCTGGCCTCTGCCGCGCGCGCGTGTCGCGAAGGCGTGCGCCGCACGCACCTCGTCGAACGACGCATCGACGGCGCGCTCCTGCAGGAGCTGTTCACGCGCGAAGGGCGCGGCACGCTCGTGACGCACGAGCAGTACGAGGGCATTCGCGCAGCGACCGCCGAGGACATCCCGGGCATCCTGACGCTCCTCGCTCCGCTCGAGGAAGCGGGGTTTCTCGCTCGGCGGAGCAAGGAGACGCTCGAGCACGAGACCGATCGCTTCGTCGTCGTCGAGCGCGACGGGATGGTCATCGGCACGGCGGCCCTCGAGCCGTTCACCGACGAGAAGGTGGGCGAGCTCTACTGCCTGGCGGTGACCAGCCAGTACCGCGAGTCCGGTCGTGGCGAGCAGCTGGTCGAGTACATCGTGGAGCGCGCGCGTGCGATGGGGCTCGAGCGGCTCTTCGTGCTCACGACACAGAGCGCGCACTTCTTCCGCGAGCGCGGCTTCGCACCATCGAACGTTCGCGCGCTGCCCGAGGCACGCCGCACTCGCTACGACCGCTCGCGCCGAAGCAAGGTGCTCTTCCGTTCGCTCTGAGCGGCGCGCCTCGCGGAGCTCACTCGAAGCGGTGCGTCACACGGAGCAGCGCGCCCTCGGTCGCCGTCTGACGAGCGGAGAACGAGCGGCCGTCTTCCGTCACGAGCTCGATGGCGTGCGCGCCGACCGCGACCTCGCCGTTGTACGGCGTCTGCCCGACCTCGTGGCCGTCGATACGGACGTGCGCCCAGGTGCCGAGCGCGAGGATCTGGATGCGCGTGGTGACGACCGCAGCGTGAGCGACGGGCGGGGGCGGTGGGCGTCGATCGACGCTCGGTGTCGTCGGCGGAGGCCGCGCCGGGTGCCCGCGGACGGGATGTGCCGCGGGCGCTTCGGAGACCTCGTCGGCCGCGACGGCAGTCGTCGAACCCTCGTCGCCCGGGGCGTCGTCACTCGGGAGGTCTCTGCCCAGCGGGAGCGCGACCACGGCCGGCGCGATCGACGGCTCCAGCTCGACGGGAGGCGTCGGCAAGGCCGGTGGCGGGGCGGCGAGCGTGGCGACGTCGGCTCCGGGCGGTGCGTCCTGCCCGTTGCCGGACTGTGTGATGGTCCAGGCGCCGATGGCGATCGCGAGGAGGAGCACTGGCACACCGATCACGAAAGCGATCGCGATCGGCGGAGCACCGGCACGCGGCGCGAGCCCTGGGATGACGCCGCTCAGTGTTCCGCTCGGCGCGACCTGGCTGACCTCGGGAGCACCCGGAGGAGGTGTGACCTCGGTCGAGCCCCCCTGCTCGGGCCGCGCCGACATCGAAGCGAGGCGCCCCCTCGACGATATCGATCCCGGCGAGGAGGCGCTGATCGTGGTCGCCGTCGCGGCCCGAAGCATCTGTCGCTTCTGCTCGATCCGATCCGGGAAGAGGTCCTTCATGAGCCCGGCGACGCCCATCGCGCCGTTCTCGGTCGCGTGCCGCTTCTCGAACTCCTCGAGCTCGATGGCGAGCTCTTGCGCGGTCTGGAAGCGGTCGTCCGGCTTCCGGGCGAGGCACTTCAGAACGATCTGCTCGAGCTCGATCGGGTAGCTCGGATCGACCGCGGTCGGCGCGGGCACGGTGCCCTGAAGGATCTTCGTGATCGTCTGCGCGTCGTTCTCGGCGCGGAAGAGGCGCCGCGCGATCGAGATCTCCCAGAGCACGACCCCGAGCGCGAAGATGTCCGTCCGCCGATCGACGCCCTCGTTCAGGAGCTGCTCCGGCGACATGTACGCGAGCTTGCCCTTGCGGCTGCCGGTCTCCGTGCTCGTGATCCGTCCGGCTGCCTTCGCGACACCGAAGTCCATCACCTTCACGTCACCCGCGTACGAGACGAAGATGTTGTGAGGCGAGACGTCGCGATGAACCATCCCGAAGGGGTCGCCGTTCTCGTCCTGCGCTTCGTGCGCCATGTGCAGGCCGTGCGCGGCCGCGGCCACGATGCGGGCGGCGAGCGGGAGCGGAAAGCGCGCCTTCCGCTTGGTGAAGAGGTGCGAAGCGACCGTCCCGAGGTGCTCGCCCTCGAGGTACTCCATCGCGAGGAAGTACTCGTCGTCCTCCTCGCCGAGGTCGAAGACCTGGGCGACGTTCGGATGCTGGATCGCAGCCGCGAGGCGCGCCTCGTCGAGGAACATCTCGACGAACTTCTTGTCGCGCGCGAGGTGAGGGTGGATGCGCTTGACCGCGACCCACTTGTGGAAGCGTCCCGGGCCGGTCGTCCGCGCGAGGAACACGCTCGCCATGCCGCCGGTGCCGATCTCGGCCATCAGCTCGTAGCGGCCGAGACGGCGCGGGAGGCCGCGCGTCGACCAGTCTTCCGCGTCCGCGATCTCCTCGTCGTCCGAGCTGGCCTGCTGAGACATTCTCCGAGGTCAACGGTACAGCAAATCGGCCGCAGATACACAGTGGTTGAAATCCAGCCGCGCTCGCCACTAGTCTGACGGCGTGCAGCGCTACCGTCTGGCCCTCGCTCCCCTGGTGATGGCGCTCCTCTGGTCCTCCGCCGTGGAGGCCCAGGGCGGAGATGCGCTCGCGCAGGCGGAAGCTGCGGCGGACGCGGGAGACTTCGAGCGCGCGACCGAGCTCTTGACGGCCGTCACGCGAGATCCGCGCCGCCTCTCGCCCGACATCGCTCGCGCTTACACCCTGCTCGGTGTCGTCCAGGCGACGCTCGGTGCCGACGCCGCCGCATCCACGGCGTTCGAGTGGGCGCTCGCGCTCGACCCCGGGATGCCGACCCCGCCCGAGCTCGGGCCCACGCAGCGCGACATGCTCGATCAGCTCCGTCGCACGCGTCGTGCGCACCCTCTCGCGATCACGGTGGACGCTCCTGCCGACGCGTCGGTTGATGATGCCGTCGTGCTGCACGCGAGCGCCGATGGCGCGCCGGAAGGGCGCTCGCTTCGCGTCGAGATCACGACGTGGCCGGACGACGACGAGAGCGCAGCGATCTCAGCGAACGGCGCGGGGAGCGCGAGCGTCGCGATCCCGGCCGGTGCGTGGCCAGCCGCGCGCGAGATCCACGTACGCGTGGACGCGACCGCCGAGTCGGGCGGGCCCGCGCTCGTTCACCGCGAGGAGAGCGTCCGGCGACGTGGCGCGGGCGGCGGCGGCGGCGGCTCGGTCTTCGAGGAGGCCTGGTTCTGGGTGGTCGTAGGAGTCGTCGTGGCGGGCGCCGTGACGGCCGCTGTGGTCGTCACCCAGCTACCGCAGGGCGCCACGCTAGGTCGCCCGGAGCTCATCCCGTGACGGCGCACGTCGCACGGTCGGCGCTCGCGCTGTTCGCGGTGCTCGCGCTGACGAGCTGCGGGCGAGAGGTGCCGCTGCGTATCGGCCCGCTCGGCCTGGTCATGGGGCTCTCGCAGATGGAAGTGCGCGTCTGGACCGACGCCGCGTGCCCGCTGGGCGTGCAGGCGGCGGCCGACCCCGCGACGCTGAATCGCGTGGCCGTCGATCGGTTCTACGCGGGCACGACGGGCGCCAGCTCGGTGGGCGCCGTCCCGGCCGGCGCCCATGCCGTGTCGGTGCTCGCGCGCGGGCCGGACTGCGCAGTCATCCTCTACGGCTGTACGCCGAACGTGGACTTCGCGACCGCGGCCGCGGTCAACGTGACCTGGGCGATGGTGCCGCCGGGCCTCGCGTGTGAGGCCGGCCTCACGTGCGACAGCGGCGCGTGCACGTCAGCGCCTGGCGCCGACGCTGCGACGACCGGCGACGCTGGCTGAGGCGCGGCGTCAGAGCGGCGCGTGGACGTGCTGCGCGCGGAGGAACGCGTCCACTACGTGGAGCGCGACGTCGACACCGCCCGCGTCGGTTCGTGTGACGCGGAACGCGTGATCGAGGCGTCGTGCGGCGCACACACCCTCGCAGGTGACGAGCCAGTCGAGCGCGCCCGCGGGCGCCTGGACTCTCATCTCGTCGGCGAGCGGCCCAGGCGCGGGGACCGCCACGGCCGTGGGCGGAGCCGATGCGCGAATGGCGAGCGCGACGTGCGCCGCGACCGACGTCGCGTCGCCGTCGACGGCCCGTACGACGACCGCCACGTTCTCGACCGTCAGAGCGACCAAGCCCGCGGGGCCGCTGGCCGCCGTCGCGAACGCGTGCGCCTGCGCAACGTCCGCGCGCGCCGTCAGGCCGAGCGTGCTCAACGAGCCCAGGCGAGCGGCGAGCAGCGCCTCGGCCTCGCCGCTCGAAGCAGTGACCCAGACGTCGATGACGAAGCGCGGCTCCTGTTCGCTGCCGAGCACGACGCGCACGGGCAGACCTTCCCGGTCGGGCGCACGGACGGAGCGGACGACGAGCCCGTCGAACGCGAGGGCGTCGACCGGGAGCGCGCGCTGGGCGAGCGCGACGCTCGACGGCGCGAGCGAGACCGCGACCGCGAGGCAGACGAGGCGAGCGAGCCCGAGGAAGAGAGAGCGGCTCATTGGATCCTCACCTTCTCGTCGAGATCAGTTCGGATGTTCGCCGCTTCCGAGGACAGCGCGCCGAGATAGCGGTCCGGCGCGAGCGACTGGGCCAGGAGCATCTCGAAGGGCGAGGCCGCCGGATTCGCGTCTCCGTCGAGCGCGAGCGTGGCGTCCCACGTGCGATTGTCCGGGGTCCCGACGATGGCGTGGTACCGGAAGCCGCCGCGCCCGCTGTCGAAGGGCGTGTCGTCGAACGCGGGCATCCCGATCGCGCGGATGAAGTTGAGGTCGAACCCGACGCTGAGCCCGAACCGGCTCGTGAGGATGTGGTAGCGGAGATCGACGCCGGCCATCGATCCGTAGCTCGAGAGGATGGACGCCGCGTCCGAGCAGTTGACGATGCGCCCGTTCGCGCGCTCCTCGTAGTCCTGCATGGAGAACACGGCGCTCTCGAAGCCGCGGCCCGGATAGTCCGTGTAGAACGACGCGCCGCTCGCCGTGTCGTAGCGGAGGTTCGTGTCCTCGTAGATGTGCTGCACGAGGAGCGCGGCCGTCTCGCTCGGCGTCGTGGCGGTCCCGTCGATCCAGCCGGTGATGCGGTCGATCACGTCGACCCAGGTGCGGTGCGGGAGCGTCGCGTAGCCGAACACCGGAACGCCCGCGAGACCGTAGATGCGCACGCCGATGGGGAAGGTGCCGGGCATGGGCTGCCACTCACCGCCGACCGGGCGGGCCTCGAAAGAGAACGCCCACGTGACGTCGTAGCGATCGACCGCGGGCACGGGCGAGCCGAGCGTCGCGAGAGTGATCATCCCGCCGTCGCGGACCGCGTCGTCACCTTCGATCGCGAGATCTGGCGGAGGGACGAGCCGGAGCTCGATGGCAGCGGGCATGGCGTCGCTCGTCGACGTCCGGGTGGTGAGGCTCGGCTCCGAGCCCGCGACGTAGGCCGCGGGCAACGAGTATTGCGAGGCGCTCACTCCGTCGCGCGTCCCCGGATCGAGCGGCGGGGAGAGGAGGTCCTCCCAGATCGCCGGGACGGCGCGCGGCGATCCGTCGGCGAGCGCGAGCGCGGTGCCGCCGGACTCGGTGCTGCTCGGGCCCATCGAGAACACCGGGTGAGCGACGCCGACCTCGAAGAAGCCGTCGCGCTGCCCTGCCGTCGCGCGGTAGAGGAGCGGCTGTCGCGCGCCCGCGTCGCCGCCCAGCTCGAGCGTCGTGACGCCGACGCGAACGAGCGCGAGCTCCCCGCTCGCCGACGTGAGCGTCTCGTTTGAAGCGCCGGAGAGCGTCGCCGTCACGGTCACGGGCCCGCTCGGCAGCCGCGAGCCGTCCGCCGCGCGCGCGCTCCACGTGGCCTCGCACGAGGATGCGCTCGTCGTGCCGCGCAGGGTCGCGAGGCTCACACCATCGCGGGTGAGCTCGATCGTGCAGGGAGTGCCCGGCGGAGCTGCGACCACGTCGAACACGAGTGGCCAGCCGTCGAAGCCGGAGAGCTCCGGATCCACCGCGACGGGTGTGCTCGGCGAGAGATGCATCCCCGGGCGAATCCCGGTCGCCGTGGGCACGGGGATCCAGACCGAGGCGACGCCCGCAGCGGGGGTTGCGCTGCAGCCACTGGCCAGCAAGAGAAGCACGGAGCTGAGGACGATCCGGTCGCGCATGGCGTTGACTCTCCTCGAACGCCCGGAGACTACGCGGACGCTCGCAGACTACGCGAATGGGTAGCCGCCCGCGAGAGGCACGCCTCGTGCGAGCGGATGGGCCCATGAATAGCCGCCCGCGCGGCGCCGTTTGAACTCGAGAAGGGTGCTAGACCCCCATCACCGAGGCCCCCATGTTGCCCCACCGCTCCTTGTCCACGTTCTGCTGCGTTGCCGCGCTCGCGTGTTTCATTTCGCTACTCCCCGGCCACGCGAGCCGCGCGAGCGCGCAGGATGATCACGGCGCGCCGACAGCGGCCACGGTCGCCGCGTGGGCGCAGACCTTCTACGACGCGACGCCCTTCGTGCAGGCGCGCTTCTCGCAGTACTTCTGGAACCGCGTCTACGACCGAACGTCGACCTCGCGCGGAGAGATCTTCATCGCGCGTCCGGGGCGAGTCCGCTTCGACTATGCCGCGCCCTCCGGGAAGGTCGTCGTCAGCGATGGCTCGCACTTCACCTACTACGAGCCGGGAGACGACGGCGCGGCGGGCCAGTACTACGAGGGCGCCGCGGATAGCACCTCGGCTGCGCTCGGGTTCCTCACCGGGACGGCGCGGCTCGATCACGACTTCCGGTTCTCGCTGCGCCCCCAGAGCGCCACGCAGCCGCCGAACACGCGCGCGCTCGAGCTCCGGCCGCGCCGGCCGGACCCGCACTATCGGCGAGTGGTGCTCTACGTCAGCGACGCCGAAGCAACGCGCGGCGTGGTGCTGCGCATCTCGATCGAAGATCCCGACGGCAACTGGAACCGCTTCGACTTCTCGCGGTTCGACCTCACGCACACGATCGACGCGAGCCGGTTCAACTATCAGCCGCCGGCTGGCGCGCGTCGCATCGACCCGCCGTCCTGAGCTCGATCAACGCTCGCCCAGGATCTCGGCGCCCAGCGCGGGGAGACCGCCCGCAGCGAGCGCACACCCGAGGCCGACGCGCGCTTCCGTGCTCGCGCTCGCGCCTTCGGGGATGCTCGTGAACAGGTCGGCGGCGCGCGCGTAGTCTCCCTGGGCGAGACGCGCTTCCGCGAGGATCAGCGTCACCGACGAGTCGGTCGGATCCTCCGCGCGCGCGACCTCGGCGAGCTCGAGCGCACGCGCGGGGTCGTTCAGCGCGAGCCAGGCGCGCGCGTCCCGGAGCAGCGCTGCGACGGACCCGTTCGCTTCGAAAGCCAGCAGTCGCTCGGCGTCTGCGCGCGCGCCGGCTGCGATCGCGACGTCGATCGCCAGATCGCGATCGACGGTTCGCGGCGGGAGCGACGAGAGGAGGCGGTGCGCGACGATCGCGTCGCCCCGGTCGGCCAGCGCGCGGGCCGCGGCTTCGATCTCGTCCGTGTGCCCAGGCGCGATGCGCGCGATCGTGGCGGCTGCCGCGGCGAGCGCGGGCGCGTCGCGCCGAGCGAGCGCCAGCGCGAGCGCGGCCCGTGCAGCGGAGAGGGCGGTCGGCGCCCTTCGGATGTGCTCGCGGAGAACCTCGGCGGCACGCTCTTCGCGGCCAGCCGCGCTGAGCGTGCGAGCGAGCGCGAGCACGGGGGCGGCGCTCGACGGTGAGGCTTCGTGCGCGCGCTCGTAGTCGAGGATGGCCTCTGCCGACTCGTCGTGGCGCTCCCGGATGGCTCCCGACGTCATCCACACGATCTCCGCGTCCGCGTCGAGCGCACGCCCAGCATCGAGCGCGCGGTTCGCGTCGGCGCGCCGACCGAGGTGGTCATACGCGTCGGCCAGCCGCGAGAGGAGGAGCACGTCGTCCTCACCGCCCGAGCGCGCGAGCTGATAGCGCGTCGCAGCCTCCGCGTAGTCTCCGCGTGTGAAGGCGAGCTCGCCGCGGACGAAGTCTTCGTACTGACTCGATGCGACGAACACGCCGACGCGCGTCTCGCCCCCGACCCTCCTGATGATCGGAAACAGACCCCTGCGCACGCAGCCGCCGAGCAGCGCCGAGGCCGCCGCCAGCGCGAGGACGAGGCCCGAGGTCAGCGCGGCGCGGTGCACAGCGTGGCCATCCCGGTGGCGCACGGGATGTTGAGCTGCGCCGTCCCGCCGGCGGGCAGCGGCCAGACCGCGAGCGCCAGCGAGCCGACGCCGATCTGATTGCCCATGTGCATCACCGTCCCGCGGACCTGCGGCGCGGGCATGTGCCTCATCTGGTCGGCCGTCCAGAGCTCGAGATCGAGCCGCGGATTACCGCCGGTCGCGTCCGGGATGGCGTTTTCGAGGATGTACTCGCGCGAGATCAGCATGGTCAGGAGGCCGTTGCCGTCGACGCTCAGCATCACCTGTCCGGCCTCGTAGCTGGCCATCAGCGGCTGCTCGAAGTCGGCAGGGCCGCGCATGCCCTCCATCATGGGCTCGAACAGGAGCGTGAGCGAATCGACGTTGTCCAGCGTGATGCGGTCCTGCCCGATGTCGCGTCCGATCTGGACGGTGAGCGTGAAGGCGTCCGGCGCGACGGGGGCGCCGCAGCACGGCAACGTCAGCGCGAGCGCGAGCCCGAAGAAGAGCGGGAGAAGGAAGCGTCTCGTGAGCGGCGTTCGTGAGGTCATCGTTCTGCCTCCTAGAAGTGCAGCGCAGGAAGGGGGATGCCTTGCGGGTCCGGCGTGATCGGCGGAGGCTGAGTCGCGACGACGACGCCGATGATGATGCCCACGACCGCGAGGACGCCCGCGCCGACGCCGACCCAGACGTACCATTCCTCGTACCACTCGGGCTGGGCGCGCGTCCCCACGCTGCCGTCGGTGAGGACCTCCTGCGTCGGAAGCAGAACGACTGGCTCGAGCGTGAGATCGAGCCGCTCTTGCTCGCCGGGCTCGAGCTCGACCTCGCGGCGAACGTCGGAGTACCCCGAGCGCGTCACCGAGACGACGTGACGTCCCCGCGTGAGTCGCTGCGAAGCGATCGGCGACTCGCCCACGCTGGTCCCGTCGATCCTCACCGTCGCTCCATCGACGTTCACCGTGACGAGGAGCATCGGCGGTGGCGGGGGCGGAGAGAACATCGCGCCGCGCAGCTGCTCGGTGAGCGCCGCGAGCGCGGCCGGTGTCGTGGCTGCGTCCACGAGCTCACCGGTCAGCGGCGTCACGCGCGGCGCGCCGCTCATCGGATCGATCATCTCGAGCGTGACGGCCACCGGCCCTCGCGTCGTGCGCCGGCTCAAGCGCGCGATGATTGCGCCGATCGCGCCGGCCTCGCCGAGGAACGCGCCCTGGCACGGCGCGTCGGTGCAGGCGGCGAGGCGCGTGCGCATCTCGTCCATCGCGAGCGGCAGCACGGGCCGTCCTCCCGCCATCGGCCGAACCTGTTCGACGAGGGCCGCCGCCGCCGCCGCCGCGACGTCGTCCGGGACTCGCCCCGTCGTGAGCAGCACGACCATCACCGGCGGGACGGCTTCGTCCGGGGCGAGAGGCGGCCCGGGCTCGGTCCGCGGCGCCGCGACGCTGGTCGAGTCGGTCGAGGTGTCGGGCGGCGGTGCCACCTCTTCCTCGGGCGCTGCGACCGTCGAGTCCTGCGCGCGCGCCGAGATCGGCGTGAGCGCGACGAGAGCGAGGAGAGTCCCTAGAGCGAGGAGGCGCATCGGCGCGAACCATACGTCAATCGCCAGGACGAGAGAACCGCGCGTTGACGCGGCGGGCGCCCTCCGCCGATGCTCCGCGAGCCGCCGTGCCGACCGATGACGCGAGCCTCGTTCCCTACGTCGCGTTCTTCGTGCTCGCCGCGATCCCGCTGCTGTTCGTGTCGCTCACGAGCTTCCTGAAGATCTCGGTCGTCTTCTCGATCCTGCGAAACGCGCTCGGCACCGGGCAGATCCCGAGCGGCACGGTCGTCACCGCCCTCTCGATCATCCTGTCGCTCTACGTGATGGCGCCGGTGGGGAGCGCCATGATCGCCGCCGCGACCCCGGACGCGACAGGCATCGACGTCGCTGCGCCCCTCGCACACCCGACCGAGCTCGTACGCGCCATCCGCGCAGGATCCGAGCCGCTGCGCGATTTTCTCGTCCACAACGCGGGGACGCGCGAGCGGACGATGTTCCTCGATCTCGCACGCGAGGCGCGGCCCGAGGACCAGCGCGCGGGGATCGTCGACACCGACTTCCTCGTCGCCGCGCCGGCGTTCGTCGTCACGGAGCTCGGCGAGGCCTTCCAGATCGGCTTCCTGATCTTTCTTCCGTTCCTGGTCGTCGACCTCGTGATCGCGAACGTGCTGATGGCGCTCGGGCTGAGCTCGCTCTCACCCACGCAGGTGAGCCTGCCGTTCAAGCTCCTGCTCTTCGTCATGGTCGACGGCTGGTACCTGCTCGCGCGCGCCCTGGTCCTCGGCTACGCGTGATCGACGCGCCGCTGGGATCGAACGCCGTCAGCGCCGTCGTCGTCGGAGGAGCGCCGCGAGCCCGAGCAGCGCGAGCCACGGGGCGCCGCCCGAGCGGGTCCTGGCCGTCGCGCGACAGCTGCATCCGCTCCCCGTCACCGAGAGGGTGTTGAGCACTGGGCCGCCGTCCACCTCTCGACTACCGTCGAACCGGCCCACGTCGGGAAACGGAGTGGACCCGGCGTCGAGGCTGACGGTCGCGTCCATGTCGACGACGCCTGCGTCCGTTCCGCCGCCGCTGCCGCAGATGGTCAGTCCGCCGCCAGTTCCGTCCAGTCGACCCCCGCCTCCGCCCTCGCCCCCGGTCATGAACCCACCGGTCGCGTCGCCGCCGTTGGCGTCGTCGCCGTTGGCGTCGGGGAGGTTCGAGAGCGCATCGAACGGCAAGATGATCGCGCCGTCGTCGAAGATCTGGATGCACGGCGTGTCGATCTGACAGTCGGCATCGCAGCCGTCGTGCGGCGCTCGGCCGCCGTCG
Organism: Polyangiales bacterium; assembly: GCA_038252025.1. Classification (GTDB taxonomy): domain Bacteria; phylum Myxococcota_A; class Polyangia; order Polyangiales; family Sandaracinaceae; genus JBBSAT01. Next base: position 34,297 of record JBBSAT010000009.1, on the reverse strand, counting down.
TCGCACGTCTCGCCGGTCTCGCGCAGGCCATCGCCGCAGATCGCAGTGACGGTCGCGCCGCGCGGATGGAGCTGCCACACGCCCGGCGTGCCGACGTTGCTCGTCGTGCAGAGCTCGCGAACGGCGTCGGTCCGCGACCCGGGGAGCGTCACGTAGTTGACCATGTCGCCGCCATCGAGCCCGGCCTGCGCTGCGATGCCGCCGAGCCCCATGATGGCGCCCGGCGTCGCGTCGCCCGTCGTCCACTCGCAGCGGTTGTAGCGAAGCTCGACGTCGATCGTCCCCGCCGGCTCGCCCGAGGCTGGCGTGAGGATGATCTGGAACGCGCTCGCGAGCTCGACGTGGCTGTCGAAATAGCCGACGTCGATCCAGGTCGCGACGAAGCGATCGGGCTCGAGCGCGTAGTAGACGAGGTTGCGATCGGGCTCGCCACTGATGAGCCCGCGGGTGTCCACGTCGGCCCACCAGGCGGCGATGGTGGGTTGGCTCGCGGCGGGGAGCTCGTCGGTGGTGACGGTCGGGACTGCGGCCCCGAAGCTCACGCTGCCGTTCGTGTTGACGAAGATCTCGGTGTACCGCGCGCCGAAGTAGTCGATGCCGGTCGGGAACGCCGGCGTCAGATCGATGGGCGGGCTGCTCGAGTCGTTCCCGCGCGCGAGAAAGTCCGTACCGAAGTCGAGGGGCCCGCCGAGCCCAGAGACGAGCGTGGCCTGCGCGGCCGCGATCGACGGCAGGACGACGACCGTGAGCGAGAGCACCAGCGTGAGCAGGTTCGCTCTCATGGCTGCACCGGCGGAGCGACCTCGACGGGCGCCGACGTGTGGGCCGGCGCCGCGGGGTGGACCGTGGCGGTCCCGAGCGAGGTGAACTCGACCGGGTCGCCAGGGCCGACGGGGAGGAGCGCGGACTCGAGGCGATCCGCGGTGACGCCGCGCGTGACCAGCGCGTCCACGAGCGCTTGGGCGCGCGCGGTCGCGGTCGCCGTTCCATCGTCGTGTCGACCGAGCGGGAAGGGCCGGACCCCGATCCGCCACCGCACGCCCGTCGGATCGGCTCCGAGCGTTCGCGCGATCTCGTCGAGGACGCCGCCCGCGCTGACGGGAACCAGGGCTGAGCCCTCCGCAAATTCGATCGGCCATAGGAGCACGATGCGGTCGGCATCGAGGCGCATCAGCTGTGGGCAGCCGCGCTGAAAGGTCGCGCCGGGCGCGCGCGGGCAGCGGTCCTCGGTGTCCGGGACGCCATCGCCGTCGTCATCGTCGTCCGGACAGCCGTCCTGATCCATGAAGCCGTCGCGGTCTTCGGCGGCGCGCGGGCACATGTCGTCCTCGTCCATCCAGCCATCGCCGTCGTCATCGGGATCGAGGCAGCCGTCGCTGTCTTGCCAGCCGTCTCGATCCTCGGCCTGGTTGGGGCACTGGTCGTCGGGATCCAGGAAGCCATCGCCGTCGCTGTCGACCGGCGGCGCAGGTGGCTGCGTCCAGCGGACTCCGAGGGTGGCGCGCACGTCGGGAACGCCGGGCGTCTGCGAGATCCCCGCGGCGACGCCGGCCTCGAGCGCGAACCCGCTGCCGACGCGCGCGCGCCCGCCCAGCATGAGCTCGAGCGGGGTTGCCGCGCCGACCTGCCCAGCGCGCAGCCCGATCGCGCCGACGGCCTCGAGGAGCAGATCGAACTCCGGCAAGGTCGGGATCAGGAAGCCGAGCGCGTACTCGAGCTCGCTCCCGACGTGCGCCGCCGAGAGATCGCGCTCGGGGCGGTAGGCGCCTCCGACCACGAGCGAGATCGTGACGGGATCGAGCGCGTAGCCCGCGAGCAGCTGTCCGCGCGCGCCGAACTCGGTGTCGCTCGCGAGGCTGGTCGACGTTCCCCACGGTAAGAAGGCCTCGACGACGACGCCGAGCGAGAAGCCGCGGCGACCTTCCGAATAGATCGAGACGGAGCCGCCGAGCGCGCCGTCGCCGATGCCCACCACGTCGGGCGCGGCGAACGAGCGGCCGCCGACCGTGGGGGCGTCGCTCGCGGAGAAGGCTACGGGGACCCGAAGGTGCAGCTCGAGGAAGTCCAGGATCCCGAGCGCGGCCGTCACGTGCGCGAGGAAGCGATGCGAGACGATCTCTCCGTACTCGCCGGCCGTGGTGCGAGCCACGAGCGGCGCGTGCGCGTAGTCGAGGACGAGCCCGACGCTCGGCACGAGGTGACCGAGCGTGCGCGCGTACTGGATCCCGAGACCATCTTCGCTCGTGGGAGGAGGGCGGAACCGGTCGAGGCGGAAGCCCTCACGATCCTGGGCGCTTGCGGGCGCCGCGACGAGCGCGAGGAGGAGCCAGAGAGCAAGCGAGCGCATTCCGGCCGGATGCTACCAGGGTCGCCACCTGGAGAGGGCACGAGAGCCAGTCCTGTATTGACGAACGTCGATATACTCACCATCGTGCCCCGCATGAGCACGGCCGCCGGACGCGACGAGATCCTCAGGCTTCGGCGGAAGGCGCCCGCGAGCCCCTGGCTCGAGGACATCGCCGCCATCCTCCGCGCCCTCGGTGATCCCACGCGCCTCGCGATCGCCGCGCTGCTCTTCGCGACCGAGGGCGAGCTCTGCGTCTGCCACCTCGAAGCGCGCTTCGATCTCGCCCAGCCGACGATCTCGCACCACCTCAAGGTCCTGCGGGAGCTCGCGCTCGTCACTGCCACGCGGCGCGCGACCTGGATCCACTACGCGATCGATCGCGAGCGAGTGGCGAGCGTGCCCGGTCTCGCAGCTCTGCTCGGCGGACTTGCCCGCGAGGTCACGCGACCCAAGCGCGCGTGCTGTCCATGACCCTCGGTCAGCGCGCGCTCGGTGAAGGCCTCGGCACCGCGTTCCTGCTCGCAGTCGTGGTCGGCTCGGGGATCATGGCGGACCGTCTCTCCGGCGGGAACGTGGGTCTCGCCCTGCTCGCCAATTCGCTCGCGACCGGCGCTGGGCTCGCGACGCTCGTGCTGGTGTTCGGGCCGATCTCCGGGGCGCACCTCAACCCTGCCGTCTCGCTCGCCGAGGCGGCGCGCGGCGCGATCCGCGGCATCGACGCGGCCGTCGCCTGCGCGTCTCAGATCGCGGGCGGGATCGCTGGCGTCATCGTGGCCCACGCGATGTTCGAGGCGCCTCTGCTCTCCGTCTCGACCCACGAGCGCTCGGGCACGGGCCAAGCGCTCGGCGAAGCGGTCGCCACGTTCGGCCTGCTCGCCGTCGTCCTCGTCGTCCCGAGGCACAGACCCGACGCGACGCCGTTCGCGATCGGCGCCTACATCGCGTCCGCGTACTGGTTCACTTCCTCCACGTCGTTCGCGAACCCCGCCGTGACCATCGCACGGGCTCTGACCGACACGTTCGCGGGCATCCGTCCGGTGGACGTTCCGATGTTCGTCGTCGCGCAGCTCGTCGGCGCCGGGCTCGCGCTGCTCGTCTTCGGCCGCTTCGCCACTCCCGTCCCTCAGGCCGCGCGATGAGACCGCGGCACGTCCTTTTCCTCTGCGTCGCGAACTCGGCGCGAAGTCAGATGGCCGAGGGGCTCGCGCGTGCGCGCTTCGGCGACACCGTTCGCGTCTCGAGCGCGGGGAGCCGCCCGTCGCGCGTGAGCCCCTACGCGGTCGACGCGATGCGCGAGCTCGGAGTCGATCTCAGGAGCCACCGCTCGAAGTCCGTCGACGAGATCGAGCCGGCGGGTGTGGATCTCGTCGTCACGCTCTGCGCGGAGGAGGTCTGTCCCGCGTTCCTCTCGAAGGCCGCGAGGTGTCACTGGCCGATCGAGGATCCGGCCACGGACGATCCGAGCGTCGCGCCCGACGCGATTCGCGCTCGCTTCCGCGTCGCACGCGACAGCATCCGCGCTCGGCTCTTGGAGCTCGACGATTCCCTCCGTCCGTCGGGCGCGGAGGACGACTGATCTGGCAGGAGCGTTCGCAGAGGTTGCCGCCGACGGCACAGCGAGCCGATTCATCGATCTGACAGGAGAAGCCAAGATGGAAACGAACGAGAAGAACGAGATCCGGTCCAGCGTGCGTGATCACTACGGCAAGGTCGCCGAAGCGCCGTTCGGAGTGGGGTGCGCGCCGGGCTGCTGCGCTCCCACGAGCGGCTCGAGCCTCGCCCTCGGTTACTCCCAGGACGATCTCGCGGCGGTCCCCGAGGGCGCGGACCTCGGCCTCGGCTGTGGCAACCCGCGCGCGATCGCGAGCCTCCAGCCGGGCGAGGTCGTGCTCGACCTCGGCAGCGGCGCGGGCTTCGACTGCTTCCTCGCCGCCGCTCAGGTCGGGACGACGGGCAAGGTGATCGGCGTCGACATGACGCCGGCGATGCTGACCAAGGCGCGCGGCAATGCCGAGCGCGCCGGGAGCACCAACGTCGAGTTTCGCCTCGGCGAGATCGAGCGACTTCCCGTCGGCGATGCGGAGATCGACGTGGTCATCTCGAACTGCGTCGTGAACCTCTCGCCCGACAAGGAGGCCGTCTTCCGCGAGGCGTTCCGCGTGCTCAAGCCAGGCGGCAGGATCGCGATCTCCGACGTGATCGCCCTGGTCCCCATCCCCGCAGAGCTGAAGAGCACCGCGCTCGCGATCTCGGCGTGCGTCGCTGGTGCCTGGACCGTGCCGGAGGTCGAGTCGGCGCTCACGAACGCTGGCTTCACGGCCGTCGTCGTCGACGTGCGCGCCGAGAGCCGCGAGTTCATCGCGGGCTGGCTTCCGGGATCTCGCGCGGAGGACTTCGTCGCTTCGGCCTCGATCCGCGCGACGCGACCGGCCGGCGCCGCAGCGTGCTGCGCCCCGAGCTGTTGCGGCTGACGTGGACGGCGGACACACCGCGCCCCACGTCGACGTCGCATGGCGAGAGCTACGCGCGGAGGTGCGGGGGTTCGTGGCGCGCCGCGTGCCGCCCGCCGACGTGGACGACGTCGTCCAGGACGCGCTCGCTCGTGTGGCCGAGGCCCTGCCAGGGCTTCGTCTTCGCGAGTGACTCGGGTCTTTCCTTCACGGGATCGCGCGTCGAACGGTGGCGGATCTTCATCGACGGCGCGCACGGGAGCACGCGCGTCAGGCAGAGCTCCTCCTCGAGCCCGAGCTGGTGAGCGAGGAGGAGCCCGAGGTCGAACGCTTGCTGGCTGCGGCCATGCTTTCGTTCCTTCCGATCCTCGCGCCCGCGCACGCGGAGGCGCTGCGGGCAGTGGATCTCGAAGGGCGATGCCAGGCGGACGTGGCGCGCGAGCTCGGCGTGCCGCTCTCGACGCTCCGGACGCGCGTCCAGCGTGCGCGCGCCGAGCTGCGTGCGCTCGTTCTCCGCTGCTGCGCGATCGAGCTCGACGTGCGCGGCCGTGTGCTCGCGTGCGAGCCGCGCGATGCGGCCGGCTGCGTGTGCGGTTGAGCCGTCAGCGCGTGAGCAGGTAGAGGACGGCACCGGCGAGGAGGATGCCCGCCCCGAACACGACGGATCGCAAGATCTCCGCGCTCGGCTTCTCGAGCGCGTCCTCCGGGACCACGCGGATGGGTCCGCCCCAGATCAGAAAGCTCTTCCCGTCCTTGGCCGAGACGCGGAACGCCGCGGCACGGCGCACCTCGAGCCGCTGCATGCGCACGCGCCCGGTGCCGGCGGTGTCCAGCTCGGCGAGCAGCATGTCGATGCCCTCCACGAGAGGGTTCGCCGCCGGCGCGCGGTAGCCGAGCGTCGGGAGCTCCGCGCGCTCGACGCGCGCTCCTTCTTGCCGGTGGATCAGCGTCCCCCCGCCTTTCTCGAGCGCCGCGTCGATGGCGAGCGCGGCGTCATCGGGGAGCCCCGGCCCCTTCACGATGCGGACGGCCGTGCTCTCCACGATCGCCGACCACGCCATCGGCGTGCCCACGAAGCCGCCCAGGCCGTTGCAGGACACGCACGCAATCTGCCCGCGGCCGTTGCAGGTATTGCAGCGGTGCCGGTGGCGGCCGCGCTGCGTGTGGCCCGACCCGCCGCACACGTCGCAGCGCCGCTCTCCACGCCCAGCGCAGCGCTCGCAGTCGCACGGCATCTCGCCCTCGAGCGCGCGCTCGGCGCGTCGGCCGATCGGCGCGTCGGCCGGAAGATCGAGACCGTCGAGCGCCCAGCAGTCGATCTTCGGCGCTGTGTACCCGACCGGCGGCCTCGGCGCGGGCCGAACCGGCAGCACTCGCACGCCTCGCCCCTCGCACACGCTGGTGAGCGAGATGCGCAGCGTCGGAAGCGCGTCGATCGACGCGATGTCGATCTCGGTCGGCGAGAGCCTCGTCGACGGGCTCTCTGCGTGGTGGGACCGGACGAGCGCGAGCACTTCGTCTCGGTCGGTCAGCGGCGGCGGCGCTGCGAGCATGGCCCGGGATGCTATCAGGCCGCGCGTGCGCTGGCAGCGGAGCATCGCATCGCGCAGGGTAACGAGCCGGCGAGGGCCGGCGTAGACCACGCGACAGGAATGCCGACCGGACTCGATCGCTGGCTCGCGCCCATGCTCGTCGGCTTCCTCCTCGCCTGCGGTTCTGCACAACGTCGTCCGCCGCAGGCTCCCGCGCGCCCGGCCTGGGTCTCGCTCGACGCCGGGCTCGAGGCCGCAGCGCACGACGGCCGCCCGGTCCTCCTCTCCATCCAGGCCGACTGGTGCCACTGGTGCCACGTCATGAACGAGACGACCTACCGCGACCCGGAGGTGGTCTCGATGCTCGACGAGCGCTTCGTCGCCGCGCGCGAGGACGCCGAGCTGCGCCCCGACCTCGCCGAGCGCTACGCCGAGTACGGCTGGCCGGCGACCATCGTCTTCGCTCCGGACGGCACCGAGATCCTCGCGCTGCGAGGGCACCGGACGAGCGCCGCGTTGCTCGAGATCCTCGGCGCGATCACCTCCGACATCGACGCCGGCCGTGCGCCTGGCGCCTCGCTTCCGTCGCGCGCCACCGAGCCGAGGGTCGGCGAGCACGTCGCACTCGAGGTCTTGCGCGCCGCGCTCACCCACCAGCTGGACGATCTCTACGACGAGGCGATGGGCGGCTGGGGAACCCCGCAGAAATACCCGTTCGAAGGCCCCGTCGAGCACACGCTGCTTCGCGCGCGGCTCGGCTCGGATCCTCTCCTTCGAGAGCGCGCGATCCTCACGCTCGAGCGGGAGACCGAGCTGCTGGATCCGATCTGGGGCGGCATGTACCAGTACTCCGAGCAGGGCGACTGGCAGCACCCCCACTACGAGCGCATCGCGTCCGTGCAGGCCGGCGCGATCGAAGGGTTCGCGCTCGCGCTCCGTGCGTCTCTGGACCGGGCCTGGCGTGCCCGCGCCCTGGACATCGTGCGCTACGTGCGCGCGTTCCTCATGCGCGACGACGGAGCCCTCTACGCCAGCCAGGACGCCGATCTCCGGCTCCCCGACGGCACGGCGACGCTCGGCGCCGAGTACGCCACGCTCAGCGATGCGGATCGCCGGGCGCGCGGCATCCCGACGGTGGATACCCGAGTCCTCGCCACCGCAAACGGGCTCTTGATCACCGCGCTCGCGCGTCTCGCCGAGGTCGCTCCGGAGCTCGGCACCCTCGCCGATGCGACCCGCGCGGCCGACGTGATCGTCCGCACCGCGCGCGACGCCCGCGGGCTCTTCCGACACGAAGCGGGCGCCGCCGGAGACACACGGTTTCTCGCCGATCAGATCGCGATGTCGCGTGCGCTCTTCGCGGTCGAGCAAGCCGGCGGCGATCGACGCTACCGCGCGCTGGCTCGCGACAGCTTGGACGCGGCGCTCTTGGCGTTCACTGCGAGCGACGCGATCCTGCTCGCCTCGCGGACGGCGGAAGACGGCGCCCATGGCACGCTCGCGGTCCCCCGATTTCCGCCCACCGAGAACGCCCTCGCCGCGTCGCTCCTCCTCGCCTTCGCGCGGCTCGAAGAGGACGGCTCGGACGAAGCCTCTCGCGACGAGTCGCGCGCGCTCGCGATCCTCGACGCGCTCTCCGATCCGGCCGCGCTCGCACCGCTCGGCCGGAAGGTCGGCGAGATCCTGCTCGCGCTCGAGGCGGCCCACTCCGGCATCGTGCGGTTCTCGGTGGTCGGCGAGGCGGCCGATCCCCGGACGATCGCCCTCCATCGCGCGGTCCTCGCGCTCGACGAGCCCCTGCGCGTCGTGGAAAGGAGCGAGCCGGACGAGGGGCGATACCCCGCTCAGGATGGGCCGGTCGTGTACGCCTGCGCGCAGGACCGCTGCTCGTTCCCGCTCGCGTCCGCCGGGTCCCTCGGCTCCGACGCCTCACGTTTTCTCGGTCGCTGAACGCCCCTTCGCAGCGGCTCTCGAGCGGAGTAGCATCGAGGTGTCGGTGCGCTGTCGCGCTCCCGCTCTCGGAGGTCGTCGTGACGAGAAGCGTCTTCATTACCCTTTGTGCTCTCGCCCTCACCGTCGTCAGCGCGGGCTGCGATCCCGGTGGCACCGTTCGCCCACGCCGCGACGGCGCAGCTGAAGGCGAAGACGGAGGCGGTCCGATCCTGCCTGATGCGGACGGCGACGGGATCCCCGACATCTACGAAGGCCGCGCGACCAACGACGACACCGACGGTGACGGAACGCCCGACTACCTCGACGCCGACAGCGATGGCGACGGCGTGAGCGACATGCTCGAGGGCGGGAACCCGAACGGCATGCCGCTCGACACCGACGGCGACGGCACACCCGACTTCCGCGACCTCGACTCGGACGGCAACGGCGTCCCCGACTCGGTCGAGGGCGATGCCGATCCCGACGGCGACGTACAGCCCCACTCGCGCGACCTCGACAACGACGGCGACGGGATCCCCGACACCGACGAGATCGGCACCGATCCCACGAGCCCGCTCGACACCGACGGTGACTTGACGCCGGACTACCTCGATACCGACAGCGACAACGACTTCATCAGCGATCGCGACGAGTCCGTCGTCGACACCGACCGTGACGGCATCCCCGATCGCTGGGACGCCGACAGCGACAACGACGGAATCCCCGACATCGACGAGGCGGGCGACACCGACCTGAGCACGCCGCCGCGTGACACCGACCACGACATGATCCCGGACTTCCGCGACACCGACAGCGACGGCGACGGGCTCTCCGATGCGGACGAGCACGCGTTCGACCTCGCCCATCCGGGCGCGATGACGGTGACCAACGCGGACAGTGACGGCGACGGTGTCTCCGATCTCGTCGAGGTCGCCAGCGGGAGCGATCCGCTCGACCCGACGGACAGCCCGCGCACGCGCGGCAACTTCGTCTTCCTCGAGCCCTACATGATGCCGGCCGATCCGATGCGCGACACGCTCGACTTCGCCACGGACATCCGCGTGGCCGACGTCTACTTCCTGGTGGACACGACCGGCTCGATGGGCGGCGCGATCACGAACGTGCGGACGAGCCTCTCGACCGCCGGCAGCGGCATCATCGACCAGGTCCGCGCGATGATCCCCGACACCTACTTCGGCGTCGGCGACTTCAAGGACTACGCCGACACCTGGCTCTACATGAACCGGCAGGACCTCACGGGCACTGCGGCGCTGGCGCAGGCCGGCGTGAACGCCATGAGCGCTGGTGGCGGCGGTGACGGGCCCGAGGGCGACGTGCCCTCGCTTTACGCCGTCGCGACGGGCGCGTCGGTCGCGAGCGGGAGCAGCTCGCCGACCATCCCGGCACGGACCACCTGTCCGGCCGGCACGTTCGGCTACCCGTGCTTCCGTTCGGGCGCCGTCCCGATCGTCGTGCTCATCACCGACATCTCCTTCCACAACGGTCGCGGCGGCACGAACCCGTACGCGGGCTACACGACGTACGCGACGATGCTCCCGGCAGTCACGGCGGCGCGCATCCGCGTGATCGGCGTCGCCGTGAACGGCACGAGCGCGCAGGCCGATCTCAACGCCATCGCGATGGACTCGGGAGCGGTCGATGGCACGGGCGCGCCGCTCGTCACCGTCGCGGCGGCCGGCTCGGTCAGCACGACCGTCGTCGACCAGATCCGGTCGCTCGCCGCAGCGACGCGCCTCGACATCTCGATCCGCTACGAAGACGACGCGAGCGACGCCGTCGACTCCTTCGCGGCGTTCGTCCATCACATCGAGGCGAACGAGGCGGGCGATGCGGCGCGTGGCTGCGCGCCGCGTCCGGCCATCGACACGGACGGCGACACGTACCCCGACACGTTCCCCGACGTGACCGCCGGTGAGCGCGTCTGCTTCGACATCTTCGTGAAGCAGAACGATACCGTCATGCCGACCGGCGTCCCGCAGCTCTTCCTGGCGACGCTGCACGTCATCGGCGACGGCTTCACGGAGCTCGACTCGCGCGCGATCTACTTCCTCGTGCCCCCGACGATCGAGCCGCCCGGCGGCCCGATGTGAGCGCCGGCCCTCCCGTCGCGGCCTAGTGCTGCGAGCGGCGGGTCTCGGTGCTACATTCCGCCACGAGTCGAGTAGGGCGTGGACCGTCATGACGACGGCCGCGACCTGAGGCGGCGATCCCATGACCCAGCAAGCACCCGGCGCGGCCAGGCCGCGCGTGACGGTTCCGCTCGTGCGTCAGATGAAGTCCCGAGGCGAGCGCATCGCCATGGTGACTGCCTACGACGCGACGTTCGCGAGGATGCTCGACGAGGGCGGGGCCGACATCCTGCTCGTCGGCGACTCGCTCGGCATGGTCGTCCAGGGGCTCGACTCGACGCTGCCGGTGACGGTGGACGAGATGCTCTATCACTGCCGAGCGGTGGCGCGCGGCACCAAGCACGCGCTCGTCGTCGGCGACATGCCGTTCATGAGCTACCAGGTCTCGGCAGACGACGCGCTCCGGAACGCGGGCCGGTTCCTCTCCGAGGGCGGCGCGCACGCCGTGAAGCTGGAGGGCGGGCAGGCCGTTGCGCACGCGATCGCGCGCATCGTCGACGCCGGCATCCCCGTGATGGGCCACGTGGGTCTCACGCCCCAGAGCGTCCACGCGATGGGAGGCTTCAAGGTCCAGGGCAAGAGCGAGGACGACGCGAGCCGCGTGCTTCGTGACGCTCGGGCCGTCGCCGATGCGGGCGCGTTCGCCGTCGTGCTCGAGGGCATCCCGACCGCTCTCGCCGGGCAGATCACCGAGGCGGTCGGCATTCCGACGATCGGCATCGGTGCTGGCGTGCACTGCGATGGGCAGGTGCTCGTTTGCTACGACCTCCTCGGCCTCACGCCGGAGCTCAAGCCCAAGTTCGTGAAGCGGTACGCGGAGCTCTTCGATGGTGGGCGTGATGCGATGGCGCGCTACGTCGACGAGGTGAAGTCGGGCGCGTTCCCCGACGCCGCGCACTCGTTCTCCGGCGGCTCGGCGCCCCGCACGGCGGCCAGCGGGGAGAAGCTTCCACGGGGCTACGGCCCCACCGACGCATGACGGTCGTCGTCGAGGAGCGAGAGGCGTTCCGCGCGGTCATGGACGCGGCGCGCGCGTCGGGCGCCCGCACCGGCCTCGTGCCGACGATGGGCGCGCTCCACGACGGGCACCTTGCCCTCGTCGACGAAGCTCGCCGTCACGGCGCGACCTTCGTCGCGGTGACCCTCTTCGTGAACCCGATGCAGTTCGGACCGAAGGACGACTTCGCTCGCTACCCGCGTCCGCTCGAGGCCGACCTCGCGCGCTGTCGAGACGCGGGCGTGGACGTGCTGTTCACGCCGTCGCGTGAGTCGATGTACCCGGAGGGCTTCAGCACGGTCGTCGAGGTGAAAGGTCTCACCGACTCGCTCGAAGGCGTTCATCGGCCGGGGCACTTCGCCGGCGTCACGACGATCGTCCTCAAGCTCTTCGCGCTGGCGGGTCCATCCGTCGCCGTGTTCGGGCGAAAGGACTACCAGCAGTGGAAGGTGATCGAGCGCATGGCGCGCGATCTCGATCTCCCGATCGAGGTCGTGGGCATGCCGACCGTTCGAGAGCAGGGCGGCCTCGCGCTGAGCTCGCGGAACCGATACCTGTCGGACGATCAGCGCATCCGAGCGCTCGCCATCGCGCGCGGGATCCGCGACGCGATCGGTGCGTTCGATCGGGGCGAGCGCGAGCGCCACGTCCTCGAGTCGATCGCGCGCAAGCACATCGAGCCGGCGTTCGACTCGATCGACTACGTCACGGTCGCCGATCCGGAGACGCTGGCGATCACGGAGCACACGGGTGACCGCGCCGTCATCGTCGTCGCAGCGCGGATCGGCACCGCACGGCTGATCGACAACGCGGTGCTCGGCGAAGAGCATCTCTGAGGTCGCGACGCGCGCTCACCAGACGAGAGGAATCAGCGCCTTTCGTGACGCCGGATAGTCCGGGAATTTCTCCCGGTACCACGCGTGGTGGCTCGCCGCGCGCGGCGCGAGGTTCGCGATCGTGTAGACGGCGAACGCGACGCCCGGGAGAGACCAGGCCGCGATCGCGAAGCCGGTCCACTCGAGGATCTCTCCCAGGTAGTTGGGGCACGTCACGAAGCGATAGAGGCCGCCGTGCGGGATCTTGTAGCCCGTCTCGCCGGGCTTCCGGAGCTTCATCAAGACCCAGTCGGCGTGCTGGTTGATGGCGAAGCCGACGAGGAAGGTGCCCGTCCCGACGAGGAAGCGCGGGTCCAGGAGCCAGCTCGTGGGGTAGCTGCCGAGCTCCGACACCCAGCGCGCGTTGATGTACGCGTTGAGCGTGTTGAACACGATGGCGGTGAGCACGATCGAGACGGGGGTCGTCTTGCCCTCCGCCTTGATGCGGAACGGGAAGATGAACGTCCGGTTCACGTAGTGGAGCTGCCAGAGCGCCAGCAGCGCGAGCGGCGCCGGCTCGAGCGCGTGTGATCCGAAGGCGTAGATCACCGCCCAGAGCACGCTGGCCGGCAGCTCCATCCACACCCAGGCCGCGCGCTGGGAGATCGCGGGCCCCCAGCCCTTGCGCGCGTGGCGGCCGTAGGGCGCCGTGATGACGAAGAGCGACGCGAACGTCAGCGTCGCGAGCCCGAGCTCCGCATAGGTTGCGTACGCATGGATCACGGCTTCCGGCACGGCGCGCAGGATAGATCGCGCCTCGATGCGCGAGCGATTGAAGAAACAGCCCCCCCTTGGCAGTCTAGGAGTCGATGCGGTACGCACTCGCCTCCCTCCTCTGTCTGGTCGGCGCGCTCGCCCTGCCGACCGGCGCTCGAACTCAGGATGCCCCGGCGTCGGCCACCCGAACCGAAGAGCAGCTTCGCCCGCTCTACACCGGCCAGTGGAACCTCGCGGTCAGCCACACGGCGGGGCAGGCGGCGGTCGATCGCGGGATCGAGCGGGCGGTGACGGAGATGAACTTCTTCCTCCAGAGCCTCGCTCGGACGCAGATGCACGATCAGACGCCGGTGAACGACCGGATCGACATCGCCTTCCCGGCGGGGCAGATCACGGTCGTGTTCGACCAACGCTTCACGTACACCACGAGCCCGGGCGTCGCGCAGGACTTTCCTCTACCGGACGGAAGCACGGTCTCGGTGCGTCAGTACTTCCGCGGCGACCACCTCGAGCAGTACTTCGAGACCACGATCGGCCGCCGCTAGAACATCTACGAGCTCAGCGCCGATGGTCACACGATGACGACGCGGGCGACCCAGCAGGGCCCGATGATGCCGGTTCCGATGGCGTTCGCGCTCGACTATCACCAGTAGGTGGTTCGTCGGAAATTTGGGTCGCTCTCTCCTCGCGCGTAGGTTCGCGGTGGAGAGGCAGGTACGAGCATGGCCCAGCAGAGCGCAGAGCGTCGCGTCCACAAGGTCTTCGTCACGCGCAACACCGAGTACCACATGCGCAAGGACGTCTGTGTCGCGGTGCGCGACCGGCGTAGCGGCGAGTGGCTTCGCGCGCACCTCGCGCTTCGTCAGCGGATCCACGGCGGTCTCAAGTTCACGCGCGCGGGCGGCATCCACGCGAACCTGGGCTTCCCCGGGATCGGCGAGTCGCTCTTCTTCCACGCCGACGGTCGTGATCTCGTCACGAGCCCTGTCCTCTCGGTCGACCGACCGGTGCGTACCATCGTCTCGCGCTACCCTGCTGGCTGATGCGAACGATCCTTACCGCTCTGCTCGTGATGCTCGCGTTGGTCTCGCCGGCGCGCGCCGACGATCTCCCCCTCCCGGACCTCGACGCCGTGTACGCGGCATGCCGTGCGTCCGAGGGCGGAGCGAACGCAGAGCTCTATTCGGTGCTCGTCGACGGCCCCTGGCGCTTCGGGTCGGCGGACGACGAGTTTCTTCCGGTCGACACCGACCGGAACCTCCGCGCGTTCTCCGGGTCGGTGCAGCTGCTTCCGTCGCGGATGGAGGAGATCGGCTTCGTCGCGAGCGACGCGCGCGCCGCCACGCTCGAGGCCGCGCGGACGGAGGGCGCGGCCCTTCGCGTCGGGTTCTTTCTCGGGTTCGATGATCCCGAGCGATCGAGCTGTCTCGTCCGCCCGCGTGCCGCCGTGACGATGGTCCGGATGGACGTCGCTTTCCTCGAGCTGGTCGGCCCGGACGGGTCCGTCATCGCCCGCGAGGACACCGAGCGCTATCGCTCCTGGCACGACGACGCGGAGCGGACCGTGATCCCGGGGACCGGCCCGCGTGCGCGCGTCGAGATCGCCACGATCAGCGGCGCGCCCGCGCCGGACGGCTGGCAGCGCGCCATTGCGACGGCTTCGGCCGGTACGCTCGGAACCGCGCTCGCAACGTGCCACCGCGACGGCATCGTCCGGGGCGCCGAGGCCGAGGCCACGATCCGCGTTCGCCTGACCGTCGAGGGCCGGAGCGGCCGCGTGACGGCGAGCGGCGTGCAGATCACGAACGTCGGCGACACCGACGAGATCGAGTGCATCGAGACGGCGCTGGGCCGCCTGGAGCTCGGCGCGGGCCCCGCAGAGCTGGGCAGCCGGACCGTCGACGTCGTGGTGCCGATCACGCTCGTGAACTGACCTGCCCGAAGTTCGCGTCCGGGAGGGCGGCGTCCCCGAGCCATCTGCGGTCGGGGTTGGTATGCTCTGCCCCGATATGCGTACGATCTCCTTTGGTCTGGCGCTCGCCGCGCTGCTGCTCAGCTCCGTCACGCCTGGGAGGGCCGGCGCCCAGGTGCGAACGCCCTCGCCCGTGGTGGAGCGCATCGAGCCCACCTCTGGGCCGGTCGGGACCGTGGTGCAGATCGTCGGACGGTTCTTCCGAGCCGACCAGACCGTGTCCCTCGGCGAGACCACTCTTCCCGTGACGACCCGGCTGCCGAATCGCTGGACGGTGTCCATTCCGGCCGGGGCCACCAGCGGCCACGTGCGCGTGCGAACGGCCGACGGAACGACGGTCGAGGGGCCGGAGTTTCGCGTCCTAGCCGCGCCGGCAGCGCCGACGATCAGCGGCGTGAGCCCGCCGCAGGCTCCGCCCGGCGCCGAGGTCCGCATCGCGGGAGACGGCTTCTCCCCGCGCATCACGGAGAACATCGTGACGCTCGGGGCCCTGCCCGTGGTCGTTCGCACGGCCACCCCCACCGAGCTCCTCGTCATCGTTCCGACGAACGCGGAGAGCGGGAGCTTCGTCGTCCGCGTGGCCTCCGCGGGCGAGGTGACGAGCCCGCCGTTCACCGTCGAGGTCGGCGTCCAGGTGGCATCGTTCGCGCCCAGCGTGATCTCTCCCGGAGGTCGCGTGACGATCACGGGCACCGGCTTCGCGCCGCGCGCCGCGCTCGATCGGGTCTTCGTGAACGGGACGGCCGCCCGCGTCGTGTCCGCGACGGCGACGACCCTCGTCTTCGATGTTCCCGCGGCCGCTACGACGGGCACGCTCCTCGTCGACGTGCGCGGCGCTGGCCGCGCTTACTCGACGAGCCCTCTCACCGTCCAGGCCGCGCCGACCATCAGCGCGCTCGAGCCGGCGTCGGGCGTTGCCTCCGCGACCGTCCACATCCGCGGCACCGGGTTCGGCACGGACATCCGTCAGGTCGCCGCAACGCTCCACGGATCGGCGCTGACCATCCGCAGCCTCACGCCGACCGAGATCACCCTCGAGATTCCGGCGGGCGCCGCCAGCGATCACATCTCGCTCGTCGTGAACGGCCTCCCGCCGGTGTCGTCTCCGAGCCCGTTCACCGTCCTGACGCCTGTCACGGTGGCGAGCTTCGCTCCCGAGACGGGCGGGCCCGGGACCGAGGTGCGAATCACGGGCGCGGGCTTCTCGACGACCGCGGGCCACGATCGCGTGACGCTCGCCGGGCTCGAGTGCCCCGTGCTCGCTGCGACCGCGACGGAGCTGCGCGTGCGCATCCCGGCTGCAGGCAGTGGCCCGCTCGTCGTCGAGGTGCAGAACGCGGGCAGCGCCCGAACCACGCGCCCGTTCGTCGTCACGACGCCGCCGTTCGTCGCTCGCTTCGAGCCGGAGAGCGCGACCCCCGGCGCGGTCGTGCGCATCTCCGGGACGGGGTTCGGCACGACCGCGGGGATCGTCGAGGTCACCTTCGGCGGCCACGCGGCGCCGATCCGATCGATCACGGACACGCTCATCGAGGCCTCCGTTCCTAGCGGTGCCGTGACGGGACGCATCGGCGTCACCGTCCGGCTCCAGGGATCGTCAACGTCGGCGCACGACTTCCGCGTGCTGTCCGATCTAGCGCTCGCGCGCGTGGAGCCGACGACCGCGTACCCCGGACAGACCGTGACGCTTCATGGCGTCGGCCTCGCCGCGGCTGGCCTGCGCGTGACGTTCGCGGGCTCGCGTGCCGCTGCGACGCTGCAAGCGGCGACGACGAACGAGCTGCGAGTCGTGGTGCCCGCCGACGCGACGACCGGCGCCATCACCGTCGGCTCGGAAGACGGGCGGACGGTGACGACGGACTTCACCCTCGCTCCCACGCCGACGGGCGTCGGGATCACCGAGGTCGTCCCCGAGTGCACACATCCCGGCTGCACCGTGGTGGTCCGCGGCTATGGCTTTGCGGCGCGAGCGAGCGGCGAGACCGTCACGGTCGGCGGCGCCCGCGCCCGCGTGCGGCGCGCGAGCCCTTACGAGATCACGTTCGCGATCCCGCCCCGACTGACCGGCAGCGTACCCCTGCACATCGACGTCCGCGGCGTCGGCGCGGTCGACGGAGCGGCCATCGCTCTGACGACCCAGTGAAACGAGACGCGTGAAGCCGATGGCGCGCACAGCGGGGATTCCGCTCGGTCCATATCGCCTGTTGCGGCGGCTCGCGACGGGCGGGATGGCCGAGATCTTCCTCGCACGGCAAGAAGGGAAAGACGGCTTCTCCCGCGACCTCGTCGTGAAGCGCATCCTTCCGAACCTCGCGGCCGATCCCGAGTTCCGACGGATGTTTCGTGACGAGGCCCGCCTCGCGGCGCGTCTCTCTCACCCGAACGTCGTGCACGTGTACGACTACGGTTCCGTCGTCGACGACGGGGACGAGACGTTCTACCTCGCGATGGAGCTCATCCGCGGCGTCGACCTGCGCGCGCTCATCGTCCGCGCGGCGGAGGGCGCGCTCTCGCGGGAGGAGCCGTATGCAGTGCCGCCGCACCACGCCGCGAAGATCGCCTCGTTCGTCTGCGAAGCTCTCGCCTACGCGCACGAGCTCGCCGTGGACGGCAAGCGGGTCAACATCGTGCACCGCGACGTGACGCCTTCGAACGTGCTCGTGAGCTTCGACGGCGCCGTGAAGCTCGCGGACTTCGGGATCGCGAAGTCGGTCGTCTCCGGCGGCGGGGGCGCCACGGAGCACGGCGTCGTGAAGGGCAAATACAGCTACCTCTCGCCCGAGCAAGCGCGCGGGGAGCCGCTCGATCAGCGGAGCGATCTCTTCAACGTCGGCATCCTCCTCTTCGAGGCGGTGCTCGGCCAGCCGCTCTTCCCGCACGGCGAGTCACGCATGGCGCGTCAGCTCTCGGCGCGCGGCGAGATCCCGGACCGCGTCCGATTCGAGCGGATGCCCGCGCCGCTCGCCGAGATCGCGGAGCGTGCGCTCTCGGCGAAAGCGGCGGATCGCTTTCCGGATGCGCTCGCCATGCGCGCCGAGCTCGAGAGCTTCCTCCGCAAGGTGGACGAGCCGAGCGACTCCGTCGAGATCGGGCGCTTCGTGCGCGCGACGTTCCCGGACGCCGTCGCCGAGGACGCGCGGGGACCACGCGCCGCAGGAACCGTCCCGAAGACCAGCGCGATGCCGCCGTCACGCGTGGCGATGACCCAGGTGCCGAACGACGCGACCGTCGTCACGGGCCGTGCGCCGGCGCCCGAGCCCGAGCCGCTGATCTCGGAGCAGTCGACCAGCCTGCTCTCGTCGATGGTGACGATCGCCCGCGACACACCGCCGCCTTCGCAGCCGCACCCGCCGCCGGCGGCGCCGCGCCCGCCCCCTGCCGCTCGCGTGCTCTCCCCAGCGACGACCCCGGTCATCCCGCGCGACCCGAAGCGCCCCGTCGGCCTCGTTCTGGGCATCGCGATCGTGGTCGTCGCGCTCGGCCTCGCCGCGATCGTGGCGCTCGATCCGTTCGGGGGACCGCCGTCTGCGCCGACCGAGCCCCGCACGACGCTCGCGCTCGCGCCGCCGCCGAGCGGGGAGCTGCGCGTGACGACCGATCCGATGGGCGTCGCCATCGAGGTGGACGGGGATCGGGCGGGCGCGACGCCCCTCGTTCTCCCGCTCACGGCCGGGGTGGCTCACGTGGTGAGGGCCGTCGGTGCCGACGGACACGAGCTGGCGCGCGAGCGCGTCACGCTCGGCGCGCACGAGGTCCGAGAGCTATCGCTCGCGACGCGGCCAGCGTCGGCATCGCTCAGGATCGCGACGACACCCCCCGGCGCCTCGGTTCGGATCGATGGGGAGCTGCTCGGCGAGACCCCGGTGGCGCTCGACGTCGCCGCGCGGCCGCACCACGTGCGGGTCTCGCTCGCGGGCTACGCGCCCGTCGAGGACGACGTGACCTTCGCGGCGCCAGGCGAGCAAGCGATGCTCTCCTTCGCGCTACGCCGCCAGGTGACGAGCGAGCACGTTCGGGTCGAGCACACGCGTGCCCCGGACCCGCCAGCGCGGGGCACGGGCACGCTGCGGATCGCGACCGATCCGTGGTCCGAGGTGTTCGAGGGCTCGAGGCGCCTCGGGACGACGCCTCTCCAGACGGACCTGCCTGCAGGGCATCACGTGCTGTCCCTTCGGTCGCCCGAGCACGCCGCGCGGACGGCGGCGGTGGACATCGTGGCGGGCGAGGTGACCCGGGTTCGAATCGCGCTGTGAGAGCGAAGGCGAGGCCCGATTGCGATTCGTCGCCTCGCACGCCACGCTCGCCGCCCCATGGACGAAGCTCTGCTCGGCACTGCGTTCCCGCTCGAGACGCTCGAGGCGATCGGCCTCCGCAAGGCCACGGTGGTCCTGCCGCCCGACGCGCGACTGCGCATGGATCGCGCGCGCGCAGCCGTGGACGCCCTGGCGACGGCTGGAGACGCAGCGCCCAACGTCTACGGCGTGAACACGGGCTTCGGCGCGCTCGCCGAGACCCGGATCGCGGCTGAGCAGATCCGGGCGCTCCAGCGGAACCTCGTCCGCAGCCACTCGTGCGGCGTCGGCCCCATGCTCTCGCGCGAGGTCGTCCGCGTGATGACCGCGCTTCGCGCCCAGACGCTCGCGCTCGGGCACTCGGGCGCTCGGGCGCTCGTCGTCGACCTCCTCGTCGAGATGCTGAACCGCGGCGTTCATGCGCAGGTGCCGTCGCAGGGCTCGGTCGGCGCGTCCGGCGATCTCGCGCCGCTCGCGCACCTCGCGCTCGTCCTCATCGGCGAAGGCGAGGCCGAGTACGAGGGGAAGATCATGAGCGGCGCGGACGCGCTCGCCGCAGCGGGCCTCACGCCGATCGAGCTCCAGGCCAAGGAAGGCCTCGCGCTCATCAACGGGACCCAGCTCATCCTCGCCGTCGGCGCGCTCGCGGTGCTGCTCGGCGAGCGACTCGTCACGCTCGCGGACGTGACCGGTGCGATGTCGCTCGAGGCCCTCGAGGGAAGCTCACGCCCCTTCGATCCGCGCATCTCCGCAGTGCGACCCCACCCGGGGCAGGAACGGACCGCACGGAACCTGCGCGCGCTGCTCGCCGACAGCTCGATCGCCGAGTCGCACCGCGACTGCCGCAAGGTCCAGGATCCCTATTCGCTTCGCTGCATGCCGCAGGTACACGGCGCGACGCGAGACGCCCTCGCGTACGTGCGGACGGCGCTCGAGCGCGAGATCGTCGCCGCCACCGACAACCCGCTCGTGTTCGTGAACGACGACGGCACCGCGGACTTCATCAGCGGGGGGAATTTCCACGGCCAGCCGCTGGCCATCCCGCTCGACATGGCGTGCGTCGCGATCGCCGAGCTCGCCAACTGCGCGGAGCGACGGATCGAACAGCTCGTCAACCCGGCGATGTCGAGCGGACTACCGCCGTTCCTCGCGCCGCGCAGCGGTCTCGACTCCGGCTTCATGATGGCGCAGGTGACGGCGGCCGCGCTCGTCTCGGAGAACAAGGTGCTCTGCCACCCTGCCAGCGCGGACTCGATCCCGTCGAGCGCGGGCAAGGAAGATCACGTCTCGATGGGGACCATCTCTGCGCGCAAGTGCATGACGATCGCGGAGCACGTGCGCATCGTCCTCTCGATCGAGGCGCTGGTTGCCGCGCAGGGGCTCGATCACCGACTTCCCGTCGAGCCGGGCATCGGGGTTCGCGCGGCACATCGCGCGTTTCGAGAGCACGTACCGACGCTCACCGAGGATCGTCCCCTCTATCGGGACATCCAGGTGGCCTGCGAGATCTGCGATCGCGGCGCTCTGGTCGACGCTGCGTCGAAGGCGCTCGGCGCTCGCCTCGTCTGAGGCCTCGACCATGCGAGAGCGCTCAGCCGAGCGGCTCGAGCGCAGCGCGCGCCGCGCGCAGGAGCGCGTCCGCGACGGTGAGGCGGCTCTCGGCGCGACCTGCGACCCCGACGAGTAGCTGCGGCGTCACCCGCCCGCCGGAGCCGACGAGCGTCCCGTGGAGCGCGCGCTCGCGGAGCCGGCTGATCACGACCTGGGCCTCGGCCGCAGCGGTCTCCGGCAGTACGAGGACGAGCTCGCGATCACACGCGCGGAAGAGATGATCGATCCCGCGGATGCACTGTCGCACGCTCGCCGCGAGCTCACCGAGCAGTCGCTCGACCCGCTGCGGGCCGACCGCGTCGAGCAGCCCGTCGTGGTTCGCCACCTCGATCGAGACGCACGAGAGCGGATGATCGAAGCGCACGGCGCGGGTCATCTCGTAGTCCAGCGTGTTCGGGAGCTGTGCTGCGCTGCCGGCGCGCGTGAGCGGGTCGAGCCCTTCCTCGCCCGTCGAGAGTCGCTCGAGCCACGCGCGGCGAAGCGTGTTGCGCACGCGCTGATGGATCTCGAAGATGCGATACGGACGCGAGAGGTAGTCGTCGGCGCCGAGCTCGATCCCACGGCGACCCGCTTCGCAGTCGGCAGCCGAGGTCGTCAGCAGGACGGGGATCGACGCGAGAGAGATGTCCGCCTTGAGCACGCGCAGCACTTCGAGCCCGCCCGTCGGATCCTGCGAGTCGAGCGCACCGAAAGCCGAGGACGCCAGCGCGACGTCGACGAGCACCAGGTCCGGCCGCTTCCGCGCGACCACGTCCAGGGCCGAGGTGCCCTCCATCGCCGTGAGCACCGTGTGCCCGGCAGCTTCGCAGACCTCCTGCAGCAACCTGAGGTTGAAGGGGTCGGACTCGGCGATCAGGACAAGCGCGGGCATTCGCTCACTTTCGTCGTCCGACCTCGTCGAGGCCGTACGCTTGAACTTTGCGGATGAGGTTGCGGCGGCTGATGCCCAGCTCTTGGGCGGCCTTCGTCTTGTTGCCACGCGCGCGCTTCAGCTCGTCGGTGATCATGCGGCGCTCGAGCGCCTCGACGACGTCGGGCATCTTCCCCGTGAGGTCGACTCCGTTGCTCCCGTCGCCCGGAGTGCCCGGCTCGGTCCTCATCCCATCGGGACGCGGGTCGTACCGGATCGCGTCGCCGCGGGCCGCGTCCGCCCTGAGCGGCTCGGCCCGCGCTTCGGTGCGCGTACTGCTCGTGGGGGGCACCGGGAGGGGCGCCGAGAGCGATGTCTTTCGGCGGCCGATCGCGGGGCTCAGGAGGTCCTCGTCGATGATGCGGTCATCGCCAGAGAGGACCCAGAGCCGCTCCATCTCGTTCTCGAGCTCGCGCACGTTGCCGGGCCACTCGTGCGCGGTGAGGCGCTCGAGCGCTCGCGGGGTGAGGAGCTTCTCGCGCTTCTCGCGCTTGCCGAGCCGCGCGAGGAAGTAGGTGACGAGCACGGGGATGTCGTCGCGACGTTCACGCAGCGGCGGAACCCGCAGCGAGACGACGTGAAGCCGGTAATAGAGATCCTCGCGAAAGCTCCCCGACTTCACCATCGCCGAGAGGTCTCGGTTGGTCGCAGCGATGATGCGGACGTCGACCTTTTTCGGCTCCGTTCCGCCAACCTGCATGAAGGTCCCCTCCTGGAGGACCCGCAGCAGCTTCACCTGGAGCGCGGGCGACATGTCGCCCACCTCGTCCATGAAGAACGTGCCGCCGTCGGCGACCTCGAACAGGCCCGGCTTGTCCGAGACCGCGCCAGTGAACGCGCCTCGACGGTGGCCGAACATCTCGCTCTCGAGGAGGTTGTCGTTGAACGCGCTGCAGTTGGTCGCGACGAACTGCTTGTTCGCGCGGCGCGACTGGTGGTGGATGCCCTTGGCGACCAGCTCCTTGCCGGTACCGTTCTCCCCCAGGACGAGCACGGTGGCGTCGCTGTTCTTGATGCGGTCGAGCATCTTGAAGAGCGCCATCATCGGGGCCGAGTGCCCCACGATCGTGGCGTGCGGCCGCGTTGGCTCGGGCTCGGGTCGCTTCTGACGGTCGACCAATTCGCGGACCCCCAGCGCCAGCACGCGCTGGGCGAGGCTCTCATCGTCGGCCGTCCCAGACAGCTCCACCGCGAGGTTCATCCCCACCGCGAAGGTCGTCTCCACGCGCGCCCTCGTCACGACCCCTGTATTCCCCGTCAAGGCGTGATCGACTAGCACGCCTCGGTGCGCCACGCCCGCACAGGGCCAATTGCAGACGATGTGCGCGGGGATCTCAGCATCTGCCGATGCGCCCCAAAGGGCGAGGGCGGGGCCTATTGCGCCGAGGCGCTCATGATACGGGCAGCGCGGACGGCGAGCCCGTAGGCCCTCGAGGTGCGCGGGTCGGTGCGCGGGTCGGTCACGCCCCAGGCGTGCATGCGCGCGAGCGCGTCCCGGTGCATCTCCAGGGCGGCGTACAGCCGCTCCGTGCACTCCCTCTCCGGGATCGCGGTGACGGACGACGCGCCCTCGCTACCGAGCGAGCGGCCGCACCGGGCGAGCGCGACCTCTGCCGTGGAGAGAGCATCTTCGACGCGCGCCGTGCGCTCGAACGCACGCGCCAGTCGGTGCGCCACGCCCGGATCGGCCAGGACCTCGGCGTCGGCGCGGGTGAGGGTGGCGACTGCCAGGGCCGGCCGGTCGAGATCGAGGTACGCGTCGGCGAGCTCCTCGGCGAGGGCGGTGTCGGCGTGATCGTGGGCGAAGCGATCTTCCAGCGTGACCAGGCTGCGCGTGGCCGGTGCGGTCTGGTCCATCGCGGCGCCCGGCTCGGCGAGCGTGAGCGAGCCCCAGATGAGGCCGAGGGCGAGCAGGATGCCGAGGTTGATCTGGATCTCCATCATGCCTCTTCGACGACTGGCCCTGAACGGCGACCCCTACGGCGGTGACCGCCCAACCTGCGTGCGACACCCGGGCTCCACCGAAGTTCCGGATGCTGCTTCGATTCTTCGTACGAGGTGCCCTTGGGGAGTTTCCCTCGCCACCGAGAGTCGGCTCAGGAAATCTCGAACGTCGCGGCCTGATAGGCATCGGCCGCGGCGTTCGGATCGCTCCACGGGCCGATCCGCAAGATCTCGTCGTCGTCTGCGGGGACCGGCGAGCGGCTCGGAACCAGGCGCGCTCTGGGCGTCGCAGCGAGGAAGCGGCGAACCACGCCGACGCCTTCCTCCTCGGTCGGCGTACACACTGCGTACACGAGCGTACCTCCAGGGCGGACGAGCCCGGCCGCCGTCTTCAGGATCGCGAGCTGCGTCTCGGCGATCCTCGCGGGGTCCTCCTTGCCCACCCGAAGCGCGATCTCGGGGCGCCGAGCGAGCGTGCCGAGGCCCGTGCACGGCGCATCGACGAGGGCTCGGTCGAAGTCCGGCGACAGACCTCCCGCGCCCACGCTGAGGTCCACGGTGCGCGTGGCGACGCGGTCCCGCGAGATCCCGAGCCGATCCAGCTCGGCGGCGATCGAGCCGAGCTTCACCTCGTGCAGGTCCAGAGCGACGACGGAGCCGCCATCGACGGCGCGCGCGAGAACCGCCGTCTTGCCGCCGTGCCCTGCGCACGCATCGAGCACTCGGTCGCCAGGCCGAGCGCCGACGAGCGTCGCCAGCACCTGCGAACCCTCTTCCTGGATCGCGTAGAGCCCGTCGGAGAATCGCGGCAGCGAGCGCGGATCGCCGACACCGCGGACGAGCAGCGCGCGCGCTGAGAGGGCACCGAGCCGGATCTGCGCGTCCGGTCGCGCGGCCTGGATGAGGTCTCGGACCAGCTCACGCTCGGTCGGCGGCTCGACCCGGAGCCCGAGCCACGGCGGGTGTCCGAGGGAGGCCTCGATCGCGAGGGTTCGCGCCTCCCCGATGGAGCGCCCGAGGATCGCGCGCAGCTCTCGCGGCAGCCTCGGCGTGAGGTCGGGCGGGCTCGCGGCGAGCTTGCGCAGGATCGCGTTCACGAAGCGCGCGAGGCCCTCGCCGCGATCTCGCCGGACGAGATCGACGGCTGACGAGACGATCGCGTGCGCCTGCGTCGGATGTCCGGAGAGCTCGAACACGCTCGCCACGAGCACGGCCTGCGTCAGCGGCTCGAGGGCGGACTTCTTCGGTCGCTGTCGATCGATCGCCGCGAGGATCGGGCCGATCGCGCGCATCGAGCCGTAGACGAGGTCGGTCCCGCGCGCCGCCTCGCGCGGCTCGAGCTCGCTCTTCCGGAGCGCCGAGTCGAGGCTGGGCGCGATCCACGCGCCTTCGCCCAGCACGCGCACGAGCACTTCGGCCGCGAGCTCCCGTCCGGTGCGCGCCGACCTCGCGCGGGAGCGCCGCGTCAACGGTCCTCGAAGTGCGCGGCCCACTCGGGCCAGAGGCGCTCGATGTCGTTCTTGAACGCGAGCACGGTGAGCGAGAGCAGCATCACGAGCCCGAGCAGAGACGCCACCTGACGGACCTTCATGGAGGCGGGCCGTCGTGAGATGGCTTCGATCGCGATGAAGAAGAGCTGGCCACCGTCGAGCATCGGGATCGGCAGCAGGTTGAGGAGCCCGATGTTCACGGAGATGAACGCCATCAGCGCCAGGAAGTTGAGCAAGCCCTCCTGCGCAGCGTCATCGGCGACCTCGGCGATCGCGAGTGGTCCGCCGATGGTGCGCGTCGTCAGGCGCCCCTCGACGAGACGAAGCACGGAGTAGAACGTCAGCGTGACCATCTCGCCGGTCTGGCGAAACGCCTCGTGCGATGCGTAGCTCACGAGCGATGGATTGGGGACGGCCGGCGGTACCGTCGTGGGCGCCCAGTGGTGAATGCCCGGCGTGAACAGCGCGAGCGCTTCGCCATAGTCGACGGAGTCCGGATCGCGCTCGATCACCAGGTGGCGCGTGAGCTCCTGATCGCCGCGCTGGAGCGTGACGAGGTGCTCCGTCGCGCCGCCGTGGCGGAGGTCTTCCTCGAGCTGCGCCCACAGGCGGACGGGCTGACCGTCGAGCGAGACCACGCGGTCACCCGGCAGGAAGCCGGCGCGATGCTCGGGCGAGCCCGCGCGAATCCGCGCGATGTACAGGTCGGAAGACTCGATCCCGGCTCGCGTCAGGCCGCTTCCGGGACCTGGCTCGGGCGTGAGCGTCGCGACGTGCGGCTCGTAGAGGTCCATGTCGAAGAGCGCCGACACCGGCCCGAGCACCTCGCTCGGACGAACGTAAGTGATCGGGATCATCGAGCCGCGGTTCCCGTCCACGATGCTGGCGAGATCACGGAAGGTGCTCACGGGACGGCCCGCGGCGGCGACGATCCGATCGAAGGTGCGCAGGTGCGCCGCGGCCGCGGGGCTCGAAGGAGAGATCACGCCGATCACGGCGAGCGGCGTCTGGGGCATGATGCCGATCCGGCCGATGTCCTCCGTGAGCTCGAGGAGCCGATCCTCGCTCATGAGCGTCGGCGTGATGCGTGTGGTCAGCGTTCGGTCGCCGCGTTGCACCGTGAACTCGAGCTCCTCACCCGCCGCTGGCTCGATGTAGAAGCCGAGCTCGTGGAACGTCCGCACCTCGTGTCCTTCGATGGCGAGGATGATGTCGCCCGGCTCGAGGTGACCGTCGGCGGGCCGGCCGGGGAAGACGGTCCCGACCACGGCCGGGGTCTGCTGCGTGTCGCCCAGGTAGACGACGAAGTACAGGAGCAGCGGGAAGCACAGGTTCATCAGCGGCCCGGCGAGGACGATGATCACGCGCTTCCACGCCGCTTGGTCCGGGAAGGCTCGCCCCTCGTCCCCTTTGACGGGCCGATCTTCGGGGCTCTCTCCGAGCATGCGCACGTAGCCGCCGAGCGGGACGGCGGCGATCACGTACTCGGTATCACCGCGCTTGAAGCCGGCGATGCGGGGACCGAAGCCCAGCGAGAACTTCAGCACCTTCACGCCGAAGAACTTCGCCCACATGAAGTGACCGAGCTCGTGCACGAAGATGAGCACGCCCACGAGAACGACGAAGTAGACGAAGGTCATCTCGGTTGGGGCCGCGGCGGAGAGGGCAAGGGCGTGTCGATGATAGGGGGCGCGTCCGTCTCGCGCACTCGTTCGATCAGCGCCGCCGGATCTTCCGCCTCGGACAGCCAGGCTTCGCGGAGCGAGGGGGAGACGATGAGCGGCATTCGATCGTGGACGGGGCGCACCACGTCGTTCGCGGCCGTGGTGAGGATGACGAAGGCGGCTCTCTTGCCGTCCTCGTCTCGATCGATCTCGTACAGCCCCGCGAGGGTCATGAGCTCGCCGCGCTCCGCAGCGAGCAGGTGGTGGACGCGCGCACGCTTCTCGCCCGACCACTCGTGGAACGCGGTGACGGGCACGAGGCATCGCCGAGCGCGCGCAGCGTCACGGGACCTCGGCGCACGCGCGGCAGTCTCGGACCGCACGTTCACCTGCAGCCGCTCCTTCGGCCGAGCGCCAGGCCAGCCGAAGCGCATCGGGCCTAGCGTCAGAGCGGGCTGTCTCACGAGCACCGGAGCGACGTCGGTCGGCGCGATCGTGCTTCGCGCGGGGATGCCCTCCGTGAGCACTGCACCGAGCTCGCGAGCCAGCTCTTCGGGCGTGTGGATGACGTCGTAGCGCGCGCACACACGGCGCAGTCTACCCCCATTCGGCGGCGGCGGTTTCGCGGAAGTCCCTCGACGGCGCCGCCGCCCGTGGCATCATCGGCCTCGAATGAAGCGGGGAAACGACGAGAGCGGAAGCGCGACGGGGGGTCGTGCCCGCCGGGCAACGAAAGCGAAGCCCACGCCCGCGCGAGCCGTGCGGCCAAAGGCTCAGGCGGTCGCGAAGGCCAACGGCGCACGCAAGAGCGCGGACGCCGCGATCGCGCCGACGACGGCTCGACCGAGCCGAGCCGAGCGCATCGTCGCCGACGAGCGCTCGCGTCGGATCGACGAGGTCTGCGCGGCGTGGGCGGCCATCGTCGCCGAGCGTATGGCCGCCGATCAGCAGTTCGCCGACCTCTACGAGGTGTACGGCAATCGCACGGCCGATCTGCGCGGGCTCTTCGCGTGGGACGCGCTCCACGCGGCCGAGGCGCACCTCTCGCTCGTGAACACGTGCATTGCGCGGCACCTGTCCGACGACGGCCGCGGCGACCCGCGCGCCATCCTCGCCGAGCTCCGATGGGAGCAGCGCAAGCTCGCCGCCGTCTACGCGGTGAACGCCTTCGCGGCCGTGCTGAACCAGATGTCGCCGAAGAAGGCGAAGTGGGTCGCGATGCAGGAGTTCGATCCCCGCATCGCCGTCCTCTCGCTCGCGCACCAGACGCTCGGCTACGCGCTCGAGGCGCTCCGCTTCGACGCGCCAGGCGATCTCACGGACCACATCCTGCGCGCGAGCCAGGACCAGCGCGTCTGGGCGATCGAGCCCGAGCGTGACGAGCATCGCCTGAACGCCGCCGCCTACGCGGCCGCCGCCTTCTTCCGAGCGATCGGTGCGACCGAGCTCAGCACGGCCGAAGAGATCGGCGCGCTCTACACGACGCGTGCGCAGTCCCGCCGCGGTCAGTCCAGGGCGTAGGGCTGCTTCCACCGTCCAACACCTTTCGACCCTCGCGCGCGCACGAAGCGCTGGGGCCGGAGCTCTTCGACACCGCCCGGCCCGCGACCTTTCCGAAGCACGTGCTCCGCTTCCGGAATCAGCGCGCTGCCGAGCGAGTCGGGCTCGGGGCGCTGAGCCCCTCCGAGTGGGAAGCGCATTTCGCTCGCTTCGAGCCGCTGCCGGGGTCGCTCGAGAAGCCGCTCGCGCTGCGCTATCACGGACACCAGTTCCACTCGTACAACCCGCAGCTCGGCGATGGGCGGGGCTTTCTGTTCGCGCAGCTGGTGGATCCGGTGGACGGTCACTTGCTCGACCTCGCCACGAAGGGGACGGGTCGAACGCCATACTCGCGCGGCGGAGACGGACGTCTCACCCTCAAGGGTGGCGTGCGCGAGCTGCTCGCGACGGAGATGCTCGAGGCGCGCGGCGTGAAGACGTCGCGAACGTTCTCGCTCTTCGAGACGGGCGAGTGGCTCCAGCGCAACGACGAGCCTTCTCCGACGCGCTCGAGCGCGCTCGTGCGGCTCTCGCACTCCCACATCCGCTTCGGGACGTTCCAGCGGCTCGCCCACCTCGGGAAGACCGCCGAGATCCGGAAGCTCATCGAGCACTGTGCAGAGCACTACCTTCCCGAGATCCGCGATGCCGCAAACCTTCCGATGGCATTTCTGACGGCGGTCCGTGATCGGAGCGCCGATCTCGTCGCGTCCTGGATGGCGGCCGGCTTCGTCCACGGAGTGCTCAACACCGACAACATGGTCGTGACCGGCGAGAGCTTCGACTACGGGCCCTGGCGGTTCGCTCCCTCCTGGGATGCGGGGTTCACGGCGGCGTACTTCGACGAGATGGGGCTCTACGCCTTCGGGAGGCAGCCGCGCGCGGTGCTCTGGAACCTGCTCCGGCTGTCCGAGGCCGTGCGCGCGATCGCCGCGGACGTGCGCGCGGAGCCGGTGATGCGCGAGTTCGACGCGCTCTTCGAGGAGCGCTTCGTCAGCCGCTTCGTGCGTCGCATGGGTCTCGCCCCGCGCGGCGTGGAGGAGGATCGAACGCTCGTCGCCTCCGCCATCGCGTACCTCGGGGAGACGCGAGCGCCCCTCGATCGCTTCTTCCATCTCGTGTTCGGCGGTCCAGCGCGCGGCCGCTTCGATGGTCCGCCGAGCATGCTGTCGGCAGGACTGCAGCTCGCGATGGAAGCGCACGCCCCTCGGGACGCGGCGCTGCTCTCCCATCCGCTCCTCGCTGGTGACGAGCCGTGCGCGCTGCCCATCGAGGAGGTCGAGGCGCTCTGGTCTCGCATCGCGGACGAGGACGACTGGGGACCGGTCGAGTCGAAGGTGGCCGCCATTCGAGCCGCCGCGCCGGTGCTCGGTGCGTGATATCCATCGGGGGGATGTCTCTGCCTCGTACTTGCATCGTCGGCGCGGGTAGCTCGGGGATCGCCGCCGCGAAGGTGCTGCACCAGCGGGGGCTGCCGTTCGATTGCTACGAGAAGAGCGATCGCGTCGGCGGCAACTGGGTCTTCCGGAACAAGAACGGGCTCAGCGCCTGCTACCGCGGGCTCAACATCAACACGAGCCGCACGCGGATGCAGTACCCGGACTTCCCGATGCCCGCGGACTATCCGGACTTCCCGCACCACACTCAGATCGCGGCCTACTTCGACGCGTACGTCGATCACTTTGGTTTTCGTTCGAAGATCCTGTTCGAGCAGGGCGTCTCGAAGGTCGAGCCAGCGGCGGGTGGCGG
This sequence comes from Polyangiales bacterium, assembly GCA_038252025.1. Taxonomy (GTDB): domain Bacteria; phylum Myxococcota_A; class Polyangia; order Polyangiales; family Sandaracinaceae; genus JBBSAT01. The sequence continues at coordinate 4,126 of JBBSAT010000009.1, read as the reverse complement.
GTTCTGGGTCACGCCAGAAGGGCGCGCACAGATCCACTACGACGCGGTCATCGTCGCGAACGGGCACCACTCCCGCCCCCGCTGGCCCGACCCGCCGTTTCCCGGATCGCTCGACGGGCTCGTCATGCACGCGCATGCGTACGAGGACCCGGAGATCTTCAGGGACAAGAACGTCGTCGTCCTCGGTATGGGGAACAGCGCGATGGACATCGCGGTGGAGTCTTCCTACGTCGCGCGGCGCACGATCCTCACCTCACGCCGGGGTGCATGGGTCATCCCGAAGTACTTCCTCGGCCGCCCGCTCGACACGGTGGTGACCGATCCGCGCGTCCCGTGGCGCGTGCGCCGCAAGATCGCCGAAGGTCTCGTCGCGCTGGCGGTCGGTGACATCACGCACTACGGCCTGCCTAAGCCGGATCACCGCCTGGGCTCAGCCCATCCGACGATCAGCGGTCGCATCCTGGATCGCCTCGGGCACGGTGCGATTCACTACCGGCCGCTCATCGAACGACTGGACGGCGATCGCGTCCATTTCGTCGATGGAAGCGTCGAGCCGGCCGACGTCCTCGTGTACTGCACGGAGTACACGGTGACGTTTCCCTTCTTCGACGCTTCGTTCGTGAGCGCGAAGGACAACGACCTCCCGCTCTTTCGACGTGTCTTCCATCCGGACGTCGAGAAGCTCTATTTCGTCGGGCTACTGCAGCCCCTCGGCGCGATCATGCCGCTCGCCTCTGCACAGGCGGAGTGGATCGCGGACACGCTGACCGGAGCGTACGTGCTTCCGTCCGCTTCCGAGGTGCGCGCAGACATGGAGCGAGAGAGGCGGATCATGTTCGAGCGCTACGTCGCGTCGGCGCGCCACACGATGCAGGTCGACTTCGACGACTACCTGCGCGATCTCGGAGCGGAGCGTCGCGCGGGGGCGGCGCGGGCGAAGCGCCTTCGATCCGCGTGATCAGGTAGACCCATGCGGCCCAGTCCTGGCAGAATTCGACGAGTGTCTACCCGAGATGCGCAGCGGCTCGAGACGCGGCGACGGATCTACGAGTCCGCGCTCGCGGTCTTTCGACGGGACGGCGTGGACGCCTGTCGAATGGACGACATCGCGTCGACTGCTGGCGTGAGCCGCGGTGCGTTCTACTTCCACTTCCCGACCAAGGAGCACGTGCTCCTCGAGCGTATGCGCGAGACGGAGGGAACGATCCGAGCAGCGCTCGACGAGCTCCCCCAGGACGCCGCGATCCACTCCGTGCTCGCCACGCAGAACCGCTGTCTCGCCGCGATCTGGACCCCCGACCCGACGCTCCTGCCCGACGTGGTCGCCGCGGCGCTGCGCTTCACGGCGCTGACGATGCACGATCGCCAGGCCACGCCTCTCCGCTCCTCGCTCGCGTTGCGCTTTCGGAAGGCTGTCGACCGCGGCGAGATCGTGGCGCGACTTCCGGCGGAGGTCCTGAGCGACGTGTATCTGGGCAACACGCTCGGGGGGCTGCTGGCCTGGTACGGCAACCAGGCCCTGCCGCTCGTCGGCGTGCTCGACGCAGTCACGGATCTCTTCTGGGATGGAGCTCGCGCCCCGGTCGCGCCGACTGCGAGCGCCGCGCCGACCACCAAGCCGGTCGCGACCGCGCCGACCAAGAAGAGAGATGTGCCGGCACGGTCGAGTCGCGCCAAGCGCTGAGCGACCACCGAGGAAGCGCGTTATCCTCCCGGGCCGATGACCGGATCTCCGCGAGTGCGCGTGCTCTTCTGCGATCGCTGCGGCGCACCGCTCGATGCGCCGGGATGGGACGCTTTCGTTCTGTGCCGCTTCTGTCGTTCGACGAACGCAGTGGGCGACGCGCTCACCTCCGCGATGCCCGACGATGGCCGGCCGCGCGTGAGCCTCGGCGGACGCGTGTACGTCCTCGAAGGACTGCTCGCGCGCGGCGACTCGACAGACGTCTTTCGCGCGCGCTGGGCGATGCGTCTCGGAGAGCTGTGCGTGCTCAAGGTCACGCGCTCGCTCGCAGATGGGGATCTGGTGCGTCGCGAGTGGGAGGCGATCGACCGCCTACGCGGGAGCACCGTGTCCGGCAGCGAGCACTTCGCCTCGCTCCTTCCCGTGCCCATCGCCCGGGGGGTGCTGCGCGAGACGACGCCGGAGGGGGACACGGTCGAACGCCCGGCGGCGGTCTATCAATGGCGGAGCGGGTTCGTGCACACGCTCGCCGAGGTCATCGACGTCCATCCCGAGGGCATCGACGGCCGGATCAGCGTGTGGATCTGGAAGCGCCTGCTCGAGATGCTGCACTTCGTGCACAGCGCGGGGATGGTGCACGGAGCGGTGCTTCCTCCACACGTGCTGGTGCATCCTCGAGATCACGGAGCCACGCTCGTCGGCTTCGGGACTGCGACGGCCGTCGGCGGCAGCTTGCCCGCGCGCAGTCGCGCGTTCGAGGCGTGGTATCCGGAACGTGGCCTCTCCACGGGCGATGCATCGGCGGCCAGAGACCTCGCGATGTCGGCGCGCTGCGTCGCGCGCGCGCTCACGCCCGTGAGCGGACGGGGCGCGGCGACGTTCGAGCCTCCGCGCTCGCTACCCGAGCCGCTGTTCTCGTTGCTCTCGGAGGTCGCCCTCGGCGTCCCGACCGGGACGACGGCCTGGATGCTGCGCGATCGACTGAACGCCGCTTCGAAGCAGGCCTACGGCCCCGCGCGCTACTCACCGCTCTCGATGCCCGGCTGGTAGGACGAAAGGAGAACGATGATGGGATACGGCTCGTACAGTCATGCAGCGCACGTCGCGATGACCTCGGCTCGGGCGCAGGCGCCGGCGCACGAGGTCTTCGGGTCGACGAAGTGCCACGACCTGATGAACCCCCTCGGGCTGAAGTTCCGAGAGTGCCGCGACAGCGAAGCGCATCCGACCTCCGTCGGCATCGTGTTCGCGCTCGACGTGAGCGGCTCGATGGGCGCGATCCCGCGCAGGCTCGCGACCGAGACGCTGCCCGTGTTCATGCAGACGTTGATCGACGCAGGCGTCGCCGACCCGCAGGTGCTGTTCATGGGCATCGGCTGCGCGAACGGCGACCGCGCTCCGCTGCAGGTCGGCCAGTTCGAGTCCACCGAGCGCCTGATGGATCAGTGGCTGACCTGGATGTACCTCGAGGGCGGCGGCGGCGGCGGGAACGAGTCGTACGAGCTCGCGATGTACGTCGCCGCGCACCACACCACGCTCGACTCGACGAACAAGCGCGGCCGACGGGGCTACCTCTTCATGACCGGGGACGAGCCGCCCAACCCCGGCGTCTCGCACATCGAGGTGAAGCGGCTCCTCGGCGCCGACCTCGGCTCGGACATTCCGATCGGCAAGATGATCGAGGAGCTACAGAAGACGTTCGAGCCGTTCTTCCTGATCCCGGACCTGGTCCGCGCGAAGAACGTGGGCCGAGCATGGCGCGACCTGCTCGGGGATCGCGTGATCGCGATGGAGTCGCCCGACGACACGGGCCATGTCGCTGCAGGCCTCGTATCGCTGCTCGAGGGCTCGGTGACCGGGCTCGACGCGCTGGTCAGCAAGTTCATCGCGTCCGGCGTCCCGCAGGAGCGAGCGGCGGCGGTCGCACGCGCCCTCACTCCGTTCGCGGCGAGCATCGGCCGGGACGGAGCACCGAGCCCGGCGCTAGGCGCGCCAACGCTCCCGAAAGGCGACAGCCCGAGCGGCTACGATCGCTGACGCCAGGCTCGGCGGAAGCACGCGAGCGCCGGCTCCATTCGCCAGGCTCTAGGGCGCCACGATCGGCGGGGTGAACGGCACGGCGACCGGCAGCTCCCAGACGGGCTCACCGGCTCCGGGGATGCGATCGCGCAGATCGCGGAGCCGAACCGAGGCCTCGACGGCGATGCCGGCCGGCCGCGTGGTCGCGAGCCCATCGGGGCCGACGCCATCGAGGACGGTCTCGGTGCGCAGACCGAGGACCAGGCCATCGAGCGCGGGGATCAGCGCCGGCATGCACATCTGCGAGCGAGGATCGCTGGCGCTCTGGTTCTGGAAGTAGACGATCTCGTTCGCGAGCATGGTGCACGCCTCGCCGTTGATGACGCTCGCGAGATCCACGGCGGCCTCGTCGAGCTGCTCCTC